>NZ_JBMOUF010000011.1:0-237977 GCF_049319705.1 Janthinobacterium sp. Mn2066 | reverse complement strand
CCCTCCTCCTCTTGTTTCCCCCCCCCACCTCCCCCCCCTTCCCCCCCCCCTCCCCCCCCCCCCCCTCTCCCTCCCCCCCCCCCCCCCCCCCCCCCCCCCCCCCCCCCCCCCCCCCCCCCCTCCGGCGTTAACCCGCAGAAAAGAGTCGGAATAAGCCGTTGCACAAGGCCCCGAAGATAGCCACTCTCCCGCTCATCGGCCGTCAAAAACTTACCTTTTGTCAATACGCATTAATTTTTTGTCGTTTTCAATCAAGCAATGCGATGTACGCTTGACATGCCTTTCTGCCTGCGATAACTTAGGCGCACTATTTCCATACGGCAATAGTTGCCGTATGAAATAAATTCACGCACACCCCATCCCTATCAAGAAAAACGTTTTCGGCGCCGGCCCCACCGGGCCGATAAGACGGCAGCACGGCAGGATCCGCACGGGTCGGAGAAGGTGGCGTATTTTACGCAGCGATAAAAAAGGAAGAATATGCATAATAAAGCGGTACACAGGCGGAGCATGACGATGCCCACTCTGCGCCATCTTTCAACACGGGGAGCGCCGCTGGCTTTGGCGCTATTGCTGGCAGCATGCGGCGGTGGTGGCGACGCCAACAGCCCGCAGGCGCAGCGTTTGCTGGGATCTTCCGTATCGTCGGTCGAATCGCCGCTGACGCCAGTCGGCGCCACGGCCAGCTCGTCCGAGCGGGGCGACCTGAATGCCGCAGCGGCCATCGACCACAACCTCAATACGCGCTGGGGTAGCGCATTTACGGACAACGAATACCTGACGCTCGATTTCGGCACCACGCAAACGATTACGCGCGTGCATATCGAGTGGGAAGACGCCCACGCCAGCCAATACCTGCTGCAAGTATCGGATGACAACAAGACCTGGACCACGGTCAAGGAAGTCAATGACAGCCAGGGCGGCGTCGAAGATATCACGGGCTTTTCGGGCCAGGGCCGCTACCTGCGCATGCAGGGCGTAAAACGCTCGGGCCGCTACGGTTATTCCATCCTGGAAATCCAGGCGTACACTGGCACGCCCGATGCGCAGCCGCCGACCACCGAGCCGCAGCCGCCGGTGGTCTTCGATCCAACCTTGCCTGGCGTGACCATCAAGCCGGTGGCGGCCACCTCGTCGCGCCTGGAAAATCCGGGCCTGTCGGCCGCCATGGCGATCGACGGCAAGCTCGACACCCGCTGGGGCAGCGCGTTTGAAGATGGCGCCTGGATCCAGTTCGACTTTGGCGCCAAGACGCAGGTCGGCTACATGAAGCTGCAATGGCAAGCCGCGTACGGCAAGCAATATGAGCTGCAGGTATCCGATGACGGCCAGACTTGGTCGCGCGTGCGCTACGTGGCCAACGGCCAGGGCGGCACCGAAGAGTTCTATAACCTGGGCATCAATTCGCGCTACATCCGCCTGCAAGGCGTGGCGCGCTCCTCGCAATACGGCTATTCCTTGCTGGAAGTGGGCTTCAAATCGCCAGGCAGCGATAACAGCTTGCCTGCCAACGCCACGTCGGCCTTGAAATACCCTGTCAACGGCAATGGCTGGCAACCGCTGCCAGCGGCTGCCGAACCGCTGGAAACCTTGCAATTCTCGCTGCCCGACGGCACCCTGGTGACCCGCTTCGGCGCGCGCGGCCTGGCCCGCCATGGCCGCGAGCGTGGCGAAGAGTGGAATGAAATCGGCTACGGCCCGAACGAAACGGTCGATCCGATCACCGGCTTGCCGGTCGACAAGGGTCCAGGCAACTACCTGACCTTCGTGCCGCAATACTTCAAGAACCGCACCTGGGGCGTCGAGATCATCGACAACAGCCGCGTTGCCGGCGTGACCAAGCCGACCCTGATCGTCAACCAGTACACCACCGTCGATTTCCTGAACGGTGGCGTGGCCTTCTTCCGCGGCTTCGACCGTCCGGGCGTGACCGGCTACGGCTGGATGTCGCCTGGCGAACTGGTCGACCGCAACGTGCCGGTCTGCAAACCGGTTGCCTACCCTGCCAACAACAAGCTGACCACGCCTAACGGCATCAACGGCGCCTGCACCTTGCTGGTCAAGGAATATCCAGGCCACGGCGGCCTCGATGCGAACGGCTTCCCGAATGGCCAGGACATCAAGGCGCGCGCGCTGGTGCCGGGCGACATCATCGAAGTCTCGCCATCGATGTTCACCACCACCCAGTCGATGGGCGCGATTGGCGACAATGGCGGCATCCGCTACTACTCGTACGAGTGGACCTACGTCGTCGGCGCCGGCCTGCGCCCATGGTATGGCGTGCAGCCGCGCCTGAACTCCGTGCCGCTGCCGGAAGAAACCCTGTCGGGCGGTCTCGGTTCCGTGTCCTATAACTACTCGGACAACGGCCTGTTCATGTTCCAGCAGCCGCACAACAACATCGGCATGCAAAACATGCAGCGTTTCGTTGAAGGCCGCCGCCTGGTGCACACCAACTTCACCACCGGCGACCATAATGAAAACGGCAATGACCGTTACCAGGCCGCAGTCGGCATGCAAGGTTCGCGCTTCACGCAATCGACCTGTATCGCCTGCCACGTCGACAACGGCCGCAGCCCGGCGCCGAGCTCGCTGAACCAGCGCCTCGACACCATGGGCGTACGCGTCGCCGTGACGGGTCCGGATGGCAAGCAAGTGCCGCATCCACAATACGGCACCGCGATCCAGATGAACTCCGTCTCGGCGACCGGCGCACCGCAAAACTGGGGCACCACCGTCAGCGTGGGCAGCTTCGACACGCGCAACGTCAGCCTGGCGGACGGCACCAAGGTCGAACTGCGCAAACCCGTGCTGGCCTTCGAAGGTCCGGTTCCCGAGATCTACTCGCTGCGCTCGGCCCAGCCGATGATCGGTACCGGCCTGCTCGAAGCCGTGCCGGAAGCCGACATCCTGGCCCGTGCACGCACCACGCCAGACGCCGACGGCGTCAAGGGCCAGCCGAACTATGTGTATGATCCGGAAACGGGCGTCGTGCGCATCGGCCGTTTCGGCTGGAAAGCCGGCAAGTCCACCCTGCGCCACCAGGCAGCCGAAGCGCTGATGCTGGACATGGCAGTGACCACGCCGGTGTATCCTAACCGCAACTGCATGAACGGTCCGGTGGCTTGCGCCTCGGGCGGCAAGCAGCCTGGCGTGTCGGAAGACGACCTGCAAAAGATCTCGCACTACCTGGCACTGGTGGCCGTACCGGCCCAGCGCAGCATCCCGAGCGGCTTCCCGAAAGGCGTGGCCCCACTCGAAGAGCTTGACGTCGATCCAGTGAAAGTAGCTGCCGGTTCCAAGCTGTTCCAGGGCATGCGTTGCGCCGCCTGCCATACGGTAGAGATGAAAACCGGCAACGGCCACCTGTTTGCAGAATTGCGCAACCAGACCATCCGTCCGTACACCGACCTGTTGCTGCATGACATGGGTCCTGAGCTGGCCGACAAGTTCACAGAAGGCCAGGCAGCGGGCAGCATGTGGCGTACCGCGCCACTGTGGGGCATCGGCTACTCGGATAAAGTCATGGGCACCAGCGGCAAGGCCGGCTACCTGCATGACGGCCGCGCCCGCAACCTCACCGAAGCCATCATGTGGCACGGTGGCGAAGGCACGGCAGCCCGCCAACGTTTTGCCAACCTGTCCAAGACAGACCGCGAATCGCTGCTGGCTTTCCTGAAGTCGCTGTAATACGCTAAGCAAGACCGTCACTCCCAAGTGACTGACAAGACGCCGCAGGCCGCAAGGTTTGCGGCGTCTTGCATTTCTGGGCTGCATTCCAGTACAGTCAGGCATCGCCCACGCTGAACGAGGATGGCAGTGAAAAAAACCTACCATGGCAGTTGCCACTGCGGCGCCGTGCGCTTTGCGGCCGAGATCGACCTGGCCCGCCCCACCCTGCGCTGCAATTGTTCGTATTGCCTGAAAGTACGCTGCTGGGCCAGCCTGGTGCCGCCGGACGCCTTTCGCCTGCTGGCCGGCGAGCAAGACCTGGGCATGTACCGCTTCGGCGCCGGCAAGGAAAGCCATTACTTTTGCCGCCATTGCGGCGTGCGGCCCTTCGGCCAGGGCAACTCGCCCCGCATCGGCCCCTTTTACGGCATCAGCGTGAACTGCCTCGACGACGCCTCGGTGGCGGAACTGGCCGGTGCGCACGTCACCTTTGTCGATGGCCGGCACGACGCCTGGGACACCGCGCCACAGGAAACGCGCCACCTGTAAGCCCGTGTTGATCCATGCGACCAGGAAATGGTTGCCGCCCCCTCAAGAGTTCTCCTACACGCCGGCAGGTGGTGTCCCTATGGCGCGCGCAGGGTCAGGCAGGGAGAATGGTTCAGGCAAGATCATTCACTTACCTAAAGAGGACACCATCATGGCCAGCAACGATAAAACCAGCAGCACCGGCAAACCATCGACCACCCAGCACCAGCAGAATCAGCAATCGGGCAGGCAGCCGGGCAGCCAGCAATCCACGGGCACGCAAGGCGGAACCCAGGGTGGGACCCATGAGCAGCATGTCGAGGCTGGCCGTCAAAGCCACAAGAACGATATGGACAAAGGGGACAAAGGGGACAAAGGCTCGGCTTCGCAGCAATCGGGCCAGAAAGGCGCCAGCCAGCAATCGGGGTCGGGCGGCAATGCGGGCTCAGGCTCAGGTTCGGGCTCAGGTTCCGGCATGCGCGGCGGCACGCCGGAACAGCATGCGGAAGCCGGCCGTCAAAGCCACAAGAATGATGACAAGTCGTAATTGACCGTCATCTCGACCTTGGACTTCGGATTACCCCAAATGCAAACCCTGGGGTCGGACCGCGCCGGGTTCGCCTCCGGCACGTTCGACCTTGGGGTAAATAAAAATAGTCTTTAGCCAAGGTACAGCGGATTGCCGTCGATATACACGGTCACGCCCTTGATCGCGATGCCGGCCGGCGCAAGGCGCGACAGCTTGACGCTGAAGGTTTCGGGATAAGTGTCGAAATGCCAGACGAAGCTTTTGCCATCGACATTGAATTTGACGGTTTCGCCATCTTCGACGTTGACGTAGGTGGTGGTCGCATCGATGTTCACGACACGCGCCGGCGTGTCTGGCGCTACCTGCATGCCGTAGTCGGCGGGACCGCCGGTAGGCGATTGCGCCTGTGCGGCTGGCGCCAGCATGATGGAAGACAGCGCGGCGATGGCTGCCGAGGCGGCGAGTTTTTTCAAGGTCAACATGGGTTTCTTTCAATGAGAGCGGGATGTATCGGTATCGATGGAGCGTAGTATGGCCATCGGCTCGCGCACATTTATTAAGCTTTCATGAAATTCTGATTAAAGCTTGGGAAGGCAACATGCCAGGCAGTTAATCAATATGACAACATTGCAGCGTGATAACGCTCGTCGCTGGCCGGCAAGCACGTCACCGCAACACGTCACCGTTGTCTGGATCGGCATTCTGGGCGATAATCCTGCCCATGAACGATACCACTACCTTACCCCCATTGCCCGATCGCCTGTCGATCGATCCCAGCAGCCCATACCACGTTGCCGCCGTATTCGAGCGCGACGTCGGCATCAAGTTCAACGACAAGGAACGCCTTGACGTGGAAGAGTATTGCATCAGCGAACGCTGGATCAAGGTCGCTTCCGCCAAGTCGCTGGACCGCCGCGGCCGTCCTTTGCAAATCAAACTGAAAGGCAAGGTCGAAGCGTTCTACCGCTAAGATCTTTCTGCGCATGGCACTTGAAAAGGCTGATCTTGATCAGCCTTTTTGACATCCACGGTATGGATCAGGCCGGCGTCCAGGGCCCAGGGTAGCCACAGCATGGTCTCGGCCAGTATCGCGGCCACCGGCTCGCCGCTGTCCCGGCTGGCCTGCTGCGCGCACAGCATGGCCGATGCAGGCCTGGCCGCCGCTTGCAGGAAATAAAATTGCCAAGGCTGCAAGTCATGCATGGCCAGGCGATAATTGAGGCGGCTGATTGCGACATGGCTGGCCGCCGCTTCGGGCTGGGCCGGCATGTCGTCCGCTTGCACGGCTTGCGCCTGCAGCCAGAAAGCACCGAGGGGAAATGACAGGGCCAGCAGGCGCGTGCATGGCGCCAGGCAAATCATGGGCATCTCGCCGGCCAGCCAGCCGACAGCGTGGCACAAGGTGCTCCGTGCTGTCTTTTCCAGCCCGGGCGCCCTGCCCGCTTCGCTACGGGCCCGCTCCAGCCGCGCCAGGTCGATCGGAAAACGCAGCAAGGCCGGCGCGCCGGCGCCGCTACCCGCCTGGCTGTCATGCAGGAAGCCGGCAAATCCCGCGCCCAGGTCGTACAAGGTGGGCGAACGCGAGGGGTGGCGCCAGATATAGGCGCGGGCGAAAAAATCGAACAGTTCCTCTCCCATCGTCTTGCGCAGCACGGGGTAATCGGCTTGCAGGCAGTCGAGCAGGCGCAGCACATACCCATTGGCATAGATGGACAGGCGGTCGCTGCCATCCGGCGCCGGCCGCAGCACTTGCTCCTGGCCAAGACCATGCTGTTGCCGGGCCAGTTCCACGCCCCGGGCCGCGCCGCCCGGCGTCAGCATGGCCGTCAAGAACCAGGCTTGCAATTGTTGCAGTTCCGCCTGGCCGTCATTCATGGCATGGCCTGCCTGTCAAGATGAAAAGCCAGGGGCGTAGAGACAGAAGCGCTGGCCTGCACGGGCGGGCTATCGGGTATCTCGCCCCGCATGGCGGCGTGCGCCTTGTGCAATTCGGCCAGCAGCGCCGGATAGTCGGGGATATTGGCGTCCCATTCCAGGCAGGCCGAAACGCCGCCCGTCAATTGCTGCGCCAGCGCATACAAACGCCAGACGGCTGCGGGCACGGGTGCATCGTGCGTATCGATCAAACAAGTACCGCAATCGCTGGGGCCGGCCAGGTGCAGCTGCACGATGTGGGCGGCCGGCAACTGGCGGATGTAATGGGCCGCGTCATAACCATGGTTAAACGCCGAGACATGGACATTGTTTACGTCGAGTAAAAGTCCGCAGCCGGTCGCCTCGCACAGCCGCCCCAGGAATTCCCATTCCGGCATGCTGGAACGGGTGAATTCCACATAAGTGCTGGGGTTTTCCAGGATCAGCGGGCGCCCCAGGAATTCCTGCACCTGCCGCACGCGCGCCGCCACATGGCGCAGGCTCGCTTCGTCCAGCGGCAGCGGCAGCAAGTCGTGGCTGTTCAGCGTGGCCACTCCTGTCCAGCACAAATGGTCGGAAATCCAGGCCGGCTTGCACTCTTCGGCCAGCTGGCGCAGCTTGCGCAAATACGCCAGGTCCAGCGGATCGCTGCTGCCGATCGACAGCGACACGCCGTGCATGACGACCGGCACTTGCGCCGCCACCTGTTCCAGCACATGGCGCGCATACCCATTGTGGTCGATGAAGTTCTCGCTGATGATCTCGAACCAGCCCACTTGCGGCCCGTGCTGCAGGATGTGGCCATAATGCGGATGGCGCAGCCCCAGGCCCAGGCCCAGATTGGGCAGGCCCAGCCGGGGCTGTACTGTTTGCGCAGAACCGTCCATCAGGTCGATGGCGGCAACGCCAGGCGCAAGTCACTCGGCGCTGGTTTATCCCCGGGCGTCTTGCCGCGCGCCGCCATCACCTTGCCATACGCTTGCCAGGCCTTGTCATGCACGTTTTCACCGAGGGTGAAACTGAGCGTGTCCTTCAACGGTAGCGGCGTGTGTTCCGGTGCGGGGCCGAAGTCATACAAGGCCATGCTGGCCGGTGTGGGATTGGGGAACAATTGCGACGCAGAAATCGGCACGGCGCAGCCGCCGAAACCCGCGCATTGATTGTCGCTGGGTGCGCTATACACCGTGACGCCTGGCGCAGGCGGCTTGGGCGCGCCGCACAGATTACCCGCCACCTTGCTGACCTTGGCCGAATGGCCGCAGGAGGAAGCGCCGCGCGGGCCCGTGGCAGTATCGACCTGGGCAAAGCCGCAGCCGCCCTGCGCCCGGCAGCCGTTGGAGCCGCGGCAGGTATGGTAGACGGCCAGCGCCGCGCACGATGCGGCCTCGCCTTCCAGCTGCATGCCCTGGCAGGCGTGGTACAGCACGTCTTTTTCCGGCAGCGGCACGCCCGTGGCCAGGGATGGCGCCTGGCCCAGCACGGCCCAGCAGATGGCCATGCGGTCGCCCGCGCCCACCATCGAGGGATATGGAAAATCCGTATCCTGTTTGAGCCAGTAGGTATCGAGCACGGACGTGATGCCATAGATGGCGCCGGTGGCCACCGTGCTCAGCATGGCGTGCGTATCGGACTTGTCCTTCAGGCGGTTCAAGGCGCCGGCCACGTCGTCCGGTGTGGGTATATTGGTCGGCGCGCTGGCCGGCTTGTAGTCGCCATTGGTCAGCATGGCCACGTCCCAGCGGTTGCCCTGTGCATGCCATGAAGCCCAGGTCTTGACGGGCAGCTTGTCTTTCACCTGGCCAAAGCGTTCATAGTGGTCGTATTCGGCGCTGTCGTGGCGCGCCGCCGCGTCGCGCGAGCAAGGGGCATCGCCGCCGCTATTGGTGTACGAGGGATAATCGGCTTCCAGCGCGGCCCGGTCTTCGCGGTAATCGGGCTTCACGGCGGCCAGCATGACGCTGCGGCGGTAGCGCTGGATGGCCGTATCGCTGCCCTCGCCCTGGTCGGTGATGGCCGCCATCATGTCGATCGCCTTGTTGAAGGAGCGCACCTGGCCGCCATCCTGGTCTTGCGGGCCGAAACAGGTGTCGAAGCGGGGAAATTCCGCCTGCTTGTGGCCGTCGACCTGGCTGTTGAACATATCCTGCTGCACCGAACCGTTGACGAACAGCTTCTGCCACAGGGTTTCGCCATCCGCATATTCGATGCTGATGTAGCGCGCATAACATTCGTACATATAGCCGATGGTGCCGAACAGGGGCAAGTCGTGCACGGACTTGCCCGGCGTCCAGCCGGCCAGCGGCACTTCCGGGAAATACTTGGTATGGTCGATACTATCGTAGGCTTTCAGCTGTTCGCGCGCCTGTTCCTCGGGCTGTTCGATGGCCAGGAACAGGTCGCACTGGTTGGCGTTCAGCTCTTCCAGGTTGACCCGCACGTGCCGGTAGCCGGAGGTGTCCTTCAGGTCGACGATATGGGGAATCACGCTGAGATCCTTGCCATAGCAGGTCCAGCCATGCTGCTGGTCCTGCAGTTCGGTGCCCGTAAAGCAGGGCGCGGCGCCGATGGCCGTGCTCAGGTTGGCCGCCATCTGCAGATGCAGCATTTCCTGGATGAATACGCTGAAAATGATATTGAAGGCGTGCTGCTCGGGCGTGTCCGGCCTGGCCGTGGTGCTCATGCCCGGCCACTGCCGCCCTTCGTAATAGCGTATGCCACTGGAATTGATCTGGTGCGTGCCCTGTATAGAATACATGGTGCACATGTATAGCGGGATGGTAAACAGTTCCACGCTGACGGCCGCCTGGGCAATGGCGCGCACGGCGGCGGTATCGGTGGCAAGGTACTCCAGGGGGCGGTTGAGGATGGCTGGCTGCGTACTTCCTAAAACGGGCATTTTCATTCTTGTCTCCACAGGAAAGATGCGTTTCGGATGCTAATTGCTGGCTGGCAAAGTGTGCGGCTGGAAGATCATACGACAAACAAATATGCTTATGCCATCTTTGCCATTTTATTTTTTCTGACATCTTTTAATGACAATTGGATAGTTTTTTGGCCCCGTAAATGTGTAAGGTCATGCCACCATCGCCCGATGGCGCCACCCTGCAAGCGCTGCCGCCAGCGCGGCACCACCACGGAGTATATTTGCCATGTCCATCATGCTGAACTTCATCAACCGCTGCCACGACAGCAACAATGCAAAGGTCGTCATCTTCCAGAAAAACGTGGCCACCAGCTTCGATGAACCGACCGTCGCCTGGCGCGTGATCGAGCATCGCGGCGTATCGCACAACCACCCGTTCAGATTCCCGATGTCGATGGCGGTCAGTGCCAGCGATAGCTGGGGCAACCACACGCCGCAAATCACTGCGCAAAACGGCAATAGGTACCACGTCGAGCTGACGAGTTCGGGCGATACCCTGTCGTATTGCGGCCCAGCGACCAGCAGCCGCGAGGTGCAGGTGCGTAACGACCGGCCCAGTGGTGCCATCAATGCCTGCATCTACAAGGAAGGCCGGCTGCTGGCCATCAAGACCAGTATCGCGCCCGGCCAGCAGGCCGTGTTCGAATTCAGGCCAACCATCTGGATAGGCGCGGCGCCGCAGGTCACCGAAGGCGAGGTCATGGATTCGGCCATCCTGTCCGACGTCAATACCGAACTGTCGCTGCTGGGCATCGCCAGCGCCGACATCGTCATGACCGGCGGCGGCCCGGGTCCGGATTCGACGCCGTTCACGTTCCATCTGGAAAATATCCAGATGGCCTGAACAAGCCCGGTGGCATCGCCGGTGCGGTCGACCTGAACCGTTATCCAGGCTCGCCGGCGCAATGACAGATGCTGCTGTGCGGATAAGGCCCTTGCCGGCGATCAGCGCCCTTCGATGCGGATCAGCTCGATCTCGAACAGCTTGGGCCACAGCTTGCCGGTGACAAACAGACGCTTGCCGCGCGCATCCCAGGCGATGCCGTTCAGTACGGCGTCGGGGTTGTCGGTGCCCCGCTGGTCCGCTGGCAGCAAGCCCGTCAGGTCGATCCAGCCGACTACATTGCCGCTGGCCGGGTCGATGCGGGCGATCACATCGGCGCCCCAGACGTTGGCAAACAGCTGGCCGTCGACCATTTCCAGTTCATTCAGGCGCGTGATCGGCTTGCCTTCGGCCTTGACTTCGACGCGGCGCACTTCGGCCAGGGTTTTCGGGTCCAGCACGCGGATGAAGGCGCTGCCGTCGCTCATGTAGACGTATTTGTGGTCGCTGGCCAGGCCCCAGCCTTCGCCCGTATAGCTGAACTTGCGCTTGAGCTTGAAGGTTTTCTGGTCGAACACATAACCGACTTGCGAGGTCCAGGTCAGGCCGATGATTTCGTCACCCACATCGGTGATGCCTTCGCCAAACACCTGCTTGTCCATCATGGTTCGCTGCAGCACTTTGCCGGTGGTCAGCTCGACCTTGCGCAACGACGATTGCCCGTTCTGGCCCGTGCTTTCATACAGATGGCCATCCTTGAAAATCAAGCCTTGCGTGAACGCCTGCGTATCATGAGGATAGGTATTCTTGACGAAGTAACCATACACGGGGATGGCAGCCTGGGCGTAGCCCATCTCGCTCATCAGGCCCACGGTGCATAACAAGCCCAGCAGCAAAGATCCCGCGTGGCGCTTCCAATTGGCTTTCCCGGTGGTGTACATGTGTGGTGGCAAAAAGTGGAGAAGCGCCTATTGTAAGCGGGCCGCGCGCGCCATGTGCGAACGCAGTAATTCGACCCAGGCGCGGGCTGCAAACGACAGCCTGCCGCCACGGCGCCAGGCCAGCATCAGATTCCATTCCAGCACCGGTTCCGTCACGGGCACGATGGCGAACTGGTGCGCGTCCAGGGTGTCGCAAAACGTTTTCGGCAACAGGCAGACACCGACGCCCAGGCGCACCAGCGAGGCGATAAAATCCCACTGGCCGCTGCGGCCCGCAATGCGCGGCGTAAATCCTGCCTGCTGGCAGGCGGCCAGCACCACGTCGTTGAGGGCGTAGGAATCGCCATAAAATACAAACGGACTGTCAGACAGTTCGCGCATGGCTACTGTCTGCCGGCCGCGCCAGGGCGATTCCAGCGGTGCCAGCAGGCACAAGGGCGAGCGCACCAGCGGCAGCGCCTCGAAATCTTGCCAGATCTCCGCATTGCCTGCGTAATCGAGCATGGTGCCCAGTTCAACATTCCCCTTGCGCAATTCACGCTCGATTGCCTGCGAGCCGCTTTCATACATTTTCAGTGCGATGCGCGGGTAGCGCCGGTGATATTCGGCCAGCCACGGCGCCATCACCGAATGGGTCTGCGGCGATACGCCGATGCACAGTTCGCCACGCTCCATCTGTTGCAGGTCGCGCAATTCCACACCGAGTTCCGCATGCAGTGCCAGCAAGGCATGCGCACGCGACAGCACCACCCTGCCCGCATCCGTCAGGGTAAAGCGCTTGCCCTGGCGGTCCAGCAGATCCAGGCCCAGCGACTGTTCCAGTTGCGCAATCATCTTGCTGACGGTCGGCTGCGTCACGTGCAGCCTGGCGGCGGCGCGCGTAAAACTGGCTTGTTCGACCACTTCGACGAAGTAGCGCAAAGAGCGTATATCCATGATGCATTCCAATATCGAATGATATACATGATTTTAAGTCATTTTATCTTTCGATGAGCGGGCCCTACAATAGCATCTCCCTCTTCCTGAAAGCCAGTCTTGAAAGCCCCCGCCCGTCCTGCGCCGTATTCCACCCTGTCTTTTCATCTATGGACACCCATGCAAACCTTATGGCAAGTGGGGCTGCTGATCGTGATCTGGTGGCTGGCTGACCGTGTCGTCAACGCTGTGCATTTGCCGCTGTCCGGCGGCGTGGTCGGCCTGTTCGTGCTGGTGGCCTTGCTACTGTCGGGCAAGGTGCGCCCGGCCAGCGTGGAACGGGGCGCCAACTGGCTGCTGGCAAACATGCTGCTGTTTTTTATCCCGCTGGTGGTGTCGGTGGTGCAATTTACCCAGTTGCTGAAAGACCAAGGCTTGAGCTTGCTGCTCGATATAGGCCTCGGTTTCATCTGCGTGCTGCTGGTCACGGCCTGGACTGTGGAGCACGTGTGCCGTTACGAACGGCAGCGGCGCCTGGCCATGCTGCGCCGCCAGCGCGCCGCACGGAGGGCCGCATGAGCATGCTGCCATTGATATTTTTGCTGCTGACCCTGGTCCTGTTTTACTCCAACCAGGCTTTGCACCGCCGCCACCCGCACTTTTTGCTGACGCCGGCCATTTGCACTTCGGCCATCCTGATCGCCACCCTGGCCGCGACGTCGACCCCGTTTGCCACCTATTTTGGCGAAACGCAGTGGCTGTCGTGGCTGCTGGGTCCTGCCACCGTGGCGTTTGCCCTGCCGCTGTACCAGGAACGCAAGCTGATCCGCAAGCACTGGCTGGCCCTGTCGCTGGGCAGCCTGGCAGGCATCGCCGCCTCGCTGCTGGCCACCGTGCTGCTGGACCATGTGCTGGGCTTGCACGGCAGCATGGCGCGCAGCCTGCTGGCCCGCTCCGTTTCCACACCCTTCGCGCTGGAAGCGTCACGCCATATGGGCGGCTCCAGCCAGCTGACGGGCGTGTTCGTGATCATCACGGGGCTGTTCGGCTTGTTGCTGGGCAGGCCGCTGCTGCAGCTGCTGCCCTTGCGCATGCGTATCGCCCGTGGTGCGCCATACGGCGCGGCTGCGCATGGCTTCGGCCTGTCCGTAGCGCGCAAGGTGGGCGGCGAAGAAGGCGCCGTGGCCAGCCTGACGATGATTTTCTCGGGCATCGTCACGGTACTGCTGTCGCCGCTGCTGGGGCCATTGCTGGGACGGCTGCTGGGCTAATCTGTCTCCAGCAGCCTGAAAGCCAGCGAGTTTTGGGCATAGTCGGCAACCAGGGTGAGGTCCGTCGCTGCCCCTGCCGACCATAATTGACACCACACCCGCCTGGACTGCGGCTCGTCCTGCATCTCGTCGCTGTCAAACGGCACCCTGCCCGTCCTGTCTGCCTGGAACGCCAGCGCATACGGCGGCAGCGTCAATTGTTCAAGGTTGTCGCCCGACGAAACCAGCTCCTCGCTAATCTCTTCAGCAATGGCCCGGTTGATGCCAAAGTGCGCTAAAGCAGCTGCATCGCCGCTCTGGATGGCCTTCAACAGCTCGCCAGCGAGCCGATACGCGGTATCGTTGTCAAATACTGTCATTACCTGGTTCCCGTGTTGTGAAGCATGCCTTGCACGATCAAATCGATCCCTGCCAGAAAGTCCGCCCGGTCGTCATGCTCGCGCAATTTCGTAGCCACGCTGCGGGTAAACGGATAGTCTTGCGCATCGAGTTGCGACCAGGCAGCCGACAGGGTTTCCAGGAAATGCGTTCGTTCCAGATCCTGGACCCGGGCGATCGATGCATTGGCCGCATTCTGGCCGCCGACGCCCAGCAGATAATTCAACAAGGTACAGGTAGCCACCCATTGCTGGCTAGCAGGCACGCCCAGCGCGGCCACCTGCTGGCCCAGCCGCTCCAGCAGACGCACGGTGGGCAGCTGGCCCGGCGCTTGTGACAAGGCCGAGCCCAGCCAAGGATGTTGGTCCATGGCATCAAACACAGCCAGCGCCAGGGTCTGGATGTTTTGCCGAGGCGTTGCATCAGGCAGGGCATCGCCGATAGCCCGGGCCATGATCACATCGGACGCCGCCGTAAACAAGGCATCCTTGTCCGCCACATGCCAGTAAATCGCCCCTGCGCCCGTGGCCAGCTTCGTTGCCAGCGCTCGGAAGGTCAGGCCGCCCTCGCCGCTGCTGTCGAGCAATGCGATTGCCGCATCGATGATGGTGTCGCGCGATAAGGCTGCTTCGCGTCTTGATTTTGCCGTTACATTTTCAGTCATCACTTATCTTGACACAGATGTTAGCCAGGCGCAAAATTCAAATGGAACACCGTTCCATTAACTTGAAAGAAACACTACCATGCATACTCCTATCGCCATCATCGGCGCGGGCCTGGGCGGCTTGACGCTGGCCCGCGTGCTCCACGTGCACGGCATCGCCGCCACAGTCTACGAGGCAGAAGCCTCGGCGCAGGCGCGCAGCCAGGGCGGCATGCTCGACATCCACGATTACAACGGGCAACTGGCGCTCAAGGCGGCCGGCCTCTTCGAGGCGTTCCAGGCCATTATCCATCCAGGCGGCGAAGCCACCCGCATGCTGGGCAGCCAGGGCGAGCTCTTGTTCGAACAGGCGGACGACGGCAAAGGTGGCCGGCCTGAAGTGCCGCGGGGAGAGTTGCGCCGCATCCTGCTCGAGTCCTTGCCCTTCGGCACGGTGCGCTGGGGCCATAAACTGACGTCCGTCCAGGCACTGGGCGATGGACAGCACAGCTTGCACTTTGCCAATGGCACCACAGTCACCACCGGCTTGCTGGTCGGCGCGGACGGGGCCTGGTCCAAAGTCCGCCCGCTGGTTTCCGACGCAAAACCGGTGTACACCGGCACCTCCTTCGTTGAAACGTATCTGTTTGACAGCGACCAGCGTCACCCGGCCAGCGCTGTAGCCGTCGGCGGCGGCGCGCTGTTTTCCTTGACGCCCGGCAAAGGCATACTGGCCCACCGCGAACCCGACGGCGTGCTGCATACCTATGTGGCCTTGCGCAAACCGCAGGAATGGTTCGCCGGCATCGACTTCAGCGATGCGGCTGCCCTGGCCCGCGTGGCGGCCGAGTTCGACGGCTGGGCGCCGGCGCTGACCGCCCTGATCACCGATGGCGAAACGCCGCCCGTGCTGCGCGCCTTGCATGCCCTGCCCCCCGACCACCGCTGGCCAAGGGCGCCCGGCGTAACCTTGCTCGGTGACGCAGCCCATTTGATGGTGCCATCGGGCGAAGGCGCCAACCTGGCCATGTATGACGGCGCCGAACTGGCGCAAGCGCTTGCCGCCCACCCCGGCGACGTGGAAGCAGCGCTGCTGGCCTATGAAACAGCGCTGTTCCTGCGCAGTGCGAAAGAGGCGCAAGACGCTGAAAATCTTTTCAAACTCTGCTTCGGCGACGAGGCGCCGCATAGCCTGGTGCGCTTTTTCAACGGTTTTCAGGAAGCAAAGTGACAGGCGCTGACGCGGGCCACGTTTATCGGGGATAATAGGCGTCCACGTCCTGTCAACTTTGCCACAATGAAATATCCAGCCGTCTTGCCTTTCGGCGAGATCCTGCCGCGCCTGGGCGCCTTCGATGCCATCATCGATGTGCGCAGTCCTTCCGAATTTGCCGAAGACCATCTGCCGGGCGCCATCAACTTGCCCGTGCTCAATGACGAAGAGCGCGTGCGCGTGGGCACCCTGTACAAGCAGACCAGCGCTTTCGAAGCCAAGAAGCTGGGCGCGGCCTTGATTGCCGCCAATATCGCCCGTCATATCGAACAGCATTTCCTGAGTTTTCCGCAAGACTGGAAGCCGCTCGTGTATTGCTGGCGCGGCGGCAACCGCAGCGGCGCCATGGTGCACATCCTGGCGCGCATCGGCTGGCCCGTGACCCAGCTCGATGGCGGCTACAAGGAATACCGGCGCCATGTGAATGCCGAGCTGGCCGAGCTGCCCGCCAGGTTTGACTTCATCAACGTGCTGTGCGGTCCCACCGGCAGCGGCAAGAGCCGCTTGCTGCAAGTGCTGGACCGGCAAGGCGCGCAAGTGATCGACCTGGAGCACCTGGCGGCCCACCGCGGTTCCGTGCTGGGCGGCTTGCCGGAAGCGGAGCAGCCATCGCAAAAAACGTTTGAAAGCAGCTTGTGGCAGCAATTGCGCCATTTCAACCCGGCGCTGCCCGTGTTCGTGGAATCGGAAAGCAAGAAAGTGGGCCGCTTGCGCGTGCCCGACGCGCTGATGGACAAAATGCGCGCCGCCGACTGTACTGCCGTGCAACTCGATACCCGCCACCGCGTGCAATTGCTGATCGACGATTATGGCCATTTCGTGGCCGATCCGGCCGCGTTGGGCGTGCAACTGGGCCATTTGACGCAGTTGCACGGCCGTGAAAAGATCCATCACTGGCAGCAACTGGCACTGGCCGGCCGCATGGCTGAACTGGTGGAAGAATTACTGCTCCAGCATTACGACCCGGCTTACCAGCAATCGATCAGGCGCAATTTCAGCCGCTACGAACAGGCCGCGCCGCTGGTCTTGAACGATATTTCCGAGCAAGCTTTTGAACTTGCCGCGAAAGCATTATGTGCTATCGTCGGCAATAAAAACTCGCCTTGAATTTGCTCCCCGTACATCTTATCCGCAGGAATCCTTATGTCAGATAGCGCAGCAACCCAAAACACCCCTATCCGCCTGACCGAGTTCGCCCATGGCGGCGGCTGCGGCTGCAAGATCGCGCCCGGCGTGCTGGCCGACATCTTGAAAGGCAGCGGCGGCTTTCCCTTGCCGAAAGAATTACTGGTCGGCATAGAAACCTCGGACGACGCAGCCGTCTACCAGCTCAACGACGAGCAGGCACTGATCGCCACCACCGATTTCTTCATGCCCATCGTCGACGACCCGTTCGACTTCGGCCGCATCGCCGCCACCAATGCCATTTCCGACGTGTACGCCATGGGCGGCACGCCCATCATGGCGCTGGCCCTGGTCGGCATGCCGATTAATAAACTGCCGGTGGAAACCATCGGTTTGATCCTGAAAGGCGGCGAAACCGTCTGCGCCCAGGCTGGCATCCCGATTGCGGGCGGCCACACCATCGATTCCGTCGAACCGATTTATGGCCTGGTCGTGCTGGGCCTGGTACACCCGTCGCAAGTGAAACGCAACGCGGGCGCGCGCGCCGGCGACAAGCTGGTGCTGGGCAAGCCGATCGGCGTGGGCATCCTGTCGGCCGCGCTGAAAAAGAATGCACTCGACGCGGGCGGCTATGCCTCGCTGATCGACAACACCACCAAATTGAATACCCCCGGCAAGAAACTGGCCCTGCTGGACGGCGTGCATGCGCTGACCGACGTCACGGGTTTTGGCTTGCTGGGCCATACCCTGGAACTGGCGCGCGGCGCCCAATTGCAGGCGCAGATCCAGCTGGCTGAAGTGCCGCTGCTGCCGCAGGTGCGGCAACTGGCCGACAACGGCAATATTACGGGCGCATCGAACCGCAACTGGCAAGGCTACGGCGCGCAAGTGCAGCTGGCCGACAGCCTGAGCGCCATCGACAAGGCGATCCTGACCGATCCGCAAACGGCGGGCCCGCTGCTGGTGGCGTGCGCGCCGGAGGCTGTCGAGCAGGTGCTGGCGATCTTCCGCGATGAAGGGTTTGCCGAGGCAACGGTGATCGGCGAGATGGCTGAAGGCAGTACCGGGGTTTCCGTATTTTAATCAGTTAAAAAGAGACACATACCATGAGCGCTTTTTCCAAATTTACCGCCATCCTGGTCACCGTGGCCAGCACCCTGACCATCCATTGCGGCCTGGCGCAGGCGCAGCAAGTGCTGCGCGTGTCGGCCATCCCCGATGAAGCACCGACCGAATTGCAGCGCAAGTTCAAGCCGCTGGGCAATTACCTGGAAAAAAAGCTGAACATGAAGGTGGAATTTACGCCCGTCACCGATTATGCGGCCTCCGTGGAAGGCTTGATCAATCACAAGCTGGACATGGTCTGGTTTGGCGGCTTTACCTTCGTGCAAGCCAATGAACGCAGCGGCGGCAAGATCGTGCCGCTGGTGCAGCGCGAGGAGGACACCAAGTTCCAGTCCGTCTTCATTACCACCAGCAAGGACATCAACAAGCTGACGGATTTGAAAGGCAAGAATTTCACGTTTGGCTCGGAATCGTCCACCTCCGGCCACTTGATGCCGCGCTACTACTTGTTGGCAGCCAAGATCAACCCGGATACCGACATGAAGCGCATCGCGTTTTCCGGCGCACATGACGCCACCGTGGCCGCTGTCGCTGGCGGCAAGGTCGATGCCGGCGCGCTGAATATCTCCGTGTGGGAAAAACTGGTGTCGTCCAACAAGGTCGATCCAGCCAAGGTACGCGTGTTCTACACCACGCCCGGCTACTTCGATTACAACTGGAGCGTGCGCGCCGACATGAACCCCGCCGTGCGCCAGAAGCTGACGGACGCCTTTTTGTCGCTGAACCCGTCCACGCCCGAAGGCAAGGAAATCCTCGACCTGCAGCGCGCCAGCAAGTTCATCCCGACCAAGGCCGAGAACTACAAGGATATCGAAGCAGCTGCGCGCAATGCGGGGTTGTTGAAGTAAGAAAGCCAGAGGCGCAATTCTGGGGTCAGACCCGACGGGTCTGACCCCTGCTCTTTGTCCCTGGCTTAATCAATGTAAATGCCCCCCCCATCCACCGCATGACATTCCACCTTCACAAACTCAGCGTCCACCACGCCGGCGCCGCCACCCATGCGCTGGCCTTGCGCGAGCTGGACCTGACCGTCGCGCCCGGCGAGCAGATTGCCCTGATCGGCCCGTCGGGCGCCGGCAAGACCAGCTTGCTGCATACCCTTGCTGCCGCCTTGCGCCCTGCTTCAGGCAGCCTGGAAATTCTCGGCGTGCAACCATGGCAAGTGAGCAGCGCCGAACGCCACACCCTGCGCGCCCGCCTGTTCCTGGCGCCGCAAACGCCGCCGCTGCCGCCGCGCCAGCGGGTGGTCAACGCCGTGCTGGCGGGCCGCTTGCCGCAATGGAGCTTATGGACGGCCATCCGCTCGCTATTCGTGCCGCTGGACCCGCGCGCCGCTTGGGAGGCGCTGGGCAAATTCAATCTGCAGGACAAGCTGTATGCGCGCGTGGACCGCTTGTCCGGTGGCGAACGCCAGCGCTGCGGCATGGCGCGCGCACTGGTGTCGAACGCCGAAGTGTTCCTGGTCGACGAACCCTTGTCCGCGCTCGACCCTACCCTGGCTTTACAAACCATCGCCGTGTTGCAAGAGGAAGCCAAGGCCCGCCAGGCAACCTTGATCTGCAGCCTGCACCAGGTCGATATCGCCCGCAGCTGCTTTCCCCGCATTATCGGTTTGCGCGACGGCAAGATCGTCTTCGACGCGGCGCAGCAAGATGTCAGCGACGGCATGATTGCTGCCTTGTACCAAAACAAGGACGATATCCCGCCGCCGTTTATCACCATCGATGCCGATGGCGCCGCCGTGAGGCTGCATTGTTGAAGTCTGCCACCCTGCCGCGCGACCCCGCCTGGCGCGGCCGCCTGATCATCACGGCGGTCGTCCTGATCGTGCTATGGCCGATGCTCGTGCAAGCCGAATTCAAGCCCTGGATTTTATGGGATGCGCAAAGCCTGTCGGCCACCTGGCAATTTTTGTCCAGCTTCGTGCCACCCGCCCACGGCGCCGAATTCCTGGCCATCGTCGCCACGTCCACCTGGGAAACCATCGCCATGGCCACGGCCGGCATGGTGCTGGCCATGCTGGGCGTCATCCCTTTGACCCTGCTGGTAACAGAAAGGCTGTCGATTTCGCGCCTGGGCAGCGGCAAGGTCGCGCCCTTGCCGGCCGCCATCCGCCATCTTGTACGGACCCTGCTGGTGGTGCTGCGCAGCGTGCCGGAACTGGTGTGGGCCTTGCTGCTGGTGCGCATAGTGGGCCTGGGACCGACGGCCGGCGTGATCGCCATTGCCCTCACCTATTGCGGCATGCTGGGCAAGGTGTATGCGGAAATCCTCGAATCGTCGGACGCTTCCGCCTGCAACGCTTTGCTGAACAATGGCAGCGGCCGCCTGGCCGCGCTGCTGTATGGCGCCCTGCCTGACGCAGCCGCCGAACTGGTGTCCTATACCATCTACCGCTGGGAATGCGCGATCCGCGGTTCGGTCGTGATGGGTTTCGTCGGTGCGGGCGGCCTGGGCCAGCGCATGGATGAGTCGATGAAGATGATGGCCGGCGATGAGCTGGCCACCATGCTGATGGTGTTCGTGGTGCTGGTGGCGGGCGCCGATGCGGTCTCTGCCATGCTGCGCCGGAGGCTGTCATGAAGAACACGTCGCCGCTGCCAGCCACGCCACGCACGCACTGGTCCACCTGGGCCTTGCTGGCAGGCTTGATCCTGCTCATCATCGCCAGCTTTGCCACCCTGCCCCTGAAATGGGGCGACTTTTTCAGCGCCGACGCCGTGCGCACGACGGCCGACTTCCTGCACGGCTTCGCGCCGCCCGAACTGGCGCCCGCTTTCCTGATGAAAGTCGGCACGGCCACCTTTGAAACTCTGGCCATGTCGGCCATCGGCACCGTCATCGCCGCCATCCTGGGCGCCTTGCTGGCCTTGCCTGCCAGCGGCCGTTTCGGTCTGCTGGCGCGCAATGCCACGCGGGGCATATTAAATGTGCTGCGCTCGATACCGGAACTGGTCTGGGCGTCGATCCTGCTGATCGCCGCCGGCCTGGGCCCGTTCGCCGGCACGCTGGCGCTGGCGCTGCATACGGTGGGCGTGCTGGGACGGCTGTTTGCCGATGCGTTTGAAAACTGCCCGCCTTTGCCGGCCGCAACCCTGCGCATCAACGGCGCCGGCCCGGCCGCCACCTTCCTGTACGCCACCTTGCCCCAGTGCAGCCCGCAAATGCTGTCCTACACCCTGTACCGCTGGGAAAACAATATCCGCGCCGCCGCGATCCTGGGCGTGGTGGGCGCCGGTGGCCTGGGGCAGATGCTGAAATACCATCTGTCGCTGTTCCAGATGCAGCCGGCGGCCACCGTCATTATTGCCATGTTGCTCATGGTGGCAGCCGTCGATGGCCTCAGCTATGTGCTGCGGCGCGCCATGACGCGCTGATCAAATCAACATGGACGCTGGAAAATCAGCGACAATACTGCGTCAGATAACTACCTTTTTGATTTATGCGCGACATCATTGCTGGTTTTTTACGTTTCCAGAAAGAAGTTTTCCCGCAACGCCGGGAACTCTTCAAGACCTTGGCCACAGGACAAACGCCCAAGGCCTTGTTCATTTCCTGCTCCGATAGCCGCATGGTGCCGGAACTGGTGACGCAAAGGGAACCGGGCGAACTCTTCGTGATCCGCAACGCCGGCAATATCGTACCTTCGTTTGGCCCGGAACCGGGCGGCGTCAGTGCGACCGTGGAATATGCGGTGGCCGCCCTGAAGGTGACCGATATCGTCATTTGCGGCCACTCCGATTGCGGCGCCATGAAGGCCATCGCCACTTGCGCCTGTCTCGATCATATGCCGGCAGTCAAGCATTGGCTGCATTACGCCGACGCGGCGCGCATGATCAATGAATCGGTCGAGCATCCGACCGAACAGCACCGTATCGATGGCATGGTGCGCGCCAACGTCATCTCGCAACTCAACAACCTGCGCACCCACCCCTCGGTGGCGCTGGGCATCGCGCAAAAGCGCTTGAACCTGCACGGCTGGGTGTATGACATCGAGAACGGCTCGCTCGATGCACTCGACGAAGCGACCGGCCAGTTCGTGCCGCTGGCGGACCATCCGGCGTCGCAGCCTTAGCAGCCAGCCGCCATCGGCACTGGCTGACAGGCGCATGGCGCTTATCGATCGACGATGGGCAATATGTCGGCGTGATGATGGCCATTGATGGCCATTAATGGCGCAGAACAATTTGCCCCGCAGGGCAAGCTGCAGCCCGAGTTTCGGGCCCAGCATGGCACTATCCGCGCATGAAAAATCTCTGCAGCTGCGTCCTGGGTTCCGATATCGATGAGATGCTCAGTGCCAAATCCGGCGATGAACTTGAAGCCACCATGCCAGGCATGAAAGAAAGAATCCACAAGCTGGATCGCGATAAGGCGTATATGGCGTCGTGCATGCAGGCGCATGCGCAGGAAAACAAATAATCGCGAGGTATCAAGAAAGGCCGGAAACTCCAGCCTTTCTTTCAAAATCAAGCGTAGCTTCCTGAGCGCTGCAGCTTGAACGCACTGACCACCTGCGCCAGATGGCCTGCTTCGCTGCGCAGGGCTTGCGAGGCGGCGGCCGCCTGTTCGACCAGCGCCGCGTTTTGCTGGGTGGCTTCGTCCATCTGCGTGATCGCCTGGTTCACCTGCTGGATGCCGACCGTCTGTTCGCGGCTGGCGGCGCTGATGTCGGCGATGATTTCCGCTACTTGCCGCACGCTGCGCACGATCTCGTCCATCGTGCTGCCGGCCTTTTCCACCAGGCGCGTGCCGGAATCGACCTTGTCCACGGAATCGTCGATCAGGCCCTTGATTTCACGGGCGGCGGCGGCCGAGCGCTGGGCCAGGCTGCGCACTTCGGTGGCGACCACCGCAAATCCCCTGCCCGCCTCGCCAGCGCGCGCCGCTTCCACGGCGGCATTCAAGGCAAGGATATTGGTCTGGAAGGCGATGCTGTCGATTACGCCGATGATGTCGACGATCTTGCGCGAAGAGTCATTGATCGATGACATGGTCTTGACCACTTCGCCCACCACCGCACCGCCGGCAGCGGCCACCTTCGAGGCGCTGGCCGCCTTGCTGTTGGCCAGGTCGGCGTTGTCGGCGTTCTGCTGCACCGTGGTGGTCAATTCTTCCATCGCTGCCGCCGTTTCCTGCAAGGAACTGGCTTGCTGTTCCGTGCGGCTGGACAAGTCGGCATTGCCGTCGGCGATCTCGTTGGCGGCGGTGGCAATCGCGCCCGTGCCGTCGCGCACCTGGCTGACGATGTTCAGCAAGCCCTGGTTCATGTCTTTCAGGGAATGCAGCAATTGCCCCGTTTCATCGCGGGTATCGGCCACGATGGCGCTGGTCAGGTCGCCATCGGCCACCTTGCGCGCCACGGCGACGGCGTTGGCCAGCGGTGCGGTAATCGAACGCGTGACATACCAGGCCACGCCGGCGCTGATGGCCAGCGCAGCGACGGTCAAGGCCAGCACCAGTTGCTTGGTGCTGGCCGCGTTTGCGATGGCCTGCTTGCCGGACTGCTGCATCAGCTGGTCTTCATGTTCGACCAGCTTGTCGAGCACGCCGTAATACGCCATCTGCGTCGGCCCCACTTCATCGAACAGGGCGGCGTAGGCTTCATCGACTTTCTGCTCGCGCACCAGGCCGGCAAAGCGCGTGCGCGCCGTGACGAATTTGCCGCGCACCTGCGCCAGGTTGGCGATGAATGCGCGGTCTTCGTCCGTGCTGGCGCTCTTTTCCAGCTGGTTTATCGAGGCAACGATAATTTTCGCGCCCGTTTCTATACTGTCGAGTTCGCGCTTGATCTGCGCCGGGTCGGACAGCAGCATGGCGTTGCGCATGCTGATGACGGCTTCCGTGACCTTGCCCTTGATCTGGGTGGCCAGCACGGTTTTCGGGTACAGGTAGTTATTGGTCGAATCGATATCGCGGTCCAGCGCATCGATACGCACAAAGGTCAGTGTAGCGATAATCGCCAGCAACGCCGCCACCACACCGAAGCTCAGGCTCAGCCTGTGCCCGATGCGCAAATTCTTGACATCCATTTTCTTCCTTGAGTGATAAATATAGGCACGCATAGACACACATATATGCACGCTGACTGTCGTGCTGCCCGCACTCCCGATCATGTTGATCGTGAGGCAATCTACCAAAATAGCATATTAGACAAATGTTTCACTAAGGAATTATTATTGCGGATTGTAAATACATTGCGTTACATTGGTAATGATGCGATGCCTGGCCTGTCCCCGGAGGCAGGCCAGGTCCTGGCATCAGATCGGCGCTGTAAACAGCTGTTGCAGACGGTCGACCGTGCCCGGGATACGCTCAAGCCGCGGATAGCGCAGGGAGCCAACGTAAGGGATGGCGACTGCATGCGTGGCGCCATCCGCGTCGTAGCGCAGTTCTATCGGCTTCCCGGATATGGCAGCGGCCGTGATCGCCTGCTTCAGCCCTTCATCGGTATAGGCCTGCGTGCCGATGCCGGTCAGGCGCGCACCCAGGCTGATGCCTGCGCGGAAGGCCGGGCCTTCCCATGCAACGCTTTTTACCAGGCCTTTCTTGCCAATCGCCAAACCCAGCGAAGTCGACAGGTCCATGGCGCCCAGGTCTTCTTCATGGTAGCCATAAAACTCGGTCGGCGTTTCCGTGTACACCAGGCGGTAGCCTGCGCGCTGCAAGCCATCGAGCAAGTGCCTGTCGTCATGCGCCTGCAGGCGGGCCGTGAAATAGGCGGCCCAGTCGTAGGGCGCGATATTGTTCAGCGCCTTGCAGACATCGTCGAAGGTATAGGTGGAAATGGTGCGCGTGTCCTGGCCGGCGCCAAAGAAAACCGCTGCAAAGTCGGCCATGTTTTTCTTGTCCTGCGTCAGCTCACGCAGCAGCATGTCCACGTCCAGCCACAGCAGGACGCCGTCGCCATAATAATCGGTGCGGCGCTGCCAGTCGCGCCAGAAGACCGCCTTGCCTGGCATATAGATCGCGTCCACATTGCTGTCCTGCAAAGACTTCCATTGCCGCCCCACCCGCGCCTTCGAGACGCTGGCCACCACCGCCAGCGCATCCTTGCCTTGCTGGACGCTTTGCAAGCCGATGCGCGGCGCGATGACGCTGCCCCAGAATTCCGTTTGCCCTTCGTACAGCCACAGCAGGCTGCCGCCGATCGGCAGGTTCAGGTTCGGCTGCCACAGATCGGCCGGCTGGCGCGTGCGGCCGTTCCAGGAATGGGCAAATTCGTGCACCATCAGACTGGCCATGACGGCTTGCGCGCCGACATTCGTGAAATAGTCGGCCGGCAGGTTGATTTCGGTCGATTCCTGATGCTCTGTGCCGCCGCCCGACAGCATGACGTCCGACAGCGACATCAGGAAATCAAAATGGCGGTAGTGGCGCGACCGGAACAGCCGGGGCAGCGCCTCGGCCATGGCGCGGTATTTCGCCAGCTGTTCCGGCGGAATGGCGAGCGCCGGCGCCGTATCGCCAAACAGGTTCAGGTGCACGGGCCTGCCGCCTGCTTCGCTGAGCAGATAGCGCTGGACATGCAAGCCCGCATACACGGGCGCATCGACCAGGTCTTCCAGGCTGGTTTCCTTGAAGCTGATCTGATTGCCCAGCACCTGCTCCGTTTCCAGCGCGCTGGCAAAGGCAAAACCTGGCGGCACCGTCAACTGCGCCTGTACCGCAATATTGCGGATGAACCATCCGGCGGGATACAGGGCGACTTTTTGCCATGGCAGCATCAGCATGGCTGGCGACAATAGCTTGGGGCCGTTCATGGCCGGCACATGCTGGAATTCGATCTCCAGTTGATGCACGCCGGCAGGCACCGTCAGATGGAAGGCAAACGGATTGGCGGCATCGCGCTGCCATTCAATGCGCTGCCCACCGCCCTGGATGATCAGGCCCGCCAGCGGCGCCGCTTCCAGCGTGGGCGAGTGGCTGGCCGGTTCCCACTGTGGATACAGCAAGACCATCGGGCCAGCCTGCTGCACCGGGATCGATTCCCTGACCCGCAGGATTTTATGCACGCGGTCGGTCGCGTCCACGGCGAGCTTGATGGCTCCATGGAAAGCGATATCCTGTGGCGCCTGGACAGGCGGGACCGGGGGTAGCGGTTGCGGCCCGGCACTGGCATGGGCGGTGCCCATACTGAGACAGGCAAGCAAGGCGGCGGCGAGCATCTTCATTGAGTTATGTGGCATGGGACATGGGGCGTGGTGATGGGTGCTGGGACTGTACACGCATTTTTCTTTCCATTCATGCCTAAATATCTTTCAAGCTATACAAATTGCAGGAATAATCGTTGTACCTGCAAAAACAGTTGTCAAAAATATGGCCGCTGGCGATACTGCTACCCAACAGTGCTTGCTTTGATGTAAACCACCTTGAAGGTCATATGAAAAAATTATTCCTGGGCGCACTCGCCACCTTGAGCTTGCTTGCCGCTGGCGCCGCCAGTGCCGGTAATGTCGATGACTTTATCGGCACCTGGAAACTGAGCAGCACGACCCGCCCTGATTACGTGGTGATCAAGAAAGACGGCGACAGCCTGGTGGCCCTCACCTACCGCCGCAACAGCCTGACCAACAAGATCGTCGAGCAGCGCTTTCCTGCCGCCTATGCCGCCGACCAGCTGCTGATCGCTGCCGGCGACCTCAAGATCGATGCAAAGGTCATCGATGGCGTGGCGTCGGTGCACTATCTTGGTTACGCCTATGCCAAGGTGTCAAACGCGACCGATGCGCCGCTGAGCTGATGGTCCTGACGTCTGCCATCGCTATCCGCGCCGCGTGCCCCCACGACTGGCGCGCGCTGAAAACCATCCGCCTGGCCGCCCTGCTGGACGCGCCAACGGCGTTTGGCGTCAGCCACGCCAGCGCGGCGGCAGAAAGCGATG
This sequence comes from Janthinobacterium sp. Mn2066, assembly GCF_049319705.1. Classification (NCBI taxonomy): domain Bacteria; kingdom Pseudomonadati; phylum Pseudomonadota; class Betaproteobacteria; order Burkholderiales; family Oxalobacteraceae; genus Janthinobacterium; species Janthinobacterium sp. Mn2066. The sequence continues at coordinate 211,033 of NZ_JBMOUF010000011.1, read as the reverse complement.
AAGCGTGGCGGCAACGGGCCAGCAGTTCGGCCCAGCGGACCTTTTTCCTGGCCTGGGATGGTCAACAGGCCGTCGGCATCGCCGCGCAAGTCGTCAATCGCCTGGGGGAATGCCATCTGATCGCCATGTGGGTCCATCCCGCTTACCGGGGCATGGCGGTGGCCCCGCAACTGGTCGAGGCCGTCAAGCAGCGCGCCGTCGCTGGCGGACATCGCAGGCTGGTGCTCGATGTGGCGCCCGGCAATGCGCGGGCGGCGGCGTTTTACCAGAAACAGGGTTTTGCATTCCTGCCCGAATGGGAGCCGCTGGCCAGCCATCCGCATATCCAGCTGCAGAAAATGGAATGGCTGGCTGCCTGGCCGGCATCATCCGTCACGGCCCAATCGACTTGTTGAGCAAAATGATCAGCTGCGTAATCTTGCCGGCATCAATGGAAAAATAGTAGCTCAAGATCACGGGATCGGGCAGTTGCGATTTATCAAAGTCGCCATCCACCCTGGCATGCAGCACAATGTTCGCATGGTGCTCGTATGCCTGCTCCACGTGCATGCTGACGTTGTCGCCGAATATTTCCTTCTCGGCCCAGGCGCGTATCGCCTGCTGGCCCAGGAATTCACGCTGCGCATCGTTCAGCAAGGCGTTCTGGGCAAAAGTCGCCATGAAGGCATCGCCATCGCCGCTGTTATGGGCGGCGATATGGGCGCTGATCACATCAGGCAGTGCGTGGCGAATCTGTTTCATGCTAGGCTCCGTTTTTTTTGTCGAGCGCCGAGTATAGGCGGCCCGTTTGTCAGATGCTGTCAGCAGCAGACCTGCCATCATCACTGGAGTAGCACATGTCACGTTCGGGACGGCTTTTAAGCCTGGTGGAATTATTACGCGCAAAGCGCCGGCCTGTGACGGCGGGACAGCTGGCGCAAGAGCTGGCGGTATCGCAGCGCACGATTTATCGCGATATCGCCGAACTCATGGCCCAGGGCACGCCCATCGAAGGCAGCGCCGGTCTCGGTTATGTCATCAAGAGCGGGTATTTTCTGCCGCCGCTGATGTTCGACCGCGAGGAAATCGAAGCCATCATGCTGGGCCTGCGCTATGTCGACCAGCGCGGCGACCAGGTGCTGGTGCAGGCCGCCGCCACGGCGTTGGCGAAAATGCAGGCCGTATTGCCGGACCGGGCCATCGCCGCGCTGCAAACGCCGCTGGCCATGCCAGGTCCGGCCGCTCCCGCCTACCCTGCCAACACGGTCGCACTGAGCTTCCTGCGCCAGGTGATCCGCGACCAGTACCGCATCGATATCGTCTACACCGATGCCGAGGGAAAACAGTCACGGCGCTGGGTCTGGCCGCTGCAGATCGGCTTCATGGATAGCGCGCGGGTACTGGCCGCCTGGTGCGAGCTGCGCAGCGCATTCCGCACCTTCCGCACCGACAGGATCGTTGCCGCGCACCAAGGCACGCCCTATCCCGGCCGCCGCGCCGAACTGATGCGTGGACTGCATGAACACCTGGCGCTTGCCGCAGAGCAACAGGCTACTGACAGGAATTGACAAGGTCATCGGCGATACTCGCGGTTTTCCCACTGGAACGCTGCAATACCATGACAACATCCGTCAATACACCACTCAAGCAATCGATGGGCGAGCAGCAAATGCGCAGCCTGTCGGCCACCCTGGCCGCGATCGCGCCCGCATTCAATGCAGCCGCCTTTCTGGCCACCGCACTCGATGGCCTGGAACAACTGAGTCTGATGGAAAGGGTGCGCCGCGCCAGCGACGCAATCGCCGCAGGCAGCCTGGCCATGGATGGCTACGAAGCGGTCTTGCCGATGCTGATGGAGGCGGCGCCGCGCCTGGGAGGCGGTTTTCTTTCGCTGGTGGCGCCCGACTATGTCAGCCAGCATGGACGCCACGCCTTCGAGCGTTCGATGGACGCCTTGAAATTCTTTACCCGCTTCGGTTCTTCCGAGTTCGCCGTGCGCACATTCCTGCGCGACGATACCTTGCGTGCGCTCGATATCATGCAGGGCTGGTCGCGCGACAGCGATGCGGCCGTGCGCCGGCTGGCATGCGAGGGCTGCCGGCCGCGCCTGCCCTGGTCATTCCGCCTGCGCATGATCGAACAATCGCCCGAGCTGGCTGCGCCCATCCTCGACCATCTGCGCGCCGATCCCAGCCTGTATGTACGCAAGTCGGTCGCCAATCACTTGAACGATGTGAGCAAGACGCACCCCGCATGGGTACTGGAACGGGCCGCGTTATGGGGTTTGGAAAACGCGCACACGCGCTGGATCGTGCGCCACGCCTTGCGCACCCTGCTGAAACAGGGCAACCCGCAAGCCCTGAGTGTGCTGGGAGCGGAAACGGCGCCTGAAATTGTTGTCGGCAAATTCGAAGTGACGCCGGGCCAGATCATCCTTGGCGACACCCTCACCCTGGCATGCCAGCTCAGCTCGACTGCTGCAGAACCGCAGCGGCTGCTGATCCACCACCGCATCCGCTATGTGCGGCAAAACCAGGCCACCTCCACCAAGGTCTTCAAGCTCAAGGAAGTGACCCTGGCGCCTGGCCAGCATCTTGCGTTTGAACGCAGGCAGCAAATCCGCGACTTCACGACGCGCACGCATTATGCCGGCCAGCATCAGGTGGAATTGATCGTCAATGGACAGCTGGTCGCGCAGAGTTTTTTTGACCTGCTACGCTAACCTTCCCTAGCATGATGTTGCCCGGCAACATCAGTATTTAAAAGACTATGCCCGCTGATGTCTTTGCGATAATCTGCAGGACTGTCAACATTTTCCATCGCTACCATGAAAACCCTGTCTGCCCTGATCGTCGCCGCCACCGTGTTTGCCGTTCAACCCGTGATGGCCCAGGAATCCCCTGCCGTCACGGCCGCCAAGGTATCGGCCGAGGCCTGGCTCAAGCGCATGGACGCGGGCGACTATGCGGGCACCTGGGACACCAGTTCATCCGGCATGCACAAGGAAATGTCGAAATCAAACTGGAAGATGTTGATTACAGCCCTGCATTGGCCACTGGGCGACTTCAAGTCGCGCAAGTTCAAGTCGGCCGTACTGCAAAAGGCGCCCGCCGGCAAGCCGGGACCAGACCAGGTCGTCATCGATTACGTGAGCCAGTATGGAAACAAGGCCGACGTGAAGGAAACCATCACGACGACCCTGGAGAAAGACAATAGCTGGAAGGTGTCCGGCTTTAATATCAACGGTTGATTCCGCGGCAGTCACTGAGACTGGACCTGGCACAAGCTGTCAGGTGCTGGCCGTTTCAAATGCCTGCTAGCGTAGCGTCACTTACCAGTAATAGCAACCGGCCAGGAGCAGATAAAACCAAGTTCTTCAGCCAGACTTCACCGTTGAATAAATATGACTCATTTAGGCAAGGCACTCATCCTCGTCATTTGGTTTGCCGTTGTAGCAGCTCTCGCTGGCTTACTCCATGCCGCGCCGTGGACGGGCGCTTCATTGCAGCGCTTGGCCCTATGGGCGGTATCGTGCGGCTGCGTTGGATTACTGCTGGGAGGTATTTATGCATTTGACGCTGAATCAGAATTGAAGATTAAGTCCAGTGCGGTTGGCCGAACGGCAATAGGGATCGCTGCATCGTTGTTGCTGGCAGTTGTTTGGCGTTGGCCCCTCGAAGGTATGGTATTGGCGGGGAGCATAGGTGCCGCCCTTGGCTACTTAGGTATGTTGTGGGCTAAATATGCCTATTTTTAGTTAAACCTGCAAAATATCAGGTCACACATCGCTTTGAGCGACACCTTTTCGGCAGCCTTTGGCCAGAAGAAAACCTTCAAACTTCTATACCACCCTCTCCATCGCTAACAATCAATCATTATTCATGCTTACATTCAATCCCGACGATGAGTCTTAGTATTTCAGCTTTCCTGGGTAAAAAAACCGATGACCTGGATGCGCGCTTCATTCAGGCATTCTCACATCTTGGCTTTGAGGTGCAACTGCATCCGGAACTCACATTGGCAAAGTCTTCGGCAGAAGGAATTCTGTATCTGCGAATTAGCAAGACGCCATCTGAATTCCTGCGCATGGAACCCGGCACTCCATTGCTGATTGCGCTTGAGTTTGGCATGCAAAAAAGAGAAAAGAAAGAAGCGCGCAGCATGTCATGGCCACCTAGGGGCGTTGGTGCTTATAGTTATACGGCGAGTTCCAGGACGGCCGCAGGAAGAAGTAATTCCGCTGCCACCATGCAAATACTCTCGATGGCCATACTGGCGAAAGAAAGCGATGGCTATTTCCATGCTGACGGAGAGGACGTTGCCTCCCCGGGCGAACTTGCCCTCGATCGTGCTGTTCAAGAGCAGCATCGATTTAATCGCATAAACTTCGACGCCTACGCTTATCGTTTTGAATCCTGGCCGCCTATTGACGGAATGACTCCATTTGTATGGCCAAAGGAAATCGTTCCACCAGAGTCCTTAACCAAAACAATTCCAAAGCGCCGCTCCCAATTCAGATACAAATTTTCATGGCTCCATCTGGTGAGGCATTGATTGTTAGTTATCTTGTCTTGATCACACTGCTATATCCATAAGATGAACTGAATCGCGATCTACCTGATAATGTGGCTATACCTTGAGCGATTGAATCCACAAGCGTCTGTAGCCCGTCCCCTGACGTGATGTCTCAGCTGCTCCAATTGAGCCCGCTTATTTCACCCGCTGCTTCTCCAGCTTCCTCGCCAGAGTGCGCCTATGCATGCCCAGCCGGCGGGCCGTTTCCGAGATATTGAAATCCGTTTCGGCCAGCATTTCGTGGATGCGTTCCCATTCCAGCGTCTTGATATTGGTGGCGCGGCTGGTCAGTTCGATCTCGGCGGCGCCGGCCACATGGCCGAAGGCGGCCTCGATATCGTCCGTGTTGGATGGCTTGGCCAGGTATTGGCAGGCGCCCAGCTTGATCGCTTCGACGGCCGTGCCGATGCTGGCGTAGCCGGTCAGCACCACGATCAGCATCTCTTCGTTGCGCTGGTGCAGCATTTGCACGCAAGCCAGGCCCGAGGTGTTGCCGTTCAGCTTAAGGTCAACCACCGCATAATCGGGCTTGTGGTGTTCCAGCAAGGTGCTGGCTTCATCATAATTGGTGGCGTGGATCACGGCGTAGCCGCGCCGCTCGAAGGAGCGGGCCAAGGTGCGCGCAAACGCCGCATCATCTTCCACGATCAGTAATAAACGCTCGTCAGTCATCGTTCTTGTTTTCTATATCCAGTTTGATGGCCGCCAGCGGCAGGGTCAGGTGGACCACTGCCCCGCCCTGCACCCGGTTGCGCGCCGTTACCGTACCGCCCAGGGTACGCGCCACGTTGACCACCAGGAACAATCCCAGTCCACCGCCCGGCTTGCCCTTGCTGGACTGGTACGGCTTGCCCAGGTGGTTCAGCATCGACGGCTCGAAACCGGGGCCGGCGTCGGTGACGACCAGGTGCAGGGCATCCTGTTCGCGCGTGGCTTCGAAGCGCAACCAGTCGGGCGACGCTTCCAGTGCATTATCGAGCACATTGCAGATGGTTTGTTTCAATGTCGAATCAAACACCACGGGTACGTCATGTTCGATGCGGTTATCGTATTCGAAATCATGGATCGGGCGGCTGCTGCGCCACTCCTCCACCAGGTCGCCCAAAAAGGTATTGATGGTGGTTTTGACGGAAGATTCGCCGCGCGCCTCGCCGGCCGACAGCAAAATGCCGCTGACGATGCTCTTGCAGCGTTGCAACTGCGCCTGCATTTCCGTGATTTCTTCCAGCAGCTCGCCATTCTTGCTCAGTTCCGGCATGCGGCGCCAGTCGCCAAGGATCACGGACAAGGTGGCCAGCGGCGTGCCCAGTTCGTGCGCCGCACCGGAAGCCAGCAGCCCCATGCGGATGATATGTTCTTCTTCGGCCGCGCGCTGGCGCAGATCGGCCAGCTTGGCGTCGCCGGCGCGCTGGTTGCGGTTGATGCGCGTAATAAACATCACCAGCAAGGCGGCATTCAGGGCAAAGCAGATCAGCAAGCCCTGCACGTACAGGCTGGAAAACCCGCGCTCGGGATCGATCGGCAAGATCAACGGCGGTCCCGGCAGCAAGGCCAGGCCGGCCAGGCACAGGCTGGTAATGGCCACCATGATCCAGGTCGACCAAACTTCCAGCAGCACGGCGCTGAGGATGACTTGCAATAAATATAAAAAGGCAAACGGGTTGCTGATGCCGCCGCTCAGGTAGAGCTGGGCCGTGAGCACGGTCACATCGACCAGCAGGGCCAGGAACAGTGCCGTGTTCGAGACGGGCTGGCGTTCGTGCCAGCGCAGCAGGCTGGCCAGGTTGAAGGCGATCAGGCAAGACAGCACTTCGAGCATATACGGTACGGGCAAGGCGATCCCGAGACCCACGCCGACGCCAAAAATCGTGCTGATCTGGCCGATCACGGCCAGCCAGCGCAACTGGATCAGCAGCTTCATGTTCTGGTGGCCGGCCGGATGTTCCATCTCGGCCGCCACCGCGCCGCGTTCCAGCACAGCGCGGTTAGGCAGTATTTCCACCTTAGCCGCCCTGCTGTCCAGCTTGTTTTGCCTTGGCCTTGCGCTTGCGCTCTTCGCGCAGCAGCCACCACGTGATGCCGGCCACCATCAGGGCCAGCGCATACCAGGTAAACGCGTACACCAGATGGCTGTTATGGAAGGAAATCACGGTCAGGCCGCCAACGGGGGCGTCGGCTGCCGTTTCCTGATTCTTTTCAGCATCGACAAAATATGGCGCGACATTGGTCAGCATGTTCGAGGTGGCGATCGCCGCCACGTCGCGCGAATACCAGTGCTGGGTGGCAGGATTGTTTTCACGCAAAAAGCCCCCGCCCGTCTCGCTCAGGCGCAGCAAGCCGTTGACGGTGACGATGCCGGGCGGCGTGCTGGCGGCGATGCTTTCGCGCTTGGGCACGAAACCGCGGTTGATCAGCACGGTGCTGCCGTCTTGCAGGCGCAAAGGCGTCATCAGCCAGTAGCCGCTGCCGAGTTCCGTGGTGGCTTGCACCAGGGTATTGAATATGGGGAGATAGGTACCGGACAGCCGCACATGGCGGTATTCATCCGTTTGCTGCGTAACGCTGGCCCATGCTGCAGGTCCAGGTGCGTCCGTCGCGGGCGCATGTACGCGTTGGTCGACGCGCGCGATCAGGTCAAGCTTCCATTGCAGGCGCTTGACTTGCCAGGTGCCCAGGGCACAGAAACCGGCAAACAAGATCCCCGCCAGCACCAGCCATACATAACGCATGACTGTGCCGCGTGGGCCTGGCGCGGCATCTTGCGATGCGGCGCCAGGGGCGCGCCCGATACTGCCTGGGCGCGGTTGACTCATCATGGAGCCGATTGCATGTGCATGGCGTCAGGCATCATGCTAGGCATCATGTTGTGGTTCATGTGGTACATGACCCACAGCGAACCGGCCATGGCAATGACCACCACCATGATGGTGAAGACCAGTGCCATCATGTTCCAGCCGCCTTCCGACTTGGCGTTCATGTGCAGGAAGTACACCATGTGTACCACCACTTGCACTGCTGCAAACGCCAGCAGGACCAGGCCCATGGTGCCCGAATCGGTGATGACCTTGTTCATCACCAGCCAGAAAGGAATTGCCGTCAGGATCACCGAGAGGATGAAACCGATGCTGTAGCTTTTCAGGCTGCCATGATCGTGGTCGTCATGGTGGTGGCTGTCATGGTGGCCATGATCGCCGTGTGTGTGGTGCTCGCTCATGGCAGGACTCCCATCAAATAAACAAAGGTGAATACGCCGATCCAGATCACGTCCAGGAAGTGCCAGAACAGCGACAGGCACATCATGCGGCGGCCGTTTTCAGGCGTCAGGCCATGCTTTTTCAGCTGGAACATCAACGTCACCAGCCAGACGATACCGAACGTCACGTGCAAGCCGTGGGTCGCGACCAGGGCGAAGAACGAGGACAGGAACGCGCTGCGTTGCGGGCCTGCGCCTTCGTGGATCAGGTGATGGAACTCATACAGTTCCAGCGACAGGAAGGCCAGGCCGAACAGGCCGGTAATGGCCAGCCATACCAGGGTCGAGCCCAGTTTCTTGCGCTGCATGGCCAGCATGGCGAAGCCGTAGGTGATCGACGACAGCAGCAGCATGGCCGTGTTGACGGCTACCAGCGGCAGGTCGAACAGTGCGGCGCCGGTCGGACCGTCTGCATAGTTGCGGCCCAGTACGGCATAGACGGCAAACAGGCAGGCGAAGATCAGGCAATCGCTCATCAGGTAAAGCCAGAAACCCAGCAAGCTGCCGTTTTCCGGGTGGTGCTCGCGCACAAAGTAGCTGCGCGATGGTGCGGCGCCAGCGGCGCCGGTGTTATGGGCGATGGTATCAGACATGGCTGCTCAGCAATTTAGTGTAAGCGTCTTCGGTACGGGTAACTTCTTCCGCCGAAATATAGAAATCGCGATTGTAGTTAAAGGTATGGATGATGATGGCAGCCATCATGACCACGAAGCCGAGGCCGGCGACGAGCCACATTTGCCAGATCAAACCAAAACCAACCACGGCGCTCAGTGCGGCGATCACGAAACCAGCCCAGGTGTTCTTAGGCATGTGAATCTTCGTGAAACCGGACGTAGGACGCTGGTAACCGTGTTTTTTCATGTCGGTCCATGCATCGAGTTCGTGCACTTGCGGCGTGAAGGCGAAGTTGTAGTCTGGCGGTGGCGACGAGGTCGACCATTCCAGCGTACGGCCGCCCCATGGGTCGCCGGTCACGTCGCGCAGTGCTTCGCGGTTGCGGAAGCTGACATAGAACTGGATCAGCATCGAAGCGATACCCAGCGCGATCGAAACAGCGCCAAACCAGGCGATGATGGTCCACACTTGCAGCGATGGATCTTCAAAGTGGTTCATGCGGCGGGTCACGCCCATCAGGCCCAGTACGTACAGCGGCATGAAGGCCAGGTAGAAGCCGACGAACCAGAACCAGAACGAGCATTTGCCCCAGAACACGTTCAGCTTGAAGCCGAAGGCTTTCGGGAACCAGTAGTTGATGGCAGCAAATACACCGAACACCACGCCGCCGATAATCACGTTATGGAAGTGGGCGATCAGGAACAGGCTGTTGTGCAGCACGAAGTCGGCAGGTGGTACGGCCAGCAGCACGCCGGTCATGCCGCCGATGGTGAAGGTGACCATGAAGCCGATCGTCCACAGCATCGGCAGTTCGAAACGGATACGGCCGCGGTACATGGTAAACAGCCAGTTGAAGATCTTCGCGCCCGTCGGGATCGAGATAATCATGGTGGTGATACCAAAGAAGGAGTTGACGCTGGCGCCCGAACCCATGGTGAAGAAGTGATGCAGCCATACCAGGTAGGACAGGATCATGATCACGCAGGTTGCATACACCATCGACGCATAGCCGAACAGGCGTTTGCTGCTGAAGGTGGCAACGACTTCCGAGAACACGCCGAACAGTGGCAGGATCAGGATGTACACCTCTGGGTGGCCCCAGATCCAGATCAGGTTGACGTACATCATGGCGTTGCCGCCCAGTTCGGTGGTGAAGAAGTTAAAGCCGGCGATACGGTCCAGCGACAACATGGCCAGAACAGCGGTCAGCACCGGGAAAGCAGCAACGATCAGGATGTTGGTGCACAGGGCGGTCCAGGTGAATACTGGCATTTTCATCCAGGTCATGCCTGGCGCGCGGAACTTGACGATGGTGGCGATCAGGTTGACGCCAGATAATAGCGTCCCGACCCCGGCAATCTGCAAGGACCATATGTAATAGTCTACCCCCACATCCGGGCTGGCAGCGATGCCAGACAGTGGTGGATACGCCAGCCAGCCGGTACGGGCGAATTCGCCGACGAACAGCGAAGCCATCACCAGCACGGCGCCGAAGGTGGTCATCCAGAAGCTGAAGTTGTTCAGGAATGGGAAGGCCACGTCGCGTGCGCCGATCTGCATCGGCACGACATAGTTCATCAGGCCCGTTACGAACGGCATCGCCACGAAGAAGATCATGATCACGCCGTGGGCGGTGAAGATCTGGTCGTAGTGGTGCGGCGGCAGGAAGCCAGGGTTGTCGCCAAAGGCGATCGCCTGCTGGGTACGCATCATCAGCGCGTCGGCAAAGCCGCGCAGCAGCATGACCAGGCCCAGGATCATGTACATGATACCGATTTTTTTATGGTCGATACTGGTGATCCAGTCGCGCCACAGGGTACCCCAGACGCGGAAATACGTCATCGCTGCAAGCAGCGCGACGCCGCCCACTGCGACCATGGCAAAGGTCGCAAGCAGGATAGGTTCGTGAAATGGAATTGCATCCCAAGTCAGACGGCCGAATATAAGCTTCGTCAGATCAATATGGTCTAGCATTGTTACTCTCAGAGAAAAAAGGGAGGCGCCAGGCAAACGGCGCCAGTATCTGCAGCGCTAATACCATGCGCTGCCTGATTCATGCAGTTGTTACTTGGCTTGAACGCCCTTTTCAACGACTGCATCGCTAGCGACTACTGCCGTTACGGCCGCTACCGGGCTGTTTGCCACCGGCGCCTTGTAAGGCTCGACCGGCGTAACACACAGGGCGTCCGAAACGATGGTGCGGTTCAGGATAGCCTTGTACAAATCAGTCGGCACATTGCTGTAGCGGCGCACAGGTTCACGCTCGCTCGGCTTTTCCAATGCCAGGTAATCGTCGCGGTTCAGCGCGCCGCCACCGGCACGTGCCGTTTCCACCCATTTATCAAAGTCCGCGTCGCTCACGCCATGGAACTTGAAGCGCATGCCGGAGAAACCGGCGCCGCTGTAGTTCGACGAGAAGCCGTCATACACGCCCGGCTTGTTCATCACGGCATTCAACTTCGTTTCCATGCCCGGCATGGCGTAGATCTGACCGGCCAGTGCTGGAATGAAGAACGAGTTCATGACGGACGAAGCGGTGATCTTGAAGCGGATAGGACGGTCGATCGGCGCATACAGCTCATTGACCGAAGCGATACCTTGCTCAGGGTAAATGAACAGCCATTTCCAGTCCAGCGCCACGACTTCGACGATCATCGGCTTGGTGCTGGCCGGAATCGGGCGGTTGGCGTCAATACGGCTCAGGGGACGGTATGGATCGAGGGTGTGGGTGCTGATCCAGGTCAGCAGGCCCAGCACGATGATGATCAGCAGGGGCGCGCCCCAGATGATCAGCTCGAGGCGAGTCGAGTGGTCCCAGTCCGGCTCATATTTGGCCGCGGTGTTGTTTTTACGATAGCGCCATGCGAAAAGCAGGGTCAGGGCGATTACCGGAACGATAATCAACAGCATCAGCAATGTCGAGATGACAATGAGATTGCCTTGCTGAATAGCAATGTCACCGGACGGATTCAGTACCACTGTATTGCAACCAGCCAACAAAGTCAGGGGTAACAAAGCCAGTCCGTGACGAACTTTTAATGAAAACATACAGGAAAATCCAGTACAGGGGATGAAGATATGTTACTGTATTCTCACTGGAGCGCGTTGGCAATTGGACGTTTTGTCCACCCCCTGGCTCGGACTTTTACTCGGCAATAGCTAGTTTTTCAGCCACTACCGCTTGAATAGTCCACCTCCGGGCGTGAGACCCCCGGGGTTGTGAGCAAACGCGTTGGCCGAACTCGAAACTATATTGGAGACGATCATCATGTCCAGCACGCGCACACATAACGGGGACGTTCCTGCCGATTTTTCCCCACATTCCCTGCGCGACGCACGCGGGGCCGGTACCGAAGAGTCGCACATCGACCCCGGCGAAATTGCCGTCGGCGTCATCATCGGCCGCGCTTCAGAATACTTTGACTTCTTTGTCTACGCCATCGCCTCGGTACTGGTGTTTCCGCGCGTCTTCTTCCCGTTCGAAGAGCGCCTGGAAGGCACCTTGTACGCCTTTTTGATCTTTTCCTTCGCTTTCATCGCCCGCCCGTTCGGCACCGTGATCTTCATGGAGATCCAGCGCCGCATGGGCCGCAGCGCCAAGCTGACCATCGCCCTGTTCCTGCTGGGCGTGTCGACCGCCGGCATCGCCTTCCTGCCCACCTACGCCCATCTCGGCTTTGCCGCCATCATCTGGCTGTCCGTGCTGCGCATCGGCCAGGGCGTGGCGCTGGGCGGTTCCTGGGATGGCTTGCCGTCGTTATTGGCGCTGAACGCGCCAGCCAACAAGCGCGGCTGGTACGCCATGCTGGGCCAGCTGGGCGCGCCGGTCGGCTTCCTGCTCGCCGCCGGCCTGTTCCTGTATATGCTGGTGACACTGTCCGATGAAGAATTCCTCGACTGGGGCTGGCGCTACCCGTTCTACGTAGCCTTCGCCATCAACGTGGTGGCCCTGTTTGCCCGCTTGCGCCTGGTGTCGACCAATGAATATGCGCGCCTGCTCGACGAGCGCGAATTGCAGCCCGTCAGCGTGTTTGAAATGAGCCGCGGCCAGGGCCGCAACGTGCTGATCGGCGCACTGGCGGCACTGGCCAGCTACGCCCTGTTCCACCTGGTGACCGTCTTCCCGCTGTCGTGGATTTCCGTCTACCAGACGCGCTCGGCGCCCGACTTCCTGAAAATCCAGATGCTGGGCGCCGTGCTGGCCGCGATCGGCGTCGTGCTGTCGGGCTTGCTGGCGGACCGCTTCGGCCGCCGCACCACCCTGGGCGTGCTGGCCGTGCTGATCGCCATCTTCAGCGCCTTCGTGCCGACCCTGATGGGCGGCGGCAATAACGGACAGGATATCTTCATCCTGGTGGGCTTCAGCCTGCTGGGCTTGTCCTACGGCCAGGCAGCCGGCGCCGTGACGGCCAACTTCCCTGCCCGCTTCCGCTACACGGGCGCCGCATTGACCTCCGACCTGGCCTGGCTGGTGGGCGCCGGCTTCGCTCCGCTGGTGGCGCTGGGACTGTCGGCCAACTTCGGCCTGGCCTACGTCAGCTTCTACCTGCTGTCGGGCGCCGTCGCCTCGCTGGCCGCGCTGAGCCTGAACCGGGCGCTGGAAATACGCGACTGACATATATATAGCAGTCAGCTGTCAGGCCATCAAAGCGCCGGATTCGTCTGGCGCTTTTTCATTTCTATTTCTGATTGGAAATAATTCTTTTTGGAAACTTTTAGTGTTAAGATTAATGACGATTAATTAATCTTGATTATTCATGCGTTTCTCTACTCTTGCCAGCATCGGCTTGTTATCCCTCCTCCTGCCCCGCTTGTCTCATGCAGATGCGCCTGCCGACACAAAACCGATTACGGTAGAAGGCTATCAGATTGAATGGGCCTCGAAATATTACCCGGCTGAAGCCAAGGCCCGGCATGCGCAAGGCGAAACCAAAGTGCAGCAAAGTTTTATCAATGGCAACGCGGTCGGCGAAGCAAAATTGCTGCTGTCATCCAAAGCGCCGGAACTCGATGCCTGGGCCGTGGAATTCGTGCACGGGCTGAAACTCAAATCGAAGGGAACGGACGAGGCGCCCGAGGCCCTGACGTATATTTTCCCGGTGGACTTCGTGCGCGACACCACGCGCACCGTCGGCAGCAAGCCATGCTCGGAGATAAACGAAGACATCGCCTATTTTAAAAAAACCAATCCCGGCGCAGAGATCGGCGGACGCCCTTTCGATCATCTGGTGCTGGGCATGCTGGCGATGAACAGCATGGGCGGCCTGGGCAATACTGCGGCAAAATTGGGCAAGCTCGCCAAGTCCTTCAAGCTGGCCAACCCGGCCACCGCACTGGAGTGCGAACAACACCCGGAAGCCCTGTTCATCGAAGTACTGCAACAGCAGATGCGCAAATTTTCCTGAGCAGCCACCAGCCACGACGGGGGCCAGGCGTGCATGCGGACTGATTACTGTATCGCCAGCTGGCGCCCGCCTCGTCCACTTCATGCGGCAGCACGAAGCTGCGGTACTGCTGTCCATACTCGCGCTCGCTGCGCACGGTCTTGCCGCCGTGATCGCGGGTGACGCGTGCATCCTTGATATCGGCGCTGATGGACACGCGGTTGCCATCGATCGACACCTTGATGTCGTCCTTGTGCACGCCGGGTATATCGGCCTGGACCTGATACGCCTGTTCGGTTTCGGAAATATCGACGCGGATATGGGGCGCCGCCGTTTCGCGCAGGCGCAAGGCCGGCGCAAAGAAGTCGCGCATCAGTTCATCCATGTCGCTGAACGGGTCAAACCGCGACAATGGGCTGAAGCGGTCGCGGGGACTGAGTTGATTGGCCATGATGCCCTCCATGATGAAGCGGGGAACGGCAGGCCCGGCTTGCGCCAGGCTGCCATCGACAACATTCATGCTAGGCCGGGCGCTTGCCTGCCATTTGATGCAGCTCAAATCACGGCATCAGATGATACACATTGATAAACTTGCGCACGCCTTCCGGGTGCGTGGCTTTCCACGCCTCCAGCTCGGGCCGGTAGGCTTCCTTATATTGCAGCAGCAATAGCGCCGTTTCCAGCTGGCCGGCGTCGGCCAGCTTGCGCAAGGCAAGCAAGGCGGGATCCTGCAATGACAGCGACTCCTTGGCCTCCATCCTGGCGACACCGTCGAAAGCAGCTTGCCAGGCGGCCAGCTCGATCGCGAACGGCGTCAAGCCGCCTTCCTTTTTTTGCGCCTTGAGCTCGCCCGAGGCCTGCGACAATGCCAGCATCATCCAGAAGCCGTCATCGACGCGGCCGGCATGCTTGTCATCTGGCGCCTTGGGCTCCATCTCGACCTTGACGCCGCCCGTCTTGGGATCGATCCTGCCACGCGCCTTCACCTTCAGCCCCAGCGGGCTCAAGGCGACGCCATGGCCGCCCTGGAATTGCGCCATGCGCTGCCAGGCAGTGACCTGGTCCGGGTGCGCGCCAATGGCCGAGGCCAGCGCCAGTTCCATTTCCGGCCATTTCTGCTGCGCATGCAAAGCATCGGCAAGGAAACGCCAGGCCTGGTCGTGCAAGGGGGCCAGCTCTGCCGCCTTGCGGAACCGCGTCTCGGCCTCAGCCCATTGTTTCATGGAAAAATAACAATCGCCCGCATACAGCCACGCATCGGCATAATGGGGGTCGATGGCCACCGCCTGTTCGTATTTCTCCAGCGCCCCCTTGAAATCCTTCTTGCTGAATAACACCTCGCCCTGCAAGGCCAGCTCGCCAGCATTGCCCTGCGGCTGATAACGGGGACGTTCCGGGGCGGCGAGCCGGCGCGCAACCTCTTGCGCCAGCGGATCCTGCCCATCCATGGCGATCGCCCGCGCCACCAGGCTGCGGGCCGCTTCGCGGGCATCCTTGCGCTGCTCCGCGCTGATGCTGGGTTCGTCTGACAGCACATAGTAGAGCAGGCCCAGCGAGCTCACAGGGTGCGACGCCGTGGGATCGGCCTTGGCCGCCAGTTCAAATTGTTCGCGTGCTTCCTTCAATTTCCCCTGGGTGACCAGGGTCATTCCCTGCTGGGCCAGCGCCTGGCTTTGCTGGTTACCGAGTACCTCCGCTTGCGCACCCAATGAAACACCGCCGGCCAGCATGGCGCCGAAAATAATATGACGAAGCATAGACTCCCTATTCTGAAGTGATGGAAAAACGACAGCGGGCGTAGCATTACTGGCAACGCGCTTGTCATGTTAATGCCTGATGCGCTCCCGTGCATGAAAAATATTGCACTTCAGTTAAAATCCTTTCCACTATTCCCCCATTCCGGCCCCGATGAATACCAAGACGCCTATCGACACCTTCAGTTTCCGCCGCATCCTGGCCCGTAACGTCACCCTGCCCCTGGTGGTGGGCGTGGTCACGGCGCTGGTGTTTGTCGGCCTGATCGCCTACCTTTTGTCCTCGCTGCGTTCCGTCGAACATTCGGAACGGGTAATCGGCAACGCCAATGAAGTCATGAAACTGTCGGTCGACCTGGAAACGGGCATGCGCGGCTATCTGCTGACGGGTGATGAATCGTTCCTGGCGCCCTATAAGTCGGGCAAGGCCAAGATTGCCGTCGAAATGTCGACCCTGCTGGAACTGGTGGCCGACAGCCCGATGCAGATCGACCGCCTGCGCCGCATCCGCGCCTTGCAAGGCCAGTGGATGGACTATGCGGAGAGCGTGATCGCGCAGCGCCGCAACAACCAGGAATTCCTGGCCCGCGTGCGCCAGGGCGAAGGCAAGCTGGAATTCGATGAAATCCGCCGCGAATTTCTCAACTTCGTCACCATGGAACAGCGCTTGCGCCAGGAACGCAGCGACCAGGCCGAAAATGGCACGGCGCTGACCGTACTGGTATTCCTGATCCTGAGCCTGGGGCTGTCCGGCTTGCTGGCCTACCTGGGCCGGCGCGAATTGCTGCAGCTATCATCCATCTACAATGGGGCGCTGGAGCAGCGCGGCAAGGATAATGAGGTGCTGCAGGAACAGGCGTGGCTGCGCACGGGGCAGACGGAACTGGCGGAACATACGCGCGGCCAGCTGGCCCTGCCGCAACTGGGACGGCAAGTCCTCGATTTCCTGGCCCGGCGCCTGGAAGTTGCTGTCGCCACCCTGTATGTGGTCGATGACGACGGCAGCCTGCGCCGTACGGCCGTGTATGGTTTCACCGAGCAAGACGCGCGCGAAAAGCAGGTCTTCAAGCTGGGCGAAGGCCTGGTCGGTGAAACGGCGCGCGAAAAACGCCTCAAGCATATCCGCCAGGTGCCTGGTAACTATCTGACCGTCAATTCCAGCGTGGGCCATGGTGCGCCGCTGGAACTGGTGCTGTTGCCGGTGGACAATGAAGGCACCGTGAATGGCGTGATCGAGCTGGCCTTCACCCACACGGTCGTCCAGCGCGACCTGGAATTGCTGCGCCTGATCGCCGCCAATGTCGGCACGTCGGTGGAAGCGGCGCAATACCGCCAGCGCCTGCAAAATGTGCTGGAGGAAACCCAGCAACTGAATGAAGAGCTGGAAGTGCAGCAGGAAGAATTGCGCACGGCCAACGAAGAGCTGGGCGAACAGTCGCGCGTGCTGGAACAGTCGCAGGCGCACCTGGAAGCGCAAAAAGCCGCGCTGGAACACTCCAACGAGCAGCTGGCCGTGCAGGCACTGGCGCTGGACCAGAAAAACATGGCCATCGGTGAAGCGCACGCGCAACTGGAGGCGCGCGCCGAGGAGTTGCAAAAAGCCAGCCGCTACAAGTCTGAATTCCTGGCCAATATGTCGCACGAGCTGCGCACCCCGCTGAACAGCTCCTTGATCCTGTCAAAACTGCTGGCCGACAATAGCGGCGGCAACCTGACGCCCGAGCAAGTCACGTTCGCGCACACCATCTATTCGGCCGGCAACGATTTGCTCACCCTGATTAACGACATCCTCGACATTTCCAAGGTCGAGGCCGGCAAGCTGGAACTGGTGCCCGAATCCGTTCCGTTCGAAGAATTATTAAGCGGCATGAAGATGCTGTTCGGCCCGCAAGCGCAGCAAAAACACCTGGAATTCATCGTGCAAGTGGCGCCCGATGCGCCGCCTGCTCTGGTCAGCGACCGCCAGCGCCTGGAACAAATCCTCAAGAACCTGCTGTCGAACGCCATCAAATTCACCGATGCCGGCACCGTTACCTTGCACGCCGGGGTGGATGAGGCCGGCAATGCGCGCTTCCAGGTGCAGGATTCCGGCATTGGCATCGCCAGCGACCAGCAGCAGCGCATCTTCGACGCCTTCCACCAGGCCGATGGCACCACCAGCCGCCGTTATGGCGGCACGGGCCTGGGCCTGTCGATTTCGCGCGACCTGGCGGCCTTGCTGGGCGGCAGCATCGAACTGGCCAGCACGCCCGGCCAGGGCAGCACGTTTAGCCTGATCTTGCCGCTTGCATGGCAAGCGGCGCCAGCCCCGGCGCCACGCAAACAGGTCTCTATCGTTGAGTCTTCTTTACCGGCAGCGGCACCGGTATCCGCGCCCCTCCCCGCCAAGTCCGTGCCCTTGCCCACTTTCAAGGATGACCGCGACCAGGCGCCTGCCGCCAAGACTGGCCAGCGCTCGGTGCTGGTGATCGAGGATGAGCCGGCCTTTGCCGGCATCCTGTTCGACCTGGCGCATGAAATGCATTACCGCTGCCTGGTGGCGCACGGCGCCGACGAAGGCTTGCGCCTGGCCCTGGAGTTCTTGCCTGACGCCATCCTGCTCGATATCGGTTTGCCGGACCGGCCGGGCTTGCTGGTGTTGCAGATGCTCAAGGAAAACCCGCTGACCCGCCATATTCCCGTCCACATCGTGTCCGGCAATGACCAGGTGCAAGCTGCCATGCAGCTGGGCGCGATCGGCTACGCGACAAAACCGCGCACGCGCGACCAGTTGAAGGATGTCTTCCTCAAGCTGGAAGCCAAGTTCACGCAAAAGATGAAACGCATCCTGCTGGTGGAAGACGATGAACGCCAGCGCGAAAGCGTGGTGCGCCTGATCAGCGACGACGACGTCGATATCACGGCCGTGGCGCTGGGCGAAGAAGCGCTGGCCCTGCTGAAAACCCAGACCTTCGATTGCATGATCATCGACTTGAAACTGCCCGATATCCAGGGTAACGAGTTGCTCGAACGTATGGAACACGAAGAACTGTGCTCGTTCCCGCCCGTCATCGTCTATACGGGGCGCAACCTGAGCCGCGAAGAAGAAGCCGACCTGATGAAGTATTCGCGCTCCATCATCATCAAGGGCGCCCGCTCGCCCGAGCGCCTGCTGGACGAAGTGACCTTGTTCCTGCACAAGGTGGAATCGGAACTGTCGAGCGAACGGCAAGGCATGCTGCAGCAGGTGCGCAGCCGCGAGCGCGTATTCGAAGGGCGCAAGATCCTGCTGGTGGACGACGACGTGCGCAACATCTTTGCCCTGACCAATGCGCTGGAGCAAAAAGGCGTGCTGGTGGAAATCGGCCGCAATGGCTTCGAGGCCATCGGCAAGCTCAATAGCGTGGACGATATCGACCTGGTGCTGATGGACGTGATGATGCCCGGCATGGATGGCCTGGAAGCGACGCGCCAGATCCGCGCCGATGGCCACTTCAACAAGCTGCCCATCATCGCCATCACGGCCAAGGCCATGAAAAATGACCAGGAAGAATGCCTGCAGGCGGGCGCTTCCGATTACCTGGCCAAGCCTATCGACCTCGACCGCCTGTATTCGCTGCTGCGCGTGTGGATGCCGAAAATGGAACGCATGTGACGCAGACGCCGCCCGCCCACGCAGGACGCCATGCGGCGCGCAATACGGAGCGCCACGCGGTGCGTTATACCGATGCCCAGCTGCAATCGTTGATGGAAGCGCTGTACCAGCGCTATAGCTACGATTTTCGCGACTACGCCTTGCCCTCGCAGCGGCGCCGCCTGAACCACGCGCTGGAGCGTTTCCAGTGCGACAGCCTGGACGCGCTGCAGCAGGCCGTGCTGGACGATGCGGTGGCGTTTGGGCAGCTGCTGCAGATCTTGACCGTGCCGGTGACGCAAATGTTCCGCGACCCCGGCTTTTTCCTGGCCTTGCGCCAGCAGATAGTGCCGGTGCTCAAGACCTACCCCTCGCCCAGGATCTGGGTGGCCGGCTGCTGTACCGGCGAGGAAGCGCTGTCGCTGGCCATCGTGCTGCACGAGGAAGGCGTGCTGGAACGCAGCCTGATCTACGCCACCGACATCAATCCGCAGGCGCTGGAAAAAGCGGCAACAGGCGTGTACTCCATCTTGCGCATGCAACAGGCCGGCAGCGATTACCTGGCGGCGGGCGGCACGGGCCGGCTGGAAGACTATTACACGGTCGAGCACGCGACGGTGCGTTTCGACGCCCGCCTGCTGGAACAGATCAATTACGCTGACCACAGCCTGGCGACGGACAGCGTTTTTGCGGAAACGCAACTGGTCTGCTGCCGTAACGTCTTGATCTACTTTAACAAAACCTTGCAGGACCGGGCACTGGGCCTGTTTCACGAATCGCTGTGCCACCGGGGCTTCCTGGGACTGGGCAGCCGCGAAGTACCGCATTTTTCCAGTGTTGCCGACGATTTCGAGGCGCTGCCGGAAACAAAGAAGCTGTACCGCAAGCGCGCCAGGAAATATGCATCAGGAGTACGCCATGACACATGACAGCAGCACCAAATTATTGATCGTTGACGATCTGCCTGAAAACCTGCGCGCGCTGAACGCCCTGATCCGCGAACACGATCGCAGCATCTATCAAGCCTCGTCGGGCGAAGAAGCGCTGGCCTTGTTGCTGGAACATGATTTCGCGCTTGCCATCCTCGACGTGCAAATGCCGGAGATGGATGGTTTTGAGCTGGCGCAATTGATGCGCGGCACGGAAAAGACGCGCCACATCCCCATCGTCTTCGTCACGGCGGCCGGCAAGGAAATGAATTTTTCTTTCCAGGGCTATGAAAGCGGCGCCGTCGATTTCCTGCACAAGCCGCTCGACATCAATGCCGTGCAAAGCAAGGTCAACGTCTTCGTGGCCCTGTACCAGCAGCGCATGGAAACACGGCGCCAGGTGCTGGCGCTCGAAGAAAGCCGCCGCCAGCAGGAAGCGCTGCTGCAGGAATTGCGCACTACCCAGGCCGAACTGCAGCGCTCCTTGCGCATGCGCGACGAATTCATGTCGATGGTGGCGCACGAACTGCGCACGCCATTGAATACCCTGTTCCTGGAAACGCAGATGCGCACCCTGAACCTGGAACGCGACAACCTGTCCGCGTTTGCGCCGGACAAGCTGCAAAAAATGGTCGAGCGCGACGGGCGCCAGATCCGCAGCATGGTGCGCCTGATCGACGACATGCTCGATGTGTCGCGCATCAGCAGCGGCAAGCTGTCGATACGCCGCGAAGCGGTCGATTTGAGCGCCCTGGTGCGGCGCCTGGCCGATGATTTGTCGCCATATGCGGCCTCGACGGGCAGCACACTGCAGGTACACACCCTGGAGCATATTACCGGTTACTGGGACGCCTTCCGCGTCGAGCAGATCGTCGTCAACCTGATCAGCAACGCCTTGCGCTATGGCGAAGGAAAACCCGTGGGCATCAGCCTGGCGGCCACGCAAAACAGCGCAGTCATCGAAGTGCGCGACCAGGGCATCGGCATCAGCGGCAAGGACCAGGAACGCATCTTCGACGCCTTCGAACGGGTGGTGCAGCATGACCGCAGCGGCGGCCTGGGACTGGGACTGTTCATCACCAAGCAACTGGTCGACGCCCACGGCGGCGCCATTACCCTGCAAAGCCAGCCCGGCCATGGCGCGCTGTTCAGCGTCACCCTGCCGCTGGCGGGAAGCTGAGGCCAGCATGAGCGAGATCAACAAAGCAAACGCCGCCGCCTTCCTGCTGCAACTGGAGCGCCGCTTGCGCCCGCTGCACGACATGCACGACATCCTTGCCTTGTCGGCGCAAATGCTGGGCCAGCGCCTGGGCGCGCAGCAGGTCAGCTGTTTCGAGGTCGAGCCGAAGCAGGCTGGCCTCACGGTGCAGCATGCCTGGAGCGACGGCCAGGCGCCAGGCGCCGTGGGCGACCATTTGCTGGGAGATGCGTTAAGAGCGGAACTGGCGGCCGCCCATCCCGTCGCCATCAGCAACGTGGCCCATGATGCCCGCACGGCCACGCCGGCAGCCCAGGCAGCATTCGTCCGCCTGTCCGTGCAAGCCCTGCTGTACGTGCCCATCACCAGGGAGGGACGGCTGGCCGCGCTGGTCGCCATCCACAGCCGCACGGCGCGGCTGTGGCACGCGGACGAAATCGAACTGGCCGTGCATGTGTCGGAACGGGCCTGGTCCACCATCCTGCGGGCACAGGTCGAAACCAGGCTGCGCGCGCTGAGCGCCGACATGGAACGCCTGCTGGCAGAGCGCACGCATGCCTTCGGCCGCACCTGGCAAGTCAGTCCCGACCTGCTGGGCGTGCTCAACCTGGACGGCTATTTCGAGCATTCGAATCCCGCCTGGCACGCCACCCTGGGCTGGAGCGAGGACGAAATCCGCAGCACGCGCTTCCTGGAATTGATCCATCCCGACGACCTGCAGCGCACCCTGGCAACCTGGACAGCGGCAAAACAGGGCCAGCCCGCATTGCGTTTTGAGAACCGCTACCGCCACAAGCTGGGAGGATGGCGCTGGCTGTCGTGGGTGGCCGTGCCCGAAGGCGACAAGATCTATTGCAGCGCCCGCGATATCAGCCTGGAGAAAAAACGCGAAACGGAACTACAGCAAGCGCAACAGCAGCAAGCCACGCTCGCCTTGCAAGGCAGCGTGGCGCACGACTTCAGCGAAGTGCTGCAGACGATTGCCGACAAGCTGCAAGTGCTGCAAGCAAACGTGGCCAACGATCCGCAAGCGGCGCTGCAGCTGGCCGCCTGCCTCGCCGCCGTCGAACGGGGCGGCGCACTGGCGGCGCAGTTGCTGGCTGGTCAAACCGACGCTTAGATCAGCCTGCCGGCGCCGCGCGCCTGCGTTTCAGCACGGTCGCCAGTTCATCCAGGCTGTACGGTTTTTGCAGGAAATGCGCCTGCTGGTCCTGCGCCAGGCTGGCGCCCCAGTCGTGGCCCGAGGCGAACACCACGTCCAGGTGCGGCCAGCCGGCGCGGGCGTGGCGGGCCAGTTCCGCGCCGGACATGCCGGGCAGGCTGATGTCGGTCACCAGGATATCGAGTCCCGGCAAGGCCAGCAGCGGCAAGGCTTCCTCGGCGCTGCGCACGCCGTGCACGGTATGGCCGAGGATGTTGAGCATTTCCGTGCTCATCACGCGCGCATCGTCGTTATCTTCCACCAGCAGCACGCGCCGGCCCGACGGGTCGGGTGCGCCCGGCAGGCGGCGGTCGGCCAGCAGATGGCGCACCGTGCGCGCCAGGTCTTCGCGCCGGTAAGGCTTGCTCAGCAACTCCACGCTGGGCGCCAGGCGGCCATCCTGCATGATGACGTTGTGCGTGTAGCCCGAGGTAAACAACACGGCCAGCTCGGGCAGCAGCTGCCGGGCCTGGCGCGCCAGCTCGGTACTGCCCACGGGACCGGGCATGACCACGTCGGTAAACAGCAGGTCGACGCTGACGCCGCCGCGCAAGATCGTCAGGGCGGTGGCGCCGTCGCCCGCATGCAGCACTTCATAACCGAGGCCGCGCAGCATGTCGACCACCGTGTTGCGCACGGCGGCGTCGTCTTCCACCACCAGAATGGTTTCACCGCCGCCCAGCACGGGGCCAGCCAGCCCGGGCGGCGGTTCGGCCAGGCGCTCCAGCGAGCGCGGCAGGTAAATCTTGAAGGTGGTGCCGGCGCCGGGCGCGCTGTCGACCTTGATGTGGCCGGCGCTCTGGCGTATAAAACCATAGGCCATGCTCAAGCCCAGGCCGGTGCCGTCGCCCTCTTTCTTGGTAGTAAAGAACGGTTCGAAAATCTGGTCGATCACGTCGCGCTCCATGCCATGGCCCGTGTCGGTAATACTGAGCAAGACATACTGGCCTGGCAGCACATCGGCCTGCAGGCGGGCATACGCCGCATCGAGCGTGATATTGCTCAAGGCAAAGGTGATCCGCCCGCCATCTTCCATCGCATCGCGCGCATTGATCGCCATGTTCAGCAGCACGTTTTCCATCTGGTTCGGATCGACCAGGGTGTGCCACAGGCCATCGCTGATAAACGTTTCTTCGACGATTTGCTCGCCCAGCGCGCGCCGTATCAGTTCGTGCATGCGGCGCAGCAAGCGTCCCAGGTCCGTTACCAGCGGCCGCAAGGGCTGGCGGCGGGCAAAGGCCAGCAATTGCGACGACAGCTTGGCGCCCCGCTCGACGGCGGCCGCGGCCGACGCCAGCCGCTGCGCCGCCTGCGAGTTATCGGCCAGGGTCAGTTTCAGCAGTTGCAGATTACCCGAGATAATTTGCAGCACGTTATTGAAATCGTGCGCCACGCCGCCCGTCAGCTTGCCGATCGATTCCAGCTTTTGCGCCTGCAGCAAGGCTTGCTCGCTGCGCACCAGCGCCAGCCGGGCGTCGCGCTCATCGGTCACGTCGCGGCCGATCGCATGCACCAGGTTTTGCGCCGGCACCGCCGTCCACGAAATCCAGCGGTAGCTGCCATCGCGGCGCCGGTAACGGTTTTCCATGCGCAAGGTGGCGCCGCAGCGGGCCATGCGCGCCAGGTCGTCCAGCGCCGCGCTGCGGTCGTCGGGATGCACCAGGCTGATGAAATCCATGCCCAGCGACTCGATCTCGGGCCGTTCCAGGATGCCCGTCCAGGCCGGATTGACAGCGATGATCTTGCCGCGCATGTCGGCCACCAGCATGATGTCGGTCGACAAGCGCCACATGCGGTCGCGGTCGGCCGTGCGGTTGGCCATTTCCTCTTCCAGCGAGGAATTCAGGTAGGCCATCTTTTCCAGCAGATTCTTTTGTTCCTGCACGTCCGTGTTGGTGCCCACCCAGCGCAGCACGAGACCTTGCTCGTCGAACAGGGGCATGGCGCGCGCCAGAAACCAGCGGTAGACGCCATCGCTGGCACAACGCATGCGGAATTCATTTTCATACGCGCTGGCATTACTCACGGCCAGCCGCCAGCTATCCTTGGCGGCCTGGCGGTCATCGGGATGCACGCAGTCGCGCAAGCCGCCCTCGACCAGCGCCTGCAGCGACAGCCCCGTGTATTCGCAGACGCGCTCATTGACCCAGTACGTGTTGCCCTGGCTACAGGCCAGCCAGGCCTGGTTGGGCATGGCCGAGGCCAGCGAGCGAAATTGCGCTTCCCGGTCCAGCAAGGCATGGCGCGCATGCCAGTGATCGTCGATGTCTTCGGTGGAGCCATACCACTTCATGGGCAGTCCCGCCTCGTCGCGCCGGCAATAGGCGCGCGCCCTGACCCAGCGGTAGCGCCCGCCGCGCCGCTGCACGCGCAATTCCACGTCGCACGGCTGGCCGCTGGCCACCGCCTCGCGCCAGGCAGCCTCGGTGCGGGCCAGGTCTTCCGGGTGGACGGCGTCGCGCCAGTCATCGCCCAGGCCTGGGTTGCCCGTCCATTCGCGCCAGCGCTGCGCCACGTAATCGAGCTGGCCTTCCCGGTCGGCCGTCCACAGCACCTGGGCATTGAGTTCGATGGCGTACTGAAAATGTTCGCGGCTGGCGTGCAGGGTCGCTTCCAGCTCGCTGCGTTCGATTACGTGGGCCACGATGCGCGCCGCCACCAGCAGCCATTCGGTCTCGTCTTGCGTGGGATGGCCGGGTGCCTGGAACAGCAGTCCCAGCACGCCCAGGATGTGGCCCCTGGCGCTGAACACGGGGGCGACCCAGCAGCCGCGATAGCCGTGCAGCAACGCTTCCTTGCGGCCCAGGCTCCAGCCTTGTTCGCGCGCAATATCGCCGCAATATACGGGCGCGCCGGAAAACGCCGCCACGCCGAATGGCGACAGGGGCGACGGCGGCGTATCTTGCTGCAGGCTATGGCAAAGGTCGTGCGGCAGGCTGGGGGCGGACAAGCCACTGATGCGGTCGGCCTCGTCGATCGTGACGACACAGCCGTGCATGGTTTCCTCCGACTGGCCTTGCAGCGCCAGCAACAGGTGTTCCAGCACATGGACCAGGCTGACGCCTGCTGCAATGCTTCCCAGGGCGCCATGCTCGGCATCCAGCAGTTTGATGATGTTGTTTGCGTGCACCTTATCGATAAGCTATGTCACTGATGCCCGGAATATACCATGGTGTAAGGCTATCAAGACAGAAAAGCATAACGGTGTTTTCTATCGGGCCGCCATTGCCAGCATCGCCGGCAAGCGTTGTTGCAGTAGCGCCAGCAAGGCACGCGTCTTGTGCGCCAGGTGGCGATGGCTGGGATAACAGGCCACCACGTCCAGCGGCATGGCTTCCAGATCCAGTGTGACATGCACCAGATTGCCCTGCGCCAGCTCGGTTTCGCAGGCGGCGCGGGCCAGCAGCGCATAGCCTATCCCTGCCAGCGCCGCGCTGCCCGCCATCTCCCCGCTATCGACCCGGTAACGGGCCTGCACGTGCGCATGCAGTGGCCGGCCATCGCCAGCACGAAATTGCCAGGCCCTGCCGTGCAAGGCAGCCCGCGTGGTAATACAGGGCAAGCCTGCCAGCTGGCTCACCGTCTGCGGCAAGCCATGCCGTTCGATGAGTGACGGCGCGGCAACCACAATGCAGGGAAAGGACAATAAAGTTTGCTGGATCAATGCGCTGTCGGGTGGCAAGCCGCGCTGGAACACGATCGCCAGGTCCACGTCGTCGCGCACCGGTTCGCTGCCCGTCATCGTGGTCTGGCATTCGATTTCCAGCAAAGGATGCTGGGCCGCAAACTCGGCGACCAGGGGACCGATCGTGCGCGTGCCGAATTCCCCAGGCAGACTGAGCTTTAACACGCCGCGCAGGGTAGCGTGCTGGTCCTGCAACTCGGCTTCCAGCGACAATAAATCATCCATCAGCGGCCGCGCCCGCGCCTGCAGCAGCCGTCCCTGCCCCGTCATGCGCAATTGCCGCGTGGTCCGTTCCAGCAGCCGCGATCCAAGTTGCGCTTCCAGCTGGGCAATATGGCGGCTGATGTTCGAGGTCGGCAAGCCCATGCTGCGCGCCGCGCCGGCAAAACTGCCTGCGTCCACGACCGCCAGGAAATAGCGTAAATGATTCAGATCGATGGTATTCGTCATCGTGATTATCCCGATATTGCAAAGATGCATGCCAATTATCCCCCATTCCGCCATTTGTAACGCTGATCTACCATGCCTGTCCTTGATCAACTGGGAGTAAACATGCATATCCTGATACTGGGCGCTGGCATCGCGGGCGCCGCCTGCGCCTTGACCCTGCAG
This sequence comes from Janthinobacterium sp. Mn2066, assembly GCF_049319705.1. Taxonomy (NCBI): domain Bacteria; kingdom Pseudomonadati; phylum Pseudomonadota; class Betaproteobacteria; order Burkholderiales; family Oxalobacteraceae; genus Janthinobacterium; species Janthinobacterium sp. Mn2066. The sequence goes on along the minus strand of NZ_JBMOUF010000011.1, from coordinate 184,235 downwards.
CGCCAGGGCCACCGGATTACCGTACTGGAGCGCCAGCAGGTGCCGGACACCATGGGCGGCGGCGTGGTGCTGTGGCCGAACGCCAGCCGGGTGCTGGAGCAGATGGGTTTATTGGCGGCGGTGGCCGCCAAGGGGGGCACACCGGTGCAGATGCGCTGGCTCGATCGCCATGGCGAGTTATTGAACGCGCTCGATATCGGCCAGCTCGACCATGCCATGGGCCAGGCCAGCCATGCCATCTTGCGGCGCGACCTGCAAGCCATTTTGCTGGACCAGCTGCAAGAACTGGGGGTGGAGGTGCAATATGGCCGGCAAGTGGTCTCGCTGTCTCACGCTGCGGACCAGCAAGCACGGGTGCACTTGCTTGATGGCCAGGTGCTGCAGGCAGACCTGATCCTGGGCGCCGAAGGCCGCATGCGCTCAAGCGCGCGCCAGTTCGTGCTCGGTGCCGACCACCCGCCCCGCTATCAGGGCTTTCTCAACTGGGTAGGGATAACACAAATACCCGCCGACCAGCCGCCCTTGTTCGATGCGATGGCCATCCACGATTACTGGGGCCAGGGCTTGCGCTTTGGTATCGTGCCCGTGTCTTCGCACAGCTTTTATTGGGCAGGCGCACAAACGGCGCTCACTCCCCCGCAATCGGCCCCGCCCGATCTGCAAACCCATCTGCTTGACCTGTTCGGCGGGTGGCCCGATCCCGTGCGCAGGGTCGTCCAGCATAGCCAGCCGCAAGCCATCCGCCAGATCGCCATTCATGACCACGATCCGCTTGATTGCTGGCACCGCAGCAATGTCTTGCTGATCGGTGACGCCGCCCATGCCGCCCTGCCCACCTCGGGCCAGGGCGCCTGCCAGGCGCTGGAAGACGCGTATCACCTGGCGCAGTGCTTGCAAGACAATGATTTGCAGACAGCCTTGCCGGCGTTCACGGCCCGCCGGCTGGCCAAGACACGCCAGATCACCTTGCAGGCGCGCGCCGCGGCGCAAGCCCTGCTCAACACAGATGAACACGCCTGCCGGCAGCGCGACGAACGGGCGCGCCACGCCGATACCCGGCACATCGTGGCAGAGATGGCGCGCGGCTGGGGCAGTGACTTGCCGCTCTCCGCATAGGCATAAGCCTGTGCTACAGTGTTGTTATTACTTCCAGACAACATGAATACGCCCATGCAGCACTCCCTGATCGCCGCCGCCCTGCTCGCTTCCATCCACGGCGCCGTCGCCGCACCCTTGAGTCTCGATGACTATCTGTCGCTGCATGGCCCCGAGCCGACGGTGCAGATTGCCTATGGCGCGGCGCCCTCGCAATACGCGCAGCTATTCCGCCCGACTGGCGCGGGACCATTCCCCGTCGTGGTGCTGGTGCATGGCGGCTGCTGGACAGTGGAGTTCGGCGGCATCAGGCAGATGCACAACGTGGCGGGCGCGCTGGCTGCGCAAGGCATTGCCGTGTGGAATGTGGAGTATCGTCGCGTCGATGAAGCGGGCGGCGGTTATCCCGGCACCTACCAGGACATGCATGCGGCGCTCGACAGCCTGCAAAGCCACGCGGCGCAATATCAGCTCGACACCAGCCGCATCGTGGCCATGGGCCATTCGGCCGGCGGGCAACTGGTGCAATGGATCGCCGGCCGCGCCAAGCTGCCCAAGACCAGTCCCCTGTACCGTGACAACTTCCTGCCCGTCACTAACATCATCAGCCTGGGCGGCCTGGCCGACCTGCGCCATGAAAAAGATTTGATACGGAGTAGCTGCGACCGCGAAATGGCGCAACTGGCCGGCAGCGCCAGCAGCGAGCGGCCCGACATCTACAGCGACACCAACGCAGCCGACCTGATGCCCAACGGCAGCCGCACCGTGCTGGCTACCGGGGAACTGGACACCATCTCCCCGCCCAGAGTCGCGCACGACTATGCGGCCAAGGCCACACTGGCCGGCGACCATGCGGAAGTGCTGATCTTGCCCGGCGCCAGCCATTACGATGAAATCGCCGCCACCTCGCATGCGTGGAAGATGATACTGCCGGTGATTCGCCAGATGCTGGGCATGGAGGCCGGGGAGACTCGCCCATGAGGGAGCTGAAGTTCAATATCTTTGGCTCATTGATTGCCGTGCGCGGCGCCCCCGGCGCATGGTCCGCCTTTTATTTCGGCGCCGAAGGCAAGCGCCGCCCGGCCGACTTCATCGTGCCCGGCAACCTGGCGGAAGAGGAACTGTGCGAATATCTGGCCGACCTGTTCCATGAAGACGCCACACCGCGCAATCATTCAGCAAAACAATTGTCATGAAACAAGCCATCGTCTTCATGCTGCTGGCCGCCAGCTCCACCCTGGCGCATGCCGGAAACGCACAGCAACTGGAAACCGGCTTGATCCACGCGCTGCAACTGAAACCCGGCACAAGCGAGCGCAGCGGCTATTCAGGCAAGGCCATCCAGGCCTATAAGCAAGCTGGCCTGGTCGGCAAGAAGCCCAACCAGCGCTTTGACTACACCGATTACTATCTGGTGGCCAAGGGCGCCAGCTTCCTGGGCCATGACTTGGTGCTGATCGAAGAAGAATACATCAGCCAATACATAGGCTGCTGCGTCAGCCCCGGCGCCGGCGTCACGGTGAAGGTCAATGGCAGCACGAAAAACCTGGCAGCCTTCGCCGAGGCCAATCGCTGCACCCTGACAGATCCGGTCGATCTCAACCATGCATTACGCGACGTCGCCATCCAGGCCAGGTTTCCCAACGCGCACTATGCATCGCTCAGTTGCAGGGAACGCGATGCCAACTTCTAGCAATATGGAAATTGATTTCAAAGACAAATCAGAAAACTGGCAATACGACAAGCTCATCACTATTGGTGGCGAGAAAGAAGGCGGAGAAATCGTCGCTAGCATTGCGATTACCGATCAAAAGGGTTTTGGGACGAGGGTAAATGTGCTTGCAAGTGCAGGGAACCCATGTTCTCAAGATCTTCGCTGCGTTGATGGTGTGGTTTATATAGGCTGTGGCGCCTATTTATTTGTTATCGATACAAGGGATCAAGCAATTGCCCGTTACCTTCTGGACGGCTACTTTGGGAAAATGTACGAAGCCAGTGACATTGATGATCCAGACCCGAAATTTTCCATACTCGCCACTTCTGCCTCTGAAGTGCTGGCTTTTTCAAAAACTGGTGAGCTACTTTGGAAACAGTCGCCCCTTGGCGTAGACGGTATCGTTCTGCATCGTATCAGCGATGGACACCTCATCGGATCCGGAGAGTGGGATCCACCTGGCGGCTGGTTGAAATTCGTTCTAAACCTGGCTTCCGGCGCGCTCATATAGAAGAAAGCGCTTCATTCCGGCAGACTGCCCGGTGCCGGCGGCGCATGTCCAGACGTTGCCTTGGATCGAGCCCCGTTGAACATCCCTCGCCGTGAATGCACAAACGCTCCTGACAGAAACTGACAAAGGCCTGCCCTAGACTGAAGTTCCTTTTCTTTCATTGGAACCCAGCATGAAATTCGCATCCATTCGTCTTGTCACCGAGCAGTTCGAGCCTATTCTCGCCTTCTACAAAAATCTCTCCGGCATCGACCCTGTGCGGCTGGCCGACGGCTTTGCCGAAGTGCGCTTTGACGGCGCCGTGCTGGCGATCTCCGCCCAGCAACTGGTGGCCCGCTTCAACGCCGGCGCAGCCATCGCGGCCGCCAACCGCTCGGCCATCCTGGAATTTGAAGTCGCCGACGTACCAGCTGTCCAGGACCGGCTGCAACATGACAAGGTCGACATCGTCATGCCAACAACACGCATGCCCTGGGGTAACATGTCACTGCTGGTACGTGACCCGGACGGCAATCTGGTGAACATCTTTTCAAAGCCTGCCGGCTAATCAGCAGCTCGAATAGTCCGCCAACCACCAGTACCCGCATAGGCCCAAGGCACCAGCAAGGGCTCCTTGGGCCCAGCGGACCTGAAAAATGTTCAGGGCAAGGCGCGCGGGCGCAGACAGTACGCATGTACGGCAAGCCCAATTAGGGTCTGGGGAGATTCCTGGCAAGGATTCATGTAAGCTCAATGCGCCTACAAAAAAAACCATGTACAGACAAGGGGGGATGCGTTCAATGTTGAGATCACTCATTCGAAACTACAAGAATGCTGGCGTATGTGTAAACATTACGCTTTGCGTCCAATCATCAACGGACGAGAAGCGGTTTCCACCACTATTTGTTCAAGGTGGAACTGGCTTGGAAATTCATAACCTAGCATCTGTCGGTCATCGGGAGTTGCTTCGCCAAGCAATGAACAGCGTATTACCATGTCGCCCCAGTGAACGATTTGAAAACATTGCCTGGAAAGTGGCGGCATTGTCTATCGTGGACTTACTGCCACAGCTTCGCCGACAATCGGCGGCACAGGTCGGATTCGTTATCCCATATACTTGCTTCATCGCCGAGTACCTTTCTCGTACCTATTTGGCATCGGAAGAACGCGATGTTTGCATATCTTCAAATGGTGACGTTTTCATTAACTCGATCGCGGGTCTACAAACAAGCTCTCGAACACTTGGCAATTACAGGGCGTGATTCCGCCATGGCTTGTCAGCTCCCCGTGTTCCACGCTTATCCAAGATCACCCGCCAACCAACAACCTCCAAACTAAGCCCAAGCCCCCGACAAAGGCTTCCCGGGCCCAGCGGGCCTGAAAAATGTTCAGGGCAAGGCGCGCGGGCGCAGACAGTACGCATGTACGGCAAGCCCAAGCAACGCAGCCCTGGACATTTTCTCAGGCTCGCGACCCAGGCCCTCACTTCAACAAAAACTACTGAACACTAGAAAGATAGCGCGCCAGCTGTGCAAAGGTAGCCTTGAACCCTTCCGTCATTGACACATGCCCCTCCACAAAAGTCTTATGCTGTTCGTCTGTGGCTCGATGCGGCGTCGAGCGCAACGTCATGGTCGTCTTGCCATTCTCTTCCGTGAGCGTCATGGTATTAAACGATTCAAGAGGCCAGGTCGCGCTGGCCGGATGCTGCACCGGATTGCCCTGCTGATCGGCAAACGACAGGATGGAAACGATACGCTCCGGGGCATCAATCTGCTGGTAAGTAAACTTGCCCCACATCTCATAACCATTATCGGCCCGCATGCCGTAGTGAAAAATCCCGCCCGGTTTCAACTCCAGCGCCAGCACGCTGAGGGTAAATCCGGCCGGCCCCCACCATTGCGCCAGGCGTTCCGGCTCCACCCATGATTGAAACACCAGTTCGCGCGGGGCGTCGAAAGTCTGGCTGATGACAAAGTCGCTACTGTCGCGGTACTGTCCTTGCTGGTTTGCCGTACTCATGCTGTCTCCCTGTGTTGGTTGGTCCTGGTCCCGGCACCTAATGTAGCAGCGGCGCCCAAAAACAGGAAGGCCCGCACGCGGTGTAAAACGGCATGCTAGAATATTAGTTCGAAACCTAACTATTAGACGACTCACCTTATGATCTCTATCGAAGAGCGCTTCTCGACCGCGCTCCACCGGACGGCGCGGGGCTGGCGCAATGCCATCGACCGGCGCCTGAAAGACCTGGACCTGGGGCAAGCCAGCTGGATGACCATTGCCATGATCGCCAAATCGGCCCAGCCCCCCTCGCAAAGCGAGCTGGCGCAGCAGCTGGGCGTGGAAAACCCCACCATGGTGTCGATGCTGGATCGGCTCGTGAAATCGGGCTTCGTGTTGCGCCAGCAATCGGAAACCGACCGCCGGGTCAAGCTGGTGGTGCTGACGGAATCGGGCACGCGCGTGTATGACACGGTGCGCAAGGAAGCCGAGGGGTTCCGCAAAGAATTGCTGCAAGGCATAGATCCTGAGCAACTGCGGATCGCCACGGAGCTGCTGGAAACCTTGCAGTGCATGACGGAGCTGGGCGGGCCAGAGGGCGGGTGTGCCTGATGAGCTCTGCTTCTGCCAGTAGTAACACTGCCCTGCCCGCTTCGCAGGACCCGACCTTGAACCGGCGCATGATCACCATTTCGATCATGCTCGCCACCATCATCCAGGCGCTCGACGGCACCATCGCCAACGTGGCGCTGCCGCATATGCAAGGCAGCCTGTCTGCCTCGCAAGACCAGATCACCTGGGTATTGACTTCCTTTATCGTTGCCGCCGCCATCGCCACGCCGCTCACGGGATGGTTGTGCGACCGCTTTGGCCAAAAGAATACCTTCCTCGTTTCCGTTGCCGGTTTCACGATTGCCTCGGTGCTGTGCGGCCTGTCGGGCACCTTGTCGGAAATCGTCGCCGCCCGCCTGTTGCAGGGCGTGTTCGGCGCGGCGCTGGTGCCGCTGTCGCAAGCGGTGCTGCTCGACATCAATCCGCGCGAGAAACACGGCTCGGCCATGGCCATCTGGGGCATGGGCGTGATGATCGGCCCCATCCTGGGGCCCACCCTGGGCGGCTGGCTGACGGACAGCTATAGCTGGCGCTGGGTGTTTTTCATCAACATCCCGATTGGCGCGATGGCTTTTTATGGCATCTGGCGCTATATCCGCAAAGATGCGCCCAAGGGCCGCATGAGCTTTGACATGTTCGGTTTCGCCACCCTGAGCCTGGCCATCGGCGCGCTGCAGATGCTGCTGGACCGGGGCGAGCAGAATGACTGGTTTTCTTCGACGGAAACGTGGATCGAAGCCATCGTGCTGGCCATGAGCTTGTGCTATTTCATCGCCCACACAGCGCTGCGCCCGGCCGGCAAGTCTTTCCTCGACTACCGGCTGCTGAAAAACTCGAACTATGTCAGCGGCTTGCTGTTCATCTTTATCGTCGGCCTGGTGCTGTTCGCCACCCGCGCTTTGACGCCATCGATGCTGCAAGGCTTGATGGGCTATCCAGCGGCGATTGCCGGCCTGGTCACGGCGCCCAGCGGCCTGGGCACGATGATGGCGATGCTGGTGGTCGGCAAGGTGACGGGCAAGATCGATACCCGCATGCTGCTGGCGGCGGGCTTTTCGATTACCGCGTTTTCTCTGTGGCAAATGGCTAATTTCACCCTGACCCTGGTGCCCAGCACGGTGGTGTGGAACGGCATTATCCAGGGCATCGGCCTGGGCCTGGTGTTCGTGCCGCTGAGCGCGGCCACGTTTGCCACTTTGTCGCCAGAGATGCGCGCCGAAGGCACGGCGATCTACAGCCTGGTGCGCAATATCGGCAGCAGTATCGGTATTGCGCTGGTGCAAACCCTGCTGGTGCGCAACACGCAAATCGCCCATGCCTCGCTGACGGAACACATCACGATCGCCAATCCGGCCCTGCAAGATCCGGGCATTGCCAGCGTGTTTAACCTGAGCACCGCTACCGGCATGGCGGCCCTGAATAATGAAATCACGCGGCAGGCGTCGATGATTGCCTACCTCGATGACTTCTGGATGATGATGTGGCTGACCATCCTCGTCCTGCCGCTGCTGTTACTGATCCGTCCCCCAAAGAAAAATGCGCCTGTCGTGGTAGACCACGCGGCCATGGAGTAAGCACCATGCAAAAAGAAACGATGAAATTTTCACTGACCGTACTGGCATTCAGCCTGGCCCTGGCCGGCTGCGCCAGCATTCCGCCCGATACGCAAGTGTTGCCGCAGCAAGACCTGGCCAAGGTGCAGCTGGCGGCCGATATCCACCTGGCCAGCGAAGGCTGGCCCGCCGCCCAGTGGTGGCGCCAGTTCCAGGACGATCAGCTGGACGGCTTGATCGGCCAGGCGCTGGCTGCCAGCCCCAGCCTGGACGTGGCCAATGCGCGCATCAATTCGGCCCAGGCCGCGTTCGACTACCAGCATGCCGACCGCGACGCCAACGTCAGCTTGACGGCCAACGCCAACCGCCAGCGCTATTCGGGCAATGGCCTGTTCCCCGCCCCCATCGGCGGCAGCTACTACTCGGAAGAAACAGTCGGCATGCAAGCCCATTACGACCTGGACTGGTGGGGCAAGCACAAGGCGCAAATCGCTTCGGCGCTGGGCGAAGTCAATGCGCGCCGCGCCGAATTCGCCATGTCGGAACAGATGCTGGCCGCCGAAATCGCCAAGCACTATTTCAGCATCCAGACCAACTGGGCGCGCATGGATAACCTGCATGCGCTGGTGAAACTGCAGCAAGACCTGGTGGCCGACAAGGAAAAGCGCATCGCCAACGGCCTGGGCGTGAACGATGAACACCTGTCGGCGCAAACCCGCTTGAGCTTGATACAGCAGCAGATCGCCTTGCTGGAAACGCAGATCATCACCGAGCGCGAAGCCATCCGCGCGCTGCTGGGCGCCGACAGCACCGCGCTGGCCAATTTGCAGCCGCGCCAGGCTGCGGCATTACCGCACGCCATGCCAGGCAAGCTGGGCATGGAATTGCTTGCGCGCCGGCCCGACTTGCAGGCGGCCCGCTGGCGGGTGCAAGCTTCCATGAGCCGCATCGATGCCGCCAAGGCCGCGTTTTATCCCGATATCGACCTGGGCGCCTCGTTTGGCCTCGATGCCGTCAAACTGGGCAAGCTGCTGGAGTCTGGCAGCCGCACCCTGTTTATCGGCCCCGCCTTGTCGCTACCGCTGTTCGATGCCGGCCGGCTGCAGGCGCAGTTGGGGGGCGCGCGCACGGAACGCAACGAACTGATCGCCGATTACAACCAGAGCGTGTTCAACGTGGTGCGCGACGTGGCCCAGGCCGGCGCCAAGCTACAGGGCGTGGATAGCCAGCTGCGCCTGCAAGAGGAAAACATGCGCACCAGCGAAAAACAATTGAGCAACGCCAATGCCCGTCTGAAACAGGGCCTGGCCGACCGCGCCACCCAGCTGAGTGCGGAAATGACCGTACGCTTCCAGCAAGACTTGTTGATGCAATTACAACAACAGCGGCAAAACGCGGAAATCAGCCTGAACCTGGCCCTCGGTGGCGGCTACCGGGGCGCCAGCGATTTTCCGGACACCAGCACGGCAGCAGCATCCTCGACAGCTTCACACTAAACATTGCAGACTAGAGAATTCATCATGAGCAACGATAACAATAGCAATACCGCTTCCGATACGCCTGTTGAAGGCAATAACAAACGCAAGAAAGTCTTGCTGGGCATCACCGGCCTGTTCGTGCTGGCGGGCCTGGGCTGGGCCGGCTACTACAAGCTGGTGCTGTCGAAGGAAGAACAAACGGACAACGCCTACGTGGGCGGCAACCTGGTCACCCTGTCGTCGCAAGTGACGGGCAACGTCAATGAAATCCGCGCCGACGAAACGCAAATGGTGCAGGCCGGCGCCCCGCTGATCACCCTGGACGGCATCGACGCCGACCTGGCGCTGAGCCAGGCCCAGGCACGCCTGGGCAATGTGGTGCGCCAGGAGCGCGAGCGCTATACGGGCGTGGCGCAATACGACGCCGTGGTCGAACAGCGCCGCCTGGCGCTGGCTACGGCGCAGGGCAACCTGGCCCGCCGCGCGCCGCTGGCAGCCGACCATACGATTTCCGGCGAAGACCTGGCGCATGCCAAACAAGCCGTGGATGACGCCAGGGCTGCCTTGACGGTGGCCCAGCGCCAGGCCGATTCCATGCGCGCCGGCGTGGCGGGCGTGCTGCTGGCCAGCCACCCGGCCGTGCTGTCGGCAAAGGATGATCTGGTGCAAGCCTGGCTGGCCGTGCGCCGCAACGCCGTCATCGCGCCCGTGTCAGGTTATGTGGCCAAGCGCAATGTGCAGCTGGGCAGCCATGTCACGCCAGGCACGCCGCTGATGTCCATCGTGCCGCTGGACCAGCTGTGGGTCGACGCCAACTTCAAGGAATCGGAATTGCGCAATATCCGCGTGGGCCAGGCCGCCACCATCGAGACCGACCTGTACGGCAGCAAGGTGGTGTACCACGGCAAGGTGCAAGGCATGTCGGCCGGCACCGGCAGCGCGTTTTCCCTGCTGCCGGCGCAAAACGCCACCGGCAACTGGATCAAGGTGGTGCAGCGCGTGCCGGTGCGCATCGCGCTCGATCCGAAGGAACTGGCCGCCCACCCGCTGCGCATCGGCCTGTCGACCACCGTCACGGTCGACACCAGCCATGGCGAGGGCGCCACCCTGGACCAGCCGATGGTAGCGGCTACCGTGTACACGACCAAGGCCTTGAGCCAGCCGGTGGATGAGGCGGTGAAAATGGCGGATACGATTATTGCGCAGAACCTCGCGCATTGAACCATCCATTGAACTCAAACGACATCCGGGGTCAGACCCGTCGGGTCTGACCCCAGCCTTACTTTGCCACATAGGCGGACGCTACCTGATCGAGTACTCCACAGTCCTTACTTCGCCTTCCCCGCCGCCGCCACCTGCTCCAATATATGCTTGGGCACGGCCGCATAATGCTTGAACTCCATGGTGTAGGTCGCCCTGCCCTGCGTCAATGAACGCAGGGTGGTCGAATAGCCGAACATTTCAGCCAGTGGCACCAGGGCGCGCACGATGCGGCCGGTGCCGCCGGGGATGTCGTCCACGCCCTGCACCATGCCGCGCCGCGCCGTCAGGTCGCCCATCACGTTGCCCATGAAGTCTTCCGGCGTTTCCGCCTCGACCTGCATCATCGGTTCCAGCAACACGGGCGCCGCCTTGCGCATGCCATCCTTGAAGGCGATGGAACCGGCCATGCGGAACGCGTTTTCATTCGAATCAACATCGTGGTAGGAGCCGAACGTCAAGGTTGCCTTCACGTCCACCACCGGATAACCGGCCAGCACGCCTGATTTCAGGGTTTCCAGGATGCCTTTATCCACGGCCGGGATGAATTCACGGGGCACCACGCCGCCCTTGATGGCGTCGACAAACTGGTAGCCCGTCCCCGGCTCCAGCGGTTCGAGCTTGAGCACCACGTGGCCGTACTGGCCCCGCCCGCCCGATTGCTTGACGAACTTGCCTTCGATATCTTCCACCGTGCGCGTGATGGTTTCGCGGTAGGCCACCTGCGGCTTGCCCACGTTGGCCTCGACGCCAAATTCGCGCCGCATGCGGTCGACCAGGATTTCCAGGTGCAGCTCGCCCATGCCCGACATGATGGTCTGGCCCGACTCTTCATCGGTATGCACCTTGAACGACGGGTCTTCCTGCGCCAGCCGGTTCAGGGCGATGCCCATCTTTTCCTGGTCCGGCTTGGTTTTAGGCTCGACCGCCTGCGAGATCACGGGTTCCGGGAAAATCATCTTTTCCAGCACGATGATGTGATCGATCGCGCACAGGGTATCGCCCGTGGTCACTGCTTTCAGGCCCACGGCGGCGGCAATGTCGCCCGCATACACTTCCTTGATTTCCTTGCGTTCATTCGCATGCATCTGCAGGATGCGCCCCAGCCGCTCGCGCGCGCTCTTGGTGGGGTTGTAGACCATGTCGCCCGAGTTCACCACACCCGAATACACGCGGAAAAACGTCAGCTGGCCCACGAACGGGTCGGTCATGATCTTGAAGGCCAGCGCCGAAAAGTGTTCATCGTCGGCCGGATGGCGCTCCACCTCGTTGTCGTGTTCATCGTGGCCCATGATGGGCGGCACTTCCAGCGGCGACGGCAGGTATTCGATGACGGCGTCCAGCATCGCCTGCACGCCCTTGTTTTTAAAGGCGCTGCCGCACAGCATGGGCACGATTTCATTGCGGATGGTGCGCGCGCGCAAGGCTTGCTTGAGCTCCGCTTCCGTAAAGCTGTCGCCATTCAGGTAGCGCTCCGTCAATTCCGGCGTGGCTTCGGCCGCCTGCTCGACCAGGTTGTCGTGCCACTGCTGCGCCTCTTCCTGCAGGGCGGCGGGGATGTCGCCATAGCTGAACTGCACGCCCTGGCTGGCGTCGTCCCAGGTAATCGCGCGCATTTTGACCAGGTCGATCACGCCCGTAAAATGGTCTTCGGCGCCGATCGGCAGCTGGATAGGCACGGCCACGCCTTTCAGGCGGTCGCGGATCTGCTGGCGCACGCGCAGGAAATCGGCGCCCACCCGGTCCATCTTGTTGATGAAGGCGATGCGCGGCACATGGTATTTATTGGCTTGCCGCCACACGGTTTCCGATTGCGGCTGCACGCCGCCCACCGCGTCATACACCATCACGGCGCCGTCGAGCACGCGCATCGAGCGCTCCACCTCGATGGTGAAATCCACGTGGCCCGGCGTATCGATAATGTTGATGCGATGTTCGGGGAAATTGCCGGCCATGCCTTTCCAGAAGGCGGTGGTGGCGGCCGAGGTAATCGTGATGCCCCGCTCCTGCTCCTGCTCCATCCAGTCCATGGTGGCGGCGCCGTTATGCACCTCGCCTATTTTATGGTTCACGCCGGTATAGAACAGGATACGCTCGGTAGTGGTGGTCTTGCCGGCGTCGATGTGGGCGCTGATGCCAATGTTGCGGTAGCGCTCGATAGGTGTTTTGCGGGTCATCACAATCTCCATTGCTAGCCATGGTGCACGCGACGTCAGGCGGGAAATGCCCGGAGCACGTGTCGTTTTTTCAGTGTAGCAGACATCGATTTCACAGGTGTGACAGGGCCGATTTCGGGTGCGCTCGAAGCGGGATGGGCCGCGCACGCTAGCTGAGCAGGAAAAAAAGGGTTTCCGCTATACTTTCCATGCACAAGTAACAAAACTTTGATCAGCATCAATGATCGGTTTCACTGCTGTCGTCCCCTCCCTGCTATGGCGCCTATGAAAATTGAAATAAGAAACATCATCCTGACTACCTTGCTGGCCTCGCCAGCATTTGCCATGGCCGGCGAACTGGAACAACAGATGCAGCGCTGCGCCGTGCTCGGCGACGCCAGCGCCCGCCTCGGCTGTTTTGACACACTGGCCAAGGCCGTCGAAGAAGCAACGATCGCCAATGGCGGCAATCCGCAAGCCACGGCGGCCACCTTGGCAGTGGCCGCCGCTTCGACCACCGGTTCCGCCACCAATCCGGCCGCCATCGTCACGCCGGACGCCGTCAACGCCGCCATCCCTGTCGTGGCCCAGGCCGGCGCAGCGCCGCCGGAAGCGCCGATCTCGCGCCTGACGCAATTATGGGAACTCGATGACGCTTCCAAGCGGGGCCTGTTCAATTTCCGCCCCCATCGCGACAATTACCTGTTGCTGGCCAATTACAGCACCTCCTCGAACGATGAACCGTTCAAGGACTTCACTCCGGGCGGCATCAAGAGCCAGCACGTGGAGCTGACGTACCAGCTGAGCTTCAAGATGAAGATGATGGAAGACATCGCCGGCACGCCGATCGATATGTGGTTTGGCTACACGCAGCAAAGTTTCTGGCAAGCCTATAACCGCAAGGAATCGAGCCCTTTCCGCGAAACCAACTACCAGCCGGAAGTCATGCTGGTCATGCCGATCAACAAATCACTGGCGGGGCTGGACTTCAAATACCTGAACCTGGGCCTGGTGCACCAGTCCAACGGCCAGACCTCGACCCTGTCGCGCAGCTGGAACCGGCTGTATGCGGAACTGGGCATGGAACATGAAAATGTGGCGGTTGCCGCGCGCATCTGGCGCCGCCTCGACAACGGCGTAAAGGACAATGACAATCTCGACATCGTCGACTACATGGGCCATGGCGACGTGAAGGTCAGCTACCGCAACGACGGCCATGAATTCTCCGTCACGGCGCGGCGCAACTTCAGCAAGCGCCACGGCTCCGTGCAGGCAGGCTGGGCTTTCCCGCTGAAAGCCAACCTGAAAGGTTATCTGCAACTGTTTTCAGGGTATGGACAAAGCCTGATCGACTATAACTACTCGCAGAAATCGCTGGGCGGCGGGTTCCTGGTGGACTTCTAGACGTAAAAATGGCGCCGACGGCGCCATTTTTTATGGAGAAAATTTACAACACCTAACAAAACCGTAGCGAGCGGAAGGGAGAGGTGACTAAGAAGCGCAACCGTACGAAGGTACGGTGAGCATCGCAGGTCGCCTATACCGACGCGTAGTAGGTTTGGTTAGGTGTCCTTAACGTCGGCCGCCACCCAGCACACGGGCTGGCAACATGACGATAGCGCGCAGCAACTCAAACACGCCTTCCACGCCGATGCCGATCAATCGAAATGGCAGCAGCACCAGCCAGGCCAGCGGATACAGCACCAGGGCAAGCAAGGCCAGCGGCCAGCACACCATCAACAACAGCAGCCACAGCACGAATCCCAGCATCACACTCTCCCATTTCCAAAAATTAATGAGCGGGGCAAGCTGTCTGGCTCATCCCGCTACTGTGAGCACACTATATAAAAGCGCTGCGACGACAACAATCGCCATGCGACGAACTGCATGCAGACGGGATGAACGGGATTAAAGCTGGAATGAGCTGCGCACAACTACAACGTTACAACATCTGACAAAACCGGCGCGCAGCAGGTTTTGACAGATGTTCCTATTGGCCGACGCAGATGATCTTGGTGACGTATTCGTGCGCGTTCGGCTTCTTGCTGGTGGCCCATTTGATGGCCTGGTTGGCGTCGGCGATGGTCATCACCGTGGCCTTGTCTTTTGACTTGATGAAGGACACGCCTTCAAACACGCCTTCCTTGCTGCGCATTACCTTGGCAAACACGGGCGGCTTGGTCTCGCCGTCGCTGATTTTGTTTTGCTGCACGAGGTAACGCTGATCGATCTGTTCCATGATAGTAAAGCTGTTCAGTGATAAAGCACGCAATATACTCTGAATGGACAAAGGCCGCAGGAGGAAATGCCTGCGGCCTTGTCTAAAAAACCAGCCTGTCAGTCTGTTAATGCATCAGGCATAGACGGGATTGTGCACCGCCGGCTGCAGGCTGGCGTCATACACCACCTGGGCTTGCATCGATGCTTCCAGCGAAGGAATCGAACCACCGGCGCGGTACTGGAAACGCACTTGCAGCACATCACCGGCTTTCACGGCGATTGGCGTGGCCAGCGGCAAGCACATATAGTGGTTGAGCCAGTCGATGGTGGTCGAACGCTCGGGCACCACGGCCAGGATATTCTTGGTGACGAAACGCAAGGCATTCAACGTGCCGCTGCGCTCGACCACGAACTTGCCATCGAAGCCGAATACGCCATCGACCGGCTGCGTGAAGTCGATGATGCTGTAGACGGACGGCGGCGCCAGTTCCAGCACGCCGGGGTGGATCGCCGTGGTTTCCTGGAATTGCACGATGGGCGCATGGAAACCTTCGAAATCGTATTCCTGCTGCATCGGCTGCACGGCCATGATCACCGCTTCCGGCAAGAACAAGGGCAGCGGGCCGCCAAAGCGCGCCAGGTAGCGGCGCTTGAACGATTCGATCACTTCCACCTGCTTTTCACGCAACATGCCCACATGAATCATTTCGCAAATGACCACATCGACCGGTTCGGGCGGCAGATACTCAAATGCATCCGCATGCACGACTTCGACTTTTTCACCGTTGGGGTTGAGCGCCAGCATCTTGCGCGCTTCTTTCACCATGTCCGGATTGAACTCCACGCACCACACCTTGTCCGCCTTTGCCGCCGCAAACCAGGACAGCACGCCCGTACCGCCGCCCAGTTCCAGCACCTTCATGCCCGGCTTGACCGCATAATCGATGGCCGACTTGAAGCCATGCATGCGGTTCTGGTCCATCAGCATATTGTGGTGGTAATGCACGGGGATAAATTGCCCCAGATAACAACTTTCAATTTCTCGTTCATTCAGCATATCTGTCCTCTTGGAGCCTGGCTCCGATGGCCGATCAATTTTGTCGTTCCAGAAAGCAGTGAGATCGCAGGGGCTGCGTGAGGGGCGGCGACAAAACAGCCGGCGCCTGACGTGCGTATTGTGTGCCATGCGAAAGATCTCCCGATTAATGCGACGAGATCATTATCGTTAATCAGGAGCAAGGACAAAGGGCTGAGATGAGAGGCAATTCCATGCCACTTCCAGCGCTGGCATGGAAACCATTAGTAACGATGCAATTACTTGTCTTGTTACTTGCGGGCTGCGCGCGCCTGTTGCGCCGCCTTGATCATGGCCGCCACGCGGGGCTTGTCCGCCGCCAGCGCAAACTGGTCGGCAGTCCAGCCATGGTCGCTCTTCAGGCTGGGGTCGGCGCCCCAGGACAGCAGCAGCCTGACCGCCTCTTCCTGTCCTTCGCGGGCGGCAAACATCAGCGGCGTGATATTGGTGGTGGCGCGCGCATCGACCGCGGCCTGGCGGTCGAATAAAATCTTCATGATCGGCAAGTCGCCGGCCGAGGCCGCATAGTGCAAGGCCGTCCAGCCAGGCTGGTTGACCTTGGCGCCTTTGGCCAGCAAGGCTTCCACCAGCGCCTGCTTGTGCCGGTAGGCCGCCAGCATCAAGGCTGTATTGCCATTTGCAGCCGGGGTTTCCAGGTTGATGCCGGGCGTATTCAGCAAAACCTGGAAGACCTTGTCGGCATCATCGCGCACGGCCAGCACCAGCGCGGGTTCATCGTACACCGTGGAGATCAGGTTGGGATCGATGCCGTCGGCCAGCATATCGCGCACGCCGTTGGCATTGTCGACCGACACGGCGCGGAAGAAGGACACGGGATCGGGCGCTGCCTGGACAACCGTTGCGGAGACCATCAAGGTGGCCGCGATGGCCGTGCGCAGAGCTCGATTTAACATGAAATAATCACCGTACCTGATTGAATAATTTGAAGAAATTCTCAGTCGTCTGCTCTGCCACCTGGGCCAGCGGGATGCCTTTCAGGGTCGACAGATACTCGGCCACATGGGCCACATAACCGGGTTCGTTCATGCGGCCACGGAACGGCACGGGCGCCAGGTAAGGCGAGTCCGTCTCGATCAGGATGCGTTCGAGCGGCACTTCCAGCGCGACGGCCTGCAAGTCCTTGGCGCTCTTGAACGTGACGATACCGGAAAACGAAATATAAAAGCCCATCTCGATGGCCGCTTTCGCCACTTCCAGGGATTCGGTGAAGCAATGCATGACGCCAGCCACGCCGCCGTCCGCCACGCCGGCGCCCTCTTCGCGCATGATGCGGATGGTGTCTTCGCTGGCTGCCCTTGTGTGAATAATCAAGGGCTTGCGCGTGATTCTTGAAGCTTTGATGTGCGTGCGAAAACGCTCGCGCTGCCACTCCAGGTCACCGGTCAAACGGAAATAATCGAGGCCCGTCTCGCCGATGGCGATGATTTTCGGATGGTCGGCCAGGCGCACCAGGTCTTCCACGGACGGTTCAGGCGTATCCTCGTAATCGGGATGCACGCCGACGGACGCAAAAATATGCGGATACTGTTCGGCCAGCGCCAGCACCTGCGGAAAGTCCGGCAAGTCGACCGACACGCACAAGGCGTGCGTCACCTTGTTCTCGGCCATCTTGGCAAGAATCTCGGGCATGCGAGCAGCCAGCTCGGGGAAATTGATATGGCAATGGGAATCGATATACATAAGGCAGGATTGTACCGGAGGGCGGGGAAACTGGCTTACCTTCCTCTATCTTATTGCCGATAGGTATAGATCTCGATTTTTTGCGCCGGACAATCTCACCGTTCGCGGTCAATCTCGCCCAGTTAGCGTCATTTTTACTCCAAAAGCAAACCCTGGGGTCAGGCGGGGACGCCGAGTTCGGCCGGGGCCTGACCCCGGCACTGCTAGCCCTACGCGGCTATTGCCCCTGCGGCGGTTGCCACAATTCAACCTTGTTACCCTCGGGATCAATAACCCAGCCGAACTGGCCGTATTCCGAATCGGGCGCCTTGTCCAGCACGGTGCAGCCTTCGTCGCGCAAGGCTTGCAGCAAGGCATCGAGGTCATCGACGCGGTAGTTGATCATGAAGGACGCCTTGCCGGGGGCGAATTGCTCGCGATCCCCGCCCACCGACCAGATGGTGCTGCCGCCGGCATCATTCCAGGAAAACGCGGCACCGCCCCAGGCTTGCACGTCGATGCCGAGGTGGCGCTGATACCAGGCGCGCAGCGCAGCCGGGTCTTGTGCGTGGAAGAAAATGCCGCCGATGCCAGTGACGCGTTTCATGTGATCTCCGTTCAAGACAGTTGCCTGCACTGTAGCACGCCCGGCTTGCTTAGCCTACCCGCTTGCCCAGGATAATCAGGTCACGCTCGACGCCGTCCAGGTTCGCCACTTTTGGCAGGTTGGCCCAGATCTCGAAACCAAACTTCTTGAACAAACCCAGGCTGGGGGCGTTGTGGCCGAAGATAAAACCCAGCACCGTATGCACGCCCACCGAGGGTGCGTGGGCGATCGCCTGCGTCAGGCCGTAAGCGCCGATGCCCTTGCCGCGCGCCGCTTCGGCGATGTAGACAGACAACTCGGCCGTGCCCGAATACGCCGGGCGGCCATAGAAGTTGGAGTACGACAACCAGCCCAAAGGCACAGGCTCAGGCGAGGTATCGTCGGCCGCTTCGATGATCCACAGCGGACGGCGCTCGGGCGTATGCTCATGGAACCAGGCCAGGCGCGACTCGACCGTGACGGGCTCCGTATCGGCCGTCACTTCGCGCGAAGCGATCGTGGTGTTGTAGATGGCGACGATGGCAGGCAGGTCGGCAAGCGTGGCGATGCGGTGACGGTAGCTCATGTTATGGATGAAGTGATGGGTTTAAATAATTGATTTCACTGACAATTTGAGGCGTAATCGAGCAGCATGTCTTCCAGGAACAGCTTCGGCGACAAAGGGTGCTCGGCAATCGCGCGGCGTTCGTTGGCGGCCTTGATGGCGGCCATTAACTTGCTGACATGGATGCGTGCGGCCAGGGCTTCCAGCTCGCGCCGGTGGCGCGGGTAATAGCGGATGGCGCCCGACAGCTTGATCGAAAACAGATCATACAGCCAGCGCTGCAGGGACGCGACCAGGGGCGCCAGCGGTGCTTTCTGCAATTTGTCCGCCGCCTTCAACGCTGCTTCCACGCCGGGGTGCGCCAGCACCTGCAACAGCTGTTCCGTCTCTTCGCGGCCGCCCGATTCGGACTGGGCCAGGGCTGCCAGCGGTGCGCCGCCCTGCTCGCGCAGCCAGCTGTCGGCATCGTTCAAGCCTTGTCCCTTGAGCCAGGCCAGCGCCTGTTCGTGGCTGGGCATCGGCAAGGCAAACTTGCGGCAACGCGATAATATCGTCGGCAGCAAACGGTCCAGGCTGTTCGATGCCAGCAGGAACAAGGTGCCCGGCGGCGGTTCTTCCAGGGTTTTCAGCAAGGCGTTCGAGGCCGGCGTATTGAGCGCCTCGGCCGGATACAGCACCACCACCCGCAAGCCCTGGCGGTGGGTGGAAATATTCATGAAATCGGCCAGATTGCGGATCTGCTCGATCTTGATGTCTTTCGATGGCGTCTTGCTCTTGGCCGCCTTCTTGGCGCCTTCGCCCTCGCCTTCGCCCTCATCGGCGACCTCGTCTTCCAGCGCTTCCGGACGCACCCGGCGGTAGTCGGGATGGTTGCCCTGGCTAAACCAGCCGCAGGAAGCGCAGGCGCCGCAGGCATGGCCATCGGCACGCACGTTTTCGCACAGCAGCGCTTGCGCAAAGAGCTCGATAAAGTCTGCCTTGCCGATGCCTTGCGCGCCATGGAACAGGATGGCGTGCGGCATGCGCGGGCGCAAGGCCTGCAATTGCTGCCACGCATCCTGCTGCCATGGGTAAAGTTGACTAGTCATTATATTCTTTGTAAATCAGTTACTTGCCAGGCTTTGTTCAAGCAGATTATCCAGCAGTTGCGCGAGTTGCAGCTGGATATCGGCGATACTTTGCGTGGAATCGATGATGCGGAAACGTTCAGGAAACTGCGCGGCGCGGCGCAGGTATTCATTGCGCGTGGCGGCAAAGAAGTCGGCCTGCTCCTGCTCGAATTTATCCAGCGCGCGGGTAGCGTCCAGGCGTGCACGGGCCACGGCCAGCGGCACGTCGAACAGGAAAGTGAGATCCGGCTGCAGCTGCGGATGGACCCACGCTTCCAGTGCTTCCATCTTGCTGATATTCAAACCACGGCCACCGCCCTGGTAGGCAAAGCTGGCGTCCGTGAAACGGTCGGAAATGACCCACTCGCCACGCTCCAGGGCTGGCGCGATCACTTGCGCGATATGTTCGCGACGGCTGGCGAACATCAGCAAGGCTTCCGTTTCCAGGTGCATTTTTTCATGCAGCAGCAGTTCGCGCAGTTTTTCACCAAGCTGGGTGCCGCCCGGTTCCCGCGAGGAAACCAGTTCGATACCGCGCTGGCGCAGGTAGTCGGTCACAAAACCGATATGCGTGGACTTGCCCGCGCCGTCGATGCCTTCGAAGGTGATGAAGCGGGCTTGATGTTGTTGTGTCATGAAACGTCTTTACTAATAATAAGAAGCGATGTTAGCGCTGGTACTGGTTCACGGCGCGGTTGTGGTCCGGCAAATTGGCCGAGAACTGGCTGGTGCCATCACCGCGCGCCACGAAATACAGCGCTTGCGTGCGGGCCGGCGCCAGCGCTGCCGTCAGCGATTGCGCGCCCGGCAAGGCGATCGGCGTGGGCGGCAAGCCGCCGCGCGTATAGGTATTGTACGGGGTGTCCGCTTCCAGGTCGCGTTTGCGGATCTTGCCCTGGTATTTGTCGCCCATGCCATAGATCACGGTCGGGTCGGTCTGCAGCAGCATGCCTGTTTTCAGGCGGTTGACGAACACGCCGGCAATCATGGCCCGCTCGGATTTCTGCCCCGTTTCCTTTTCCACGATGGACGCCATGATCAGCGCCTGGTAGGGATTTTTGTATGGCAAGGCCGGATCGCGCTTGTCCCACGCTTCCATCAGCCGGCCGATCATCGCCACGTGGGCTTGCTTGAAGATCTGCATCTCGCTGGCGCCCTTGGCAAACAGATAGGTGTCCGGGAAGAACAAGCCTTCCGGCTGCGGATATTCGGGGCTGATTTTCGACATCAGTTCCGTATCGCTCAGCGTTTCCGTATCGTGCTTCAGGCCAGGATGGTTGGCCATCGCCAGCCGCATCTGCTTGAAAGTCCAGCCTTCGATGATGGTCAGCGATTCCTGTGCGAATTCTCCGCGCGCCAGCTGCGTGATCAGGCGCTGCGGCGTGGTGCCCGGTTTCAGCTCGTAGGAACCCGCCTTGATTTTCGAGGTCTTGCCTTCCAGGCGCGCCAGCAGGTTGAACAGGATAGGCGTGATGGGCACGCCGGCGTCCGCCATCTGCTGTCCCGCCGCATGCGCGCCGCTACCGGGCGTGATCGCAAACGGGATCGCATCGCCTTCGGTGGTGATCGGTTGCTGCGCCCAATACACAAAACCGCCACCAGCACCGATGGCGACAATCACTGAACTGACTACCAGGTTTTTAAAGAAAGCCATTGTTCCAATTCTTGTTATGCGAGTTATTCCATCCCATCCAAAGATGGCTGATACTCAACTTCGTTTAAGCAAACACTTGATCGTACATTTGTGAATAAAAGCACCGTAAAAAACAGCAATTCTTGCCAGTGCCAACGCGATTTTCGCGACATCACTATAATGAACCCGTAATGATAATGCTTAATCGCTGATCTAATGGAAAATATGGATAACTGGAATCAATTTTTAATCGCGCAAGGCGCCCGTTCCACTCAGCTGGACGGTGCCGTGCCTGACACCCACATCGCCGATTTCGGCCAGCCCCTGACCACGGCCCAGTTGCAGGACGGCTTCGTCTCCGCCGTCACCGACCAGGGCTTGATCGGCATTACTGGCGACGATGCAGCCAGTTTCCTGCACAGCCAATTGACCAATGACGTGGAACACCTGAACCAGCAGCAAGTACGCCTGGCCGGTTATTGCACGCCAAAAGGCCGCTTGCTGGCCAGTTTTCTGATGTGGCGCAATGCCACCACCATTTATCTGCAATTGCCGCGCACCATACAGCCCGCCATCCAGAAGCGCTTGCAGATGTTCGTGCTGCGCGCCAAGGCCAAGCTGCATGACGCTGCCGGCGATGAAGCGACGCAAGTCGTGCTGGGCCTCGGTGGCCAGCGCGCCAACGCGGCGTTATCCGCCTGGTTTGAAACCCTGCCAGCGGCGCCTTTCAGCAAGGTCGAGCATGCGCTGGGCACTTTGCTGCGCGTGGCCGATGCCTTTGGCCAGCCGCGCTACGAATGGATCGTTTCCGCCGCCACGGCCCGTGAAGTGTGGCCGCAACTGGCCGGCACGCTGAACAAGGGCGGCAATGACGCCTGGCGCCTGTCGGAAATCCATGCGGGCGTGCCGCAAATCAGTTTGCCGACGCAAGAACAGTTCGTGCCGCAAATGGTCAACTTCGAGTTGCTCGGCGGCGTGAACTTCAAGAAAGGCTGCTACCCGGGACAGGAAATCGTTGCGCGCAGCCAATACCTGGGCAAGCTCAAGCGCCGCACTACCCTGGTCAGCATCGCGGATGCCGGCGCACAGGCCGGCAACGAACTGTTCGCTCTCAGTGATCCCGAACAACCATGCGGCATGATCGTCAACGCCGCAGCAAATGGCGCCGGCGGCGTCGATGCGCTGGTGGAAATGAAGCTGGCCGCCATCGAGCAAGGCAACACCGAAGCGGGCGCCGTACGCCTGGGCTCGGCCCAGGGCGCCGCCGTGCAATTGCTGGCCATGCCCTACGTGCTCGACGCACTGGACCTGTGAGCCGGCCATGAACGATCTGTATATTTATTACCAGGTAAAAGACGAGCACGCGCAAGCGCTGGAAGCGCGGGTGCGCGCCCTGCAGGCCAAACTGGCGGCACAGTCGGGCGTGGCGCCGCAACTCAAGCGCCGCCCCGAGTCCAGGGATGGCTTGCAGACATGGATGGAAATCTATCCCGTCGTCGGTGAAGGCTTTGCCGGCGAGCTGGCTGCCGCCACGGAGCAAGCAGGCTTGCTGTCCCTCACGCATGGCCAGCGCCATACGGAAGTGTTCATGGACTTGCCCCCATGTGCCTGATCGTCTTTGCCTGGAAAGTCAATCCGCACGTGCCGCTGATTGCCGCCGCCAACCGCGACGAATTTTATGACCGCGCCAGCGCGCCCGCCGGCGCCTGGCCTGAACACCCGCAAGTCTATGCAGGCCGCGACCTGCAGGCAGGCGGCAGCTGGATGGGCATTACCCAGCCGCATGAGGAAGGCGGCCGTTCGCGCTTTGCCGCCATCACCAATATCCGCAGCCCCAAGGATCACCGCGACGATGCGCCTTCACGCGGCGCGCTGGTGGCGGACTACCTGGCGGGCAATATGTCGGCGCAAGACTATATCGCGCAGATCACGCCGGATGCCGGCGCCTACAACGGCTTTAACCTGGTGCTGGGCGATAGCGACACCCTGATCTGGTTTTCCAACCGGGGACAGGAAGACGCCCGCAACGGCCAGCCTTTGGCGCCGGGCATCTATGGCTTGTCGAACGCCCTGCTCGACGCGCCCTGGCCCAAGGTGCTGAAAACCAAGGCCCAGTTCGCCAGCCTGCTATGCCAGGGCGCGCCCGACGAAGCGTATTTCGACATGCTGGCCGACACCACGCGCGCGCCCGACTTCCGCCTGCCCGACACGGGCGTGCCGCTCGACCTCGAACGCGTACTGTCGGCCGTCTGCATCGAAACCCCCGGCTACGGCACCCGCACCTCCACCGTCGTCAAGCTGTATGCCGATGCGCCGGGCGAGTTGCATGAGTTGCTGATTCAGTAACTTTTTTCTTTCCCTCCCCCTCAGCTTGACTACCGGGGTCACCCGTAGGGGGAATGTCCCCCAATGGGGGATATTCCGATCACGAAGTGACTGACCCCAGATCTTGTTCGTAGTGAAATAATGCGTTTTTTTCAGCCACGAAAACGTTTGCGCGAAAAAAGAAAGCGCTTGCGCAAGCGCTTTCTTTTGTTTACGATAGATTCAAACGCGGCATAAAACATAGCCGCATAGCACGAACAACAAGAATATTCTGGAGACACCATGGCCACCATGGAAGATGTAGCGCGCAAGGCGGACGTATCGTTGTCGACCGTCTCCCACGTGATTAACGGCACCCGCAAGGTCAGCCCGAAAACTGTCGCCGCCGTCAACGCGGCGATGGAACAGATCGGCTATGTGCCCAATATGCTGGCGCGCGCCCTGGCCGGTTCTTCCTCCGGCACCATCGGCGTGGCCATTTCCGCCTTCACCAACCATTACTTCAGCGAAACCGTGCGCGCCATCGAGGCTGCCTGCACGCGGCATGGCTTGATGATGCTGTTTTCCGATACGCACGATGACCCGGCCCAGGAATTGAAAGTGGTGCAAAACCTGCACCAGCGCCGTGTCGACGGCATCGTGCTGGCGCCTTCGGGCGATCCGGACAACCTGGCCCTGAATTACCTGAGCACCAACAAGATCGCCTCCGTGCTGGTCGACCGCATGTCGCCGCTGCCATTTGACCAGGTCGGCGTGGAAAACGTCGAAGCCACGGCGCAGCTGGTCGGCCATCTGATCGAAGTCCACGGCCACCGCCGCATCGGCTTCATTGCCGGCGCGGCAGGGTTATCGACCACCAATGAACGCGTCGAAGGATATCGCCTGGCACTGGAGCGCGCCGGCATCAGCTTTGACCCTGCGCTGGTGCGCCCTGGCGACTCGAACCTGGCGCGCAGCGGCGCAGCCACGCGTGAATTGCTGGCGCTGGCGCAACGCCCTAGCGCCATCGTGGCCGGCAACAACCTGATGACCATCGGCACCATGCATGCGCTGCGCGACGCCCATATCGCCGTGCCGCAGGAAGTGGCGCTGGCCGGCTTCGATGATTTTGACTGGGCCGATTATTTCAATCCGCGCCTGACCGTCATGGCCCAGCCGCTGGAAGAACTGGGCTCGATGGCGGTCGACCTGTTAATTGAACGCATCGCCAACCCGGGCCGCGAACAACACGTGACCCGCCTGGCGCCAACCTTGCGCGTGCGCAATTCCTGCGGCTGCGCTTAAAAACACACTTTTTTCCACCATGCCGACCTCTGAACACATGGATATCTCGCTGGGCATCGACCTGGGCACTTCCGAACTGAAAACCGTACTGATGGACAGCAAGGGCGCCATCCGCGCCCAGGCTTCCGTGCGCCTCGGCGTCAGCCGCCCCCAGGCGGGCTGGTCAGAACAAGATCCGCAGGACTGGTGGGCCGCCTGCGTGCAAGCCCTGAGCCAGCTGCGCGCTGCCCATCCGCAGGATTACGCGGCCATCCGCTGCATCGGCCTGTCGGGCCAGATGCATGGCGCGGTGCTGCTCGACAACCACGATACCTGCATCCGCCCCGCCATCCTGTGGAACGATGCGCGCGCCCACGTCGAAGCGGCAGCCCTGGCGCACGACCACCCGGCGTTTGCTCTCGTTACGGGCAGCCTGGCCATGGCGGGCCTGACGGCCCCCAAGTTGCTGTGGCTGCAAGAACATGAGCCGCAGGCGTTCGCCGCGATTGCCTGCGTGCTGTCACCGAAAGACTATCTGCGCCTGCAATTGACGGGCCAGAAAATTACCGACATGTCGGACGCGGCCGGCACCCTGTGGCTCAATATTGCCGAACGCGCCTGGTATGGCCCGATGCTGGCCGCCAGCGGCCTGCGCCCTGACCAGATGCCGCCGCTGGTCGAAGGCGATGCCGCCACCGGCGCCGTGCATGCCACCGCGGCCAATATGCTGGGCTTGCCTGCCGGCGTGGTGGTGGCTGGCGGCGGCGGCGACAATCCCGTCTCGGCCGTCGGCATCGGCGCCGTGTCCGCCGGCGACAGCTTTATTTCGCTGGGCACCAGCGCGGCGATTGTGTCTGTCACAGAACAGCCGCTGGGCAACCCGGCCGCCGGCGTGCACAGCTTCTGCCATGCCCTGCCCGGCCGCTGGTACGCCATGGGCGCCATCTTGTCAGGCGCCAGCTGCCTGCGCTGGGCCACCGGCGTGCTGGGACTGCCGAACGAGGCCGCCTTGCTGGCGCTGGTCGAATCGGCCCTGCCGCTGGCCCAGGGCGTGCCATCGTCCGCGCCACTGTTCCTGCCCTACCTGTCGGGCGAACGCACGCCCCACAACGACCCGCAAGTGCGCGGCGCTTTTTTACAGTTGGGCCATGATAGCAATACCGCGCAACTCGGTTATGCGGTGCTGGAAGGCGTGGCGTTTGCCCTGCGCGACGCGATGGCGGCCGTCACCTCGACCGGCGCGACCGTGCCGCACTGCCTGCTGGTCGGCGGCGGCGCGCGCAGCCAGTACTGGGCGCAATTGCTGGCCAACGTACTGGGCGTGGAAATGCGCACCCTGCATGACAGCGAGTTGTCCGCCAGCATAGGCGCAGCCAAGCTGGGCTTTGCCGCCATCGGCCAGCGTAGCCAGCTGGAAACGGGGCTGGCCATCAAGAATACGTTTGCACCGGATGCCGCACAACATGCGGCCTTGCAAGTGCGCTATCAAAAGTACCGCAGCCTGTTTCCCGCCGTACAGGCTTTACATCAAGCAGCGTAGTTTCCTGCGCTCTGCATTTATAAGGACGAATAGCGATGAATCAACTGCAACAATTAAAGCAACACAGCACCGTGGTCGCCGACACCGGCGATTTCCTGCAACTGGCGCGTTTTGCCCCGCAAGACGCCACCACCAATCCTTCGCTGATCCTGAAGGCGGTGCTGCAGCCCGACTATGCGCCCTTGCTGGAAAGCACGGTCGCCGCCCACCAGGACGCCAGCCTGGACGATATCGTCGACCAGGTGCTGGTGCGCTTCGGCCTGGAAATCCTCAAAGTGGTGCCAGGCCGCGTCTCGACCGAAGTCGACGCCCGCCTGAGCTTTGACACCAAGGCCACCGTGGCCCGTGCGCGCCGCCTGATCGCCCTGTACGAAGCGGCCGGCATTGCCCGCGAGCGCGTCCTGATCAAGATCGCCGCCACCTGGGAAGGCATCCAGGCCGCCCGCGAACTGGAACGCGACGGCATCTTTTGCAACCTGACCCTGCTGTTCGCGTTTTGCCAAGCGGTCGCCTGCGCCGACGCCAAGGTCCGTTTGATTTCGCCATTCGTGGGCCGCATCTACGACTGGTACAAGAAATCGGCGGGCGCCGCATGGGACGAAGCGGCACGTTCCCTGTCCAACGATCCGGGCGTGCAATCGGTCACGCGCATCTACGATTACTACAAGCAACATGGCATTGCGACCCAGGTGATGGGTGCCAGCTTCCGCAACACGGGCCAGATCACGGCCCTGTCCGGCTGCGATCTGCTGACCATCAGCCCCGACTTGCTGGCCAAGCTGGAAGCGTCCGACACGCCGTTCGAGCGCGCCCTGGGCGGCAACGCCGCGCCGCAAGCGGCCGTGCATTACGACGAAGCGGCCTTCCGCTACGCCCTGAACGACGACGCGATGGCAACCGAGAAACTGGCCGAAGGCATCCGTGGCTTCGCCGTCGATGCAGGCAAGCTGGACGCCATGATCAATGCCCTGCGCAGCAAATGATCAATAACAAACAATGAGTCATAGTTAAAAAGAAATCAATTTTCACCCTGCAACACCTTGTACCTTGCACCCTAGTAGCTGCGTTTATTTCGACACAATAAAAACCTTGGAGATTCATATGAAAAAGATTCTTACCGCCTCCCTGCTGATGTCCATCGCCTGTGGCGCGTTTGCCGCCGACAAGCCATTGAAATCGATCGGCATCACCGTCGGCGACCTGGCCAACCCGTTCTTCGTGGCCATCGGCCGCGGCGCGGAAGAAAGCGCCAAGAAAATCGGCGGCCCTGGCGTGAAAGTGACTACCGTCTCGAGCAAGTACGACTTGAACACGCAAGTCGACCAGATCGAAAACTTTATCGCCAACAAGACCGACATCATCATCCTGAACGCTGCCGACTCCAAGGGCATCGGCCCGGCCGTGAAAAAAGCCCGCGATGCCGGCGTGATCGTGATTGCCGTCGACGTGGGCGCGCAAAACGCGTCGGCCACCGTGATGTCGGACAACACCATGGCGGGCGACGTGTCGTGCGCCTACATGGCCAAGCAAATCAATGGCAAGGGTAATGTGGTCATCATCAATGGCCCACCGGTCACGGCCGTGATCGACCGCGTCACCGGCTGCAAGAAAACCCTGGCCGGCTTCAAGGACATTAAAATCTTGTCGGATAACCAGAATGCGGGCGGCAGCCGCGATGGCGGCCTGACGGTGATGTCCAACCTGCTGACGGCCCATCCGAAGATCGACGCCGTGTTCGCCATCAATGACCCGACCGGCATCGGCGCCGAACTGGCCATCAAGCAAGCCAAACGCACCGACATCAAGCTGATCACGGCTGTCGACGGCGCACCAGACGGCCAGAACGCGCTGAAAAACAAGGCCGGCCTGTTTGCCGCCACCGCGTCGCAAAACCCGTACCGCATGGCGGCCGACGCCGTGCAAGTGGGCTACGACCTGATGAATGGCCGCGCGCCGAAACAGACGACGGTGCTGCTGCCTACGCCGATCGTCAACAAGGAAAACGTGGCGAGCTATGCTGGCTGGGTGAAAAACTAAGCACGCAAGCTTGCACCACACGGGGTTCACCACCGTCGCCATGGCGGTGGTGAACCCCAGTTTCCACAGCGAGGACACGTCATGAGCGACGATATTATTTTTGAAATGCGCGGCATCGAGAAGCGCTTCGGCGCCACGCGCGCGCTGCGCGGCGTGCGCCTGGTGGTGCGCAGCGGCGAAATCCACGCCGTGATGGGCGAAAACGGCGCCGGCAAGAGCACCCTGATGAAAATCCTGTCTGGCGTGTATACGCCGGATGCAGGCGAAATCCTGCTCGATGGCAAACCCATCAAGATCCGCAGCCCGGGCGAAGCACGCGCGCTGGGCATCAACCTGATTTACCAGGAACTGAGTGTCGCCAAGAACATGACGGTGGCGCAAAACGTGTTCATGGGCAGCGAACCACAAGGCCGCTTCTGGACCGTCAATGCGGCCGAAATGCGCGAACGCACCAACGCCATCCTGGCCGACCTCGGTTCACGCTTCCATGCCGACAGCATGGTCAGCAGCCTCTCCATTGCCGAGCAGCAGCAGGTGGAAATCGCCCGCGCGCTCGTGCACAAGAGCCGCATCCTGATCATGGACGAACCGACGGCCGCCCTGTCCGACCGCGAGACGGAACAATTGTTCCGCATCATCGAGGCCCAGCGCGACAAGGGCCTGGCCGTGCTGTACATCAGCCACCGCATGGCCGAAGTCGAGCGCCTGGCGCGCCGTATCACGGTGCTGCGCGATGGCGCGTATGTCGGCGAGCTGGGCAAGGATGAGCTCGATCAAAAGAAAGTCGTGCAAATGATGGTGGGCCGTTCGGCCGATGATTTTTATCAGCACCAGCGCCGCAGCACGCGTGGCGCCGAGCGGCTGCGCGTGGAAAACATGAGCGGCGGCAAGGTCAAGCCTGCTTCGCTGACCCTGCATGCAGGCGAAGTGGCGGGCCTGGCCGGCCTGGTGGGCGCGGGCCGCACGGAATTGGCCAGGCTGATCTTTGGCGCTGACAAGAAACAAACGGGCCAGGTCTGGCTTGACGGCCAGCAAGTGGCGATTACGGAACCGCTGGTGGCGATACGCCACGGCATCGGCTATCTGCCGGAAGACCGCAAGAGCCTGGGCTTGTTCATGCAATTGTCGGCGATGGAAAACATGTCGATGAATATCCTGTCGCAGCACGCCACGGCGGGCGTGGTCAACCATGGCGCCTTGACGAGCCTGGCACGCGAGTCGATTGCCAGCCTGAACGTGAAAGTGTCGGGCCCGGAAGGCATCGTCGGCGGCTTATCGGGCGGCAACCAGCAAAAGGTCTTGCTGGCGCGCTGGCTGGCCATCAAACCCAAAGTGCTGATCCTCGACGAACCCACACGCGGCGTGGACGTGGGCGCGAAAAGCGAGATCTACAAAATCATCCACCAGCTGGCTGATGCGGGCACGGCCGTGCTGTGCATTTCCAGCGAACTGGCCGAACTGGTCGGTATCTGCGACCGGGTGATGGTGATGTGCGAAGGCCGTCTGACCGGTGAAGTCACGGGCGACGATATCACACAGGAAAAAATCCTCGCCTACGCCACCCTGGTAGAAGCCGCTTAAAGAAAATCAATAAGGAGATTCATCATGACTACCCCTACCACTACCACCAGCGGCGGCGCCGCGCGCGCCCGCGAACCGTTCAGCGCTTCGGGCCTGATGCGCCGCCTGGGCATGCTGCCCGTGCTGATCGTGCTGTACCTGGCCATGTATGGCCTGACCGTCTACTTTGCGGGCGACGGCCAGTCGACCTTCATGAGCAGCAATAACACCATGAACATTTTCCGCCAGGTATCGATCAATATCGTGCTGGCCTCGGGCATGACCTTCGTCATCCTGACCAGCGGCATCGACCTGTCGGTCGGCTCCGTGCTGGCCGTCTCGGCCGTGGCAGGCATGCTGATGTCGCTGTCGGCCCAGTTCGCCGGCTACTCGATCCCCACTTTCCTGCTGGTCGGCCTGCTGCTGGGCGCCTTGAACGGCGCACTGGTGGCGCTGGTGGGCCTGAACCCGTTCGTCGTCACCCTGGGCACCATGACTGCCCTGCGCGGCGCGGCCTATCTGCTGGCCGACGGCACCAGCGTGCTCAACACGGATATCCCCAGCTTCGAATGGATGGGCAACGGCAGCTTCCTGGCCATCCCCTGGCTGATCTGGCTGGCCGCACTGGTCGTCATCATCACCTGGTTCATCTTGCGCAAGACCACCCTGGGCCTGCATATCTATGCGGTCGGCGGCAATATCCAGGCAGCGCGCCTGACCGGCATCAAGGTTGGCCTGGTATTGATGTTTGTCTACACCATCAGCGGCCTGTTCGCCGGCCTGGGCGGCGCCATGTCGGCCAGCCGCCTGTACGCCGCCAACGGCAACTGGGGCACCGGTTATGAACTCGACGCCATTGCCGCGGTCGTGCTGGGCGGCACCAGCCTGATGGGCGGCGTGGGTTCCGTCTGGGGCACCGTCATCGGCGCCCTGATCATCGGCGTGATGAACAACGGCTTGACGATCCTGGGACTGTCGTCGTTCTGGCAGTATGTGGCCAAGGGCGTGGTGATCGTGCTGGCGGTGATCCTGGATAAATGGCGCCAGTCGCAAGCGCAGAACTGATTCGTTTGACGCATTTGGGGTCAGACCCGACGGGTCTGCCCCCAGCACTATTTAAAACTCCAGGCGCATCTCCACATGCGCAATCCCCGCCTCTTCAAACTGCTCCCCCTGCTGCACAAAACCATGGCGCGCATAGAATGGCGCGGCGGCAGCCTGGGCGTTGAGCACGACAGAAGCATCGCCCCGCTCACGCGCCTTGCCCATCAACAGCTGCAAAATCTCGCCCCCGACACCCGTACCGCGCCCCGCCTTGCGTACCGCCATGCGGCCGATATGGCCATCGGGAAGCAAGCGGCCCGTGCCGATAGCACGGCCCTGCTCATCGTAGGCAACGGCATGCAGGCAAACAGCGTCCATGGCGTCAAGCTCGATCTCGGCCGGCACTTTCTGTTCATCGACAAAAACTTCAAAACGGATGGCGGATGCGTCCTGGCCCAAAGTGGCCCAGTCGCCGAGGCGGATGGTGGTAGTGGTCATGATTATGAGATGTAAAAGACAGGCGGGTATTGTCGCATGGCCGGGCTGGTGTCAGGGAGGGGCCAGCGTGCAGATGCTGTCTATGCGCTTGCTACCGCCTGTAACGACAGAAGCAACAACGGGCATCGTCAACCTTATCAGGCCGCGTACCAAGGCTAGACCCGTGTCAACCACATTACCCCAGCTTCACCACCTGCTTGCCAAAGTTCTGCCCCTTCAGCAAGCCGATAAACGCTTGCGGCGCGCTGGCCAGGCCCTCGGCCACGGACTCGCGGAAGATCAGCTTGTCCGCCGCCACCAGATCGGCCAGCTCCGCCAGCCCTTGCGGCCACCACTCCATATGTTCGGAGACGATAAAGCCGCGCACGGTCAGACGGTTGGTGAGGATCAGGCGGAAGTTGTTGATTGGTGTCGCTTCGCCGTTGTAGCCGGCAATCCAGCCGCAGATGGCGATGCGGCCGAAGCCGTTCGTGCGCGCCAGCACGGCATCAAAAATGGTTCCGCCCACGTTTTCAAAGACGGCGTCGATGCCGTCCGGCGTGGCTGCCGCCAGGTCGGCTTCCAGCTTGCCGGCCTTGTAGTCGATGCAGGCGTCAAACCCCAGCGTGTCGACCACATACGCGCATTTCTCGGCACCGCCGGCGATGCCGACTACCCGGCAACCCTTCAGTTTCGCCAGCTGCCCCACCACGCTGCCGACCGCCCCGCTGGCGGCCGAGACCACTACCGTTTCGCCGGCCTTGGGCACCATGATCTGGTTCAAGCCATACCAGGCCGTCATGCCCGGCATGCCCACCGCGCCCAGGTAGGCCGAGGCGGGAATGCGCGTGGTGTCGACCTTGCGCAAGATGCTGCCGTCCGAGACGGCGATTTCCGTCCAGCCCAGGCGGCCTTCGACCATATCGCCCACGGCAAACTGGGGATTCCTGGAGGCAATCACCTCGCCCACCGTGCCGCCGACCATGGTCTCATTCAAGGCTTGCGGCGCGGCATAACTCTTGCCCTCGTTCATGCGCCCGCGCATATACGGGTCCAGCGACAGATAGTGATTGCGGATCAGGACCTGGCCATCGGTGATGGACGGGATTTCCAGCGTTTCAAGACGAAAATGTTCGGGTTGCACTTCGCCCGTCGGGCGGGAAGCGAGGACGATGCGTTGGAAGGTTGGCATGCGGGCTCCTTTCTCAAACGTAAATTCAGCCCATAAAGTAAGGGCCGGGGTCAGACCCGACGGGTCTGACCCCGGATTTAACGAGTCTTAAATTTCATAATCCATGCATTGCCTTGCTTCACGAACCGCCCCAAAAAACGGCTTGATCTTCACGTGCTCGGGATGGTTCTGGTAAGCGTCGAGCGCTTCGCGGCTGGCGAATTCGCTGTACAGCACGATGTCGTAGGTGGCTTCCAGGCCGGGCTGGGCGACGACGGCTTCGAATTTCAGAATGCCGGGCACCACATTGGAACAGCCGTCCAGCAGGGCTTTGAGCTTCAAGGCATTGGTGGCCCGGTCGGCGCCTTCGGCGTGGTCCTTGAGTTTCCAGAAAACGATGTGCTTGATCATGGTGTCAGTGCGGGATGAAAGTAAAGCATCACTGTAACCGCTATCGCCCTGCTTTGCAGCGAATGAAAAAGGCGGCCGCGCAGGCCGCCTTGCCTGAACTCAGACCACTTCGAACAAGCCTGCCGCGCCCTGCCCACCGCCGATGCACATGGTGACGACCACGTATTTCACGCCGCGGCGCTTGCCTTCGATCAGGGCGTGGCCCGTCAGGCGCGCGCCCGATACGCCATACGGGTGGCCGACGGCAATCGCGCCGCCGTTCACGTTCAGGCGGTCCAGCGGGATGCCCAGGGTGTCGGCGCAGTACAGCACCTGCACGGCAAACGCTTCGTTCAATTCCCACAAGCCGATGTCGGCCACTGTCAGGCCTGCTTTTTTCAGCAGTTTCGGGATCGCGTAGACGGGGCCGATACCCATTTCATCGGGTTCGCAGCCAGCCACGGCAAAGCCGCGGAAGATGCCCAGCGGTTGTAAACCTTTCGCTTCAGCCACCTTGGCATTCATCACGATGGCCATCGAGGCGCCATCGGAAAACTGGCTGGCGTTGCCGGCGCTGATCACGCCGCCTTCGATGGCCGGACGGATTTTCGACACGCCTTCATACGTCGTGTCGGCGCGGATGCCTTCGTCGCTTGCTATCGTCACTTCGCGCGACAGCAGCATGCCGCTGGCCTTGTCGGCCACGCCCATGATGGTGGTCATCGGCACGATTTCGGCGTTGAACAGGCCAGCCGCCTGCGCGCTGGCGGCGCGCTGCTGGCTTTGCGCGCCATATTGGTCCTGGCGTTCGCGGCTGATGTGATAGCGTTTGGCAACGGTTTCCGCCGTTTGCAGCATCGGCCAATACACTTCCGGCTTGTGCTGCTGCAACCAGGTTTCCCTGTACATATGCTTGTTCATTTCATTTTGCACGCAGGAAATCGATTCCACGCCGCCTGCTGCGTAGATATCGCCTTCGCCGGCAATGATGCGCTGCGCTGCCAGCGCAATCGCCTGCAAGCCGGACGAGCAGAAACGGTTGACCGTCATGCCGGCCGTGCTGACGGGGCAGCCGCCGCGCAGCGCGATCTGGCGTGCAATATTGCCGCCCGTGGCGCCTTCGGGAAAGGCGCAGCCGGCGATCACGTCTTCCACTTCGCCCGCCTCGATCTGCGCGCGCGTGATGGCGGCCGCCAGCACATGGCCGCCCAGGGTGGCGCCATGCGTCATGTTGAACGCACCTTTCCAGGACTTGGCCAGGCCCGTGCGGGCGGTCGATACGATAACGGCGTGATTCATTGCATGTCTCCTGCGTAGATTATTTTAGTGGTCAGTCAGCGCCAAGAATACCACGCTTAAGTACGGTCGTTCTTAAAAATACGGCTAGCGAATTTGTAAGTTTCGCGTAAGTTTCAAGCAAGCCTGACGTAAGGTTCGGGGAACACACTCGCTTGCAGCTGTTGCAAGAATGGTCAGAAGACCTCGGCAATGGTTCACTATAAATGGTTCACCATAATAAGGGAGACAAACCATGGCATCATCACCCGGCTCGGCCGACGTGCGGAAGATTTCCACCAAGGGAACGCCGATCACGCCAGAGGAACGCAAAGTCATCTTTGCATCATCGCTCGGTACTGTTTTCGAATGGTACGATTTTTACCTGTACGGTTCGCTCGCGTCCATCATCGCCAAGCAGTTCTTTATCGGCGACCCCACCACTACCTTCATTTTCGCGCTGCTGGCGTTTGCCGCCGGCTTCATCGTGCGTCCGTTCGGCGCGCTGGTGTTCGGCCGCCTGGGCGACATGATCGGCCGCAAATACACCTTCCTGATCACCATCCTGATCATGGGCGGCTCCACCTTCATCGTCGGCCTGCTGCCGGGCCACGCCTCGATCGGCATTGCAGCGCCCATCATCCTGGTGTTCCTGCGCATCCTGCAAGGCCTGGCGCTCGGTGGTGAATATGGCGGCGCGGCAACTTATGTGGCCGAACATGCGCCAGAGGGTAAACGCGGCGCCTTTACGGCCTGGATCCAGACCACGGCGACGCTGGGCTTCTTCCTGTCGCTGATCGTCATCCTGGGCACCCGCCTGGCCACTGGCGAGGCGGCGTTTGAAGCCTGGGGCTGGCGCATACCATTCCTGGTTTCCATCGTGCTGCTGGGGATTTCCGTCTGGATCCGCCTGGCCATGAATGAATCGCCGGCGTTTGCCAAGATGAAAGCCGAAGGCAAGACCTCGAAGGCGCCGCTGACGGAAGCCTTCGGCCGCTGGAAAAACCTGAAGATCGTCATCCTGGCGCTGATCGGCCTGACTGCCGGCCAGGCCGTCGTCTGGTACACGGGCCAGTTCTATGCCCTGTTCTTCATGACGCAAACGCTGAAAGTGGACCTGGCCACGGCCACCATCATGGTCGCCATCGCCCTGCTGCTGGCCACCCCGTTCTTCCTGTTCTTCGGCAGCCTGTCGGACCGCATCGGCCGCAAATACATCATCCTGGGCGGTTGCCTGATCGCTGCGGCAACCTATTTCCCGATCTTCAATGGCTTGACGCACTTTGCCAATCCGCAGCTGGAAGCGGCGCTGAAGAACTCGCCTGTGGTGGTGGTGGCCGATCCGGCATCCTGCCACTTCCAGTTCAACATGACGGGTACCAAGAAGTTCCCATCGTCGTGCGATATCGCCGCTGGTTTCCTGTCGAACAGCTCGGTGAACTACACCAAGGAAGATGCGCCGGCCGGCAGCATTGCCAAGGTACGCATCGGCGCCAAGGAAATCACCTCGTTCAACGCCGTCATGACGCCCGACGGCCTGAACTTCGACGCCGACAGCAAGGCCCACGAAGCAGCGCTCAAGAAAGAAATCGGCGCCGCCATCAAGGAAGCGGGCTACCCTGCCAAGGCCGATCCTGAACAGATCAACAAGCCGATGGTGGTCTTGCTGCTGTTCATCCTGGTGCTGTATGTGACCATGGTCTACGGCCCGATCGCCGCGATGCTGGTGGAAATGTTCCCGACCCGCATACGCTACACCTCGATGTCGCTGCCCTACCATATCGGTAACGGCTGGTTCGGCGGCTTGCTGCCCACCACGGCCTTCGCGCTGGTGGCCTTCAAGGGCGATATTTATTATGGCCTGTGGTATCCGATCATCGTGGCCCTGGCGACGGTGGTGATCGGCACCCTGTTTGTCGGCGAAACCAAGGATAACGATATCTACGCCGACGATTAAAGCGCTGCAGATGCTCCGGCCGCAAAGCTGGAGCTTACAAGCTGGAACTGCAACGCAAAACGCCGCTGATATGCTCAGCGGCGTTTTTGTATTGGACGAGCTTACTTGCCAGCGGGAGCAGCGCCCTGCCTGGCCTGTTGCTGGTCGCGCTGCTGCACATACTCCTGGTAACTGGTCTGGTTACGCTTGCGGCAAGCGTTGCGGTCATCGAAATTGTTAAGACTATTGCAATATTCACCGATCTTGTCCCGATTCGCGTCATATAACACTTCGCAGCCGGTGGTGGCTAACAGACAGCTTAAGATCAGATATTTCATTGCATCTCTCATAGCGGGTTGTGAACACATGGCAAAGACTATCAGCTTGCCAGCTTGATAAACCGGCGGCTCAATCTTAACGCGATCTGGCCGTTCCCGACAAGCCTGGCAGTATTACTGACCGGAAGGCAGTGGGGAACGCGATGCCGATTCTTCATCGCGCAGCAAGGGATTCTCCGCTGCAAACGCCGCTAGGTGCTCCAGCAGCACCCGCACGCGGGCCGGCAAGTAGCGTCGCTGCGGCCAGACGGCGTAGACATGGCGCGGCAGCGGCATCCAGTCGGGCAGCACGCGCAGCAGCCTGCCGTCGGCCACGGCATGACGGCATTGCAATAGCGGGCACAGCAAGATACCGATGCCCGCCTCGGCCATGTCGACGGCCAGCCGCATTTCATTGACGCGCAGCCGCGCCTGCGGCTGCAGCACCATCTCGGCGCCATCGCCGGGGCGCCGCAAGCGCCAGCTACGTAAAGGCTCAGCCACGATCAGCTCATGCCGCTCCAGGTCGAGCAGATTATGCGGCACGCCGGCCCGCGCCAGGTAGGCCGGCGCGGCCACCATCACCAGCGAGGCACTGCCCAGGCGGCGCTGCATCAGCGAGGAATCGTCCAGCGAACCCACGCGGATGGCCATGTCGGCGCCGCTGACCACCAGGTCCTGCAGCCGGTTCGACACTTCCAGTTCCAGCTGGATGGCGGGATATTGCTGCATGAAACTGACCCAGGCCGGTGTCAGCAAGCCGCTGGCGAAGTCCACCGGCGCCAGCACGCGGATGCTGCCCGAGACGGCCGACAGGCTGGCGTCGAGCTGCTGCGTGGCCTGGCGCAAGGCATGCACGAGCGGCCGGCATTGTTCATAGTATTGCCAGCCTTCCGCCGTCGGCTGCAAACGGCGCGCACTGCGGTTCAGCAAGCGGTAGCCCAGCTGGCTTTCCAGCTTTTGCAAACGGCGCGTGACGGTGGCCGGCGGCAAGTTTTCCTTGGCGGCCGCCGCGTTCAGGCTGCCGGCCTCCACGATGGTCACGAACAGGGCGAGATCGTCGAGCATGATTTCATTCCTGGAATTTGAAATTAAAAATTTGACTCTAGCATAGATTATCGCAAGTCTTTACGCTGCAATCTTCTCAACCAGACAAGAAAGAACACCATGTCCGACGCCTTGCGCCTGCGCTTAGTATTTTCCCTGCTGATGTCATTCGTGATGAGCCTGCTGATGAGTGCCTGGGTCACCTGGCTCAATATCGGCCTGCATCCCGACTTCATGCTGCGCTGGCGCCACGCCTTCCTGGCCGCCTGGCCGGTGGCGTTCACGGTCGTCATCCTGTGTGCGCCCACCGTGCAAGGGCTGAGCCGCATAGTGATCGTCAAACTGCGCGGCGATTGACGAACCAGGGTAGGCAGGCGCGCGCAGACGGGCTATGCTAGGGACGTCTTTTCAATATGGAAGCTGCCCATGCTTGACCATGTCTCCCTCACCGTCAGCGAGCTGGCGCGTGCCGAACGTTTTTATGACGCCATCTTCGCCGCGCTGGGCGTGGTGAAGGTCGGCAGCGATCACAGCGAAGCGTGGATAGGCTACGGCCAGCGCAGCGACGCCGAGCACCCCGAACGCAGCTATTTTTCCGTCCGCCTGGGCCCGGCGCCCGACGACGCGCCGCGCCGCCATACCTGCTTCAAGGCCCCCACGCGGGCAGCCGTCGACGCCTTCTGGCATGCGGGCGTGCAGCATGGCGGCATCGACCTGGGCGCACCGGGCCTGCGCCATTACCACGCCAGCTATTACGCAGCCTTCCTCTACGATCCTGACGGCAAC
This sequence comes from Janthinobacterium sp. Mn2066, assembly GCF_049319705.1. Taxonomy (NCBI): domain Bacteria; kingdom Pseudomonadati; phylum Pseudomonadota; class Betaproteobacteria; order Burkholderiales; family Oxalobacteraceae; genus Janthinobacterium; species Janthinobacterium sp. Mn2066. Next base: position 145,840 of record NZ_JBMOUF010000011.1, on the reverse strand, counting down.
CGTATCGAGGCCGTCTGCCACCAGCCGGATAATGTCTGAAACAAGCCTATTTCCCCTCTGCTCGGCGTTTCCAGATGGGCACGATTTGCCTATAATGGCTGGCACGCATTCATAACCTTAAAGGAAATCCATGCCGTCTTTGATCGCAGCGCGCCCCGCGCAGGCCATCCTGCTCAGCTCCCTGGGCCTCTTGCTATCCGCCTGCGCCTCGTCTGGCGCCAAACTGGACGCAACCGCCAGCGCCACCCTGCCCGATGCGACCATCGCCTATACCCTGGCGGGCCATGGCGAGCCGGCCGTGGTGTTCCAGTCAGGCCTGGGCGATGGCAAGGATGTGTGGGCGGGCGTACTGCCTGACGCCGCAAAGCGCCACACGGTGCTGGCCTATGACCGGCCCGGCTATGGCGCCAGCCCGAAAACCACCGCGCCGCGCGACCCGTGCACGGTGGCGGAGCAGCAGCATCAGTTGCTGGCAAAGCTGGGCCTGAAGCCGCCGTATGTACTGGTCGGCAATTCGCTGGGCGGCTTGTACCAGTATGTGTATGCAAAACTGTATCCGCAGGAGGTGGCCGGCCTGGTCTTGCTCGATCCGACCCATCCCGACCATTGGCGCCGCATGCAAAGCGACGCGCCCGCCTCGGCCATGGCCATGAAAACCATGCGCACGGTGATGTTCAATGCGACGGAAACGGCCGAATTCGATGCCCAGGCGCAATGTCTGGAACGCATCGACATGCGCACGCCACCGCGCGCGCCGGCCATGCTGCTGGTGCGCGGCAAGTTCGGCATCGATGAAATCGGTTCCTATGAAACCATGGTGCATGCACTGGAAAATGACTGGCTGCGCCTGTCCGGCGCGCCCAGGATCGAGCCCGTGACGGGCGCCGGCGCCACCATCCAGAAAGACAACCCCGTGATCGTCAATGAGGCGATCAAGACGGTCTTGAAGCAAAAGCAGAAGTAACAGTAAAAAGGGCAGATGAAACTGCCCTTTTTTACTCGCCCTGTTAGCCGTTGAATCCCTTGCCCTCGCCCGCCAGCTTCACCAGCAGCGGCGCCGGGGTCCAGGCTACACCATGGCGCCCGCGCGCGTAGCCGGCGATGCTATCGAGCACGTTCGGCAAGCCCACCGTATCGGCATAGAACATGGGGCCGCCACGGAACAGCGGAAAGCCGTAGCCGGTCAGGTACACCATGTCGATATCCGAAGCGCGCAGGGCAATGCCCTCTTCCAGGATGCGCGCCCCTTCATTGACCAGCGAATAGACCAGGCGCTCGACGATTTCGCGGTCGCTGATGGTGCGCCGCGTTACGCCGATGTCGCTGGAATGCTGGATGATCATCGCATTCACCTGCTCGGAAGCATACGCCTTGCGGTCGCCCGGCTTGTAGTCATACCAGCCGGCGCCCGTCTTCTGGCCGTAGCGCCCCAGTTCGCACAGCAGGTCGGCCGTCTTCGAGTACGTCACGTCCGGCTTTTCCACGTAGCGGCGCTTGCGGATGGCCCAGCCGATGTCGTTGCCGGCCAGGTCGCCCATGCGCAGCGGGCCCATGGCAAAGCCGAATTTCTCGGCCGCCTTGTCCACCTGCTCCGGCAAGCAGCCTTCTTCCAGCAGGAAACCGGCCTGGCGCACGTATTGCTCGATCATGCGGTTGCCGATGAAGCCATCGCACACGCCCGACACCACGCCGGTCTTCTTGAGTTTTTTCGATAGCGCCAGCGCGGTGGCCAGCACGTCCTTGCCGGTGGCCTTGCCACGGACGATTTCCAGCAGCTTCATCACGTTTGCAGGGCTGAAGAAATGCGTGCCGATCACGTCTTGCGGGCGCTGGGTGAAAGCGGCGATCTTGTCCAGGTCCAGGGTCGACGTGTTCGAGGCCAGGATGGCGCCCGGCTTCATCACGGCATCGAGCTGCCTGAACACGGCTTCCTTTACGCCCAGCTCTTCGAACACGGCTTCGATCACGATGTCGGCCTGCGCGATATCTTCGTAGGCTAACGTGCCGGACACCAGTGCGATGCGCTGCTCGGCCTTTTCTTGCGTCAGCTTGCCCTTTTTGACCGTGTTTTCATAATTCCTGCGGATCGTGGCCAGGCCCTTGTCCAGCGCTTCCTGCCTGGTTTCCAGCAAGGTCACGGGGATGCCCGCATTGGCAAAATTCATGGCGATGCCGCCACCCATGGTGCCCGCGCCCACGATGGCTGCGCTGGCGATGGTGCGCACGGGCGTATCGCCTGGCACGTCCGGCACCTTGCTGGCCACGCGCTCGGCAAAGAAGGCATGGCGCAAGGCTTTCGACTCGGGCGACTGCACCAGCTGCATGAACAGCTCGCGCTCGAATTTCAAGCCGTCGTCGAATTTCATCGTCACGGCCGCCGCCACTGCTTCCACGCATTTTAATGGCGCAGGGAATGGGCCGGACACGGCTTGCACGGTATTGCGTGAAAATTGCAAAAAGGCTTCGTGGTTCGGGTAATCGACCTTGCGATCGCGCACTTTCGGCAGCGGACGCACTTCAGCCACCTTGCTGGCGAAAGCCACGGCCGCCGCCAGCAAATCGGCGCCGGGCGCCGTGACTTCATCGAACAGCGCCGTGCCGGCCAGCTTTTCGGATAGCACGGGCGTACCGGACACGATCATGTTGAGGGCCGTTTCCAGGCCCAGTACGCGTGGCAAGCGCTGCGTGCCGCCTGCGCCCGGCAAGATGCCCAATTTTACTTCCGGCAAGGCCATTTGCGCGCCCGGCGAGGCCACGCGGTAATTGCAGCCCAGCGCCAGCTCCAGGCCGCCGCCCATGCACACGCTATGGATGGCCGCCACCACCGGCTTGGTCGATTGTTCGACCACATTGATCAGGGTATGCAGGGTCGGTTCCGTCAGGGCTTTCGGCGAATTGAATTCCTTGATATCGGCGCCGCCTGAAAACGCCTTGCCGGCGCCCGTGATGACGATGGCGTTCACGGCGTCATCGTGCAGCGCTTGCCGGATACCCGCGACAGCGGCCGTGCGGGTCGCCAGTCCCAGCCCGTTGACGGGTGGATTGTTCAGCGTGATGACGGCTACGGAGCCATGGACTTGGTATTCGGCGGTCATTGTCTCTTCCTTATTGGTTTTAAGTGGCAAGCTAAAGGTATGAGGCTTCACTATACCGTAAAAGTACGCCCGTATTATTTCCATCCCTTAAGAATGCCCCTCGTTTGCGCCCGTCCAGCCAGCAGAAGCTATCGAATGCATACCCATTAAGATAATAAAATATTAATCACGATAACAAGCTTGCATCAGGCTGAAAATACTTTCATTTACCGCGCAATGCGAAGAAAACCACGTGCAAAACATTATTTATGCGCTCCCCTTGTTTTTCACCAAACGCTGGGGAATAATAAAAAATATTGATTGAAATCAATACTCTGCAATTGGTTTACTATAAGGCCGTCCATACGAAAAATAATTCCTGCCGATTAGCGATCAGACATTCTCACCAATTATCACGGATTCGAATGTTAATACTCCAACATTCTCTCCATTTGTAACGGATCAGCAGTATCAGCATACATCGTTAGTTATTCCTCGACCCCATTGAAGGAAATATTATGGACGCTGCAAGCCATGTCAGTCACTCCCAGGATCTGGATCTACAAGCGATCAATACGGCGCTCAACAGAGTCCAGGCGGTGATCGAATTCGAACTCGACGGCACCATCCTGCATGCCAACGACAATTTCCTGAAAGTGCTGGGCTACAGCCTGGCCGAGGTACAGGGCAAGCATCACGCCATCTTTTGCGATCCCGAGTACGCGCAAACAGCCGAATACCGTGAATTCTGGTCCAGGCTGGGCCGCGGCGAATTCGACCACGGCGATTACAAGCGCCGCGCCAAGGATGGCCACGACGTCTGGATCAATGCTTCCTATAATCCCGTCTTCGATGCCGATGGCAAACCGTATAAAGTCATCAAGTTCGCCACCAACATCACGGAAAGCAAGCGCCGCAATGCCGAATATGAAGGCAAGGTCAGCGCGATTGGCAAGGCGCAAGCCGTGATTGAATTCGATACGCATGGCGTGGTGCTGGACGCCAACCCCAATTTCCTGGCCGTGATGGGGTATGAGCTCGACGACATCAAGGGCGAACATCACCGCATGTTTTGCGACACGGAATTCGCCAACAGCCCCGATTACAAGAAGTTCTGGCAAAAACTGGCGCGCGGCGAATTCGATACCGGCCGCTACAAACGGATCGGCAATCACGGCAAGGTAGTGTGGATACAAGCGACCTACAATCCCATCCTCGACCTGAATGGTAAACCGTACAAGGTGGTGAAATTCGCCATCGACATCACCGACCAGGTCAACCTGGAAAACAGCATCCAGACCCGCGCCGCCAATGACAGCCGCAAGGTCGACGCCCTGCTGGCCTGCGTGGCACGCGCGGCGCAAGGCGACCTGACCTGCAATATCACGCCCGAGGGCGACGAGCCGATCGACTTGCTGGCGGGCGGCATCGGCAAGATGATCACCGACTTGCGCGGCGTGATCGGCACGGTGGTGGCCGCCGCCAACGGCTTTGCCGACGCCTCGCACGCGATTGCCGAGCGGGCCACCGGCGTGGCCGTGGGCACGCAGGCGCTGGGCGCCACCGTGGAAGAAATGAACGCTTCCATCGATGGCTTGACGTTTTCCATCAATTCCATCGCGGAAAACACCTCCAGCGCCGATTTCCTGGCCAAGGCCACGCAGCAGGAAGCCGAAGCGGGCGCGCGCGCCGTCGCCAAGTCGATCGAGGCGATGGACTTGATCAACCGCTCCTCCGAAGACATCGGCGAAATCGTCAAGGTGATCAGCGAAATCGCCAGCCAGACCAATATGCTGGCCTTTAACGCAGCCATCGAAGCGGCCCGTGCAGGCGAACACGGCCTGGGCTTTTCCGTCGTCGCCGACGAGGTGCGCAAGCTGGCCGAGCGCTCATCGCAGGCCACCAAGGAAATCTCCAAGCTGATCAACGAGTCGGTCAAGCGGGTCTCCACCGGCAGCGAAATCTCGAAACAGGCCAGCGACGCCTTCGACAAGATTGTCTCAGGTGTCGCCAAGACCACGCTGGCCATTTCCGACATTTCCAAGGCCGCCAACGAACAATTGCTGACGGCGCGCGAAGTGTCGACGGCGATCCAGTACATCGCCGAGGAAACCGAGAAATCGGCCGCCAACTGCGACAGCATCGCCCGCTCGACCGATAGCCTGAACGAGCGCGCTGGCGGTTTGAACCAGACTGTGTCCGGCTTCGTGGTGTAGGCCATGACGCATGCGCCCGCCCTGACGCCCGAAGTCCTGACGACTTTGATCGCCCTGGTGCGCGAGCATACGGGCATTGCCATGACGCAAAGAAAAAGCATCTTGCTGGAACGGCGTTTGCAGCCACGGCTGCAGGCGCTGTCCCTGCACAGCTACCAGGATTACCTGGACCGGGTGGTCAGCGACCGCGACGAAGTGGCGCATTTCATCGACCTGGTGACCACCAACGACACGCTGTTTTTCCGCACGCCTCAGGTATGGGATTATTTTCGCGACCGCTACCTGCCCGCCTGGACCCGCGCCCATCCCGGGCACACCCTGAAAATCTGGTCGGCGGCGGCGGCCAGCGGCGAAGAACTGTATTCGATCGCCATGCTGTGCGAGCAATTCCAGCAGCAAGTGCCCAGCTTTCGCTACCAGATCCTGGCCAGCGATATTTCGCAGCAAATCCTGAACGCCGCCAGGGCCGGCCAGTACAGCGGGCGCTCGGTCGAACGCATCCGTTTGTCGCACCCGGACTTGCTGCGCAAATATTTCACCGCCTCGCCGTATGGCGTGCAGGTGAACGAGCAATTGAAGCAGAACGTCAGTTTCCAGTTACACAACCTGCTCGAACCGCTACGTCCCCCGCAACGTTTTGACGTGGTATTCCTGCGTAACGTGCTGATTTATTTCGATGCCGAACACCAGGAAACGGTGCTGCGGCAGGCGCGCCATAGCCTCAAGGATGATGGCCGGCTGATCCTGGGCGAGTCGGAAACGATCGCCCGCCTGGGCACCGGCTACCAGTTCGAGTTTCCCATGATCTATAAAACAGGTGATGCATGATGCAGACGATGACCAGCAGCAGCGGCCGCACCCGCGCGCCGCGACAGGAACACTTGCAGCAGGTGGGCATGGGCCAGCTGAGCGTGGGCATGCATGAGGAACAGCTGCAAGCCCTGCTCGGTTCCTGCATCGGCATCGGCTTCATCTGGAAAAAAGGCGGCTGCTGCGGCCTGGCCCACTGCCTGTTGCCGGAAGCGCCCGGCGGCGCTACGGGCGAGCGCAGCGTGGGCGCCCGTTATGTCAGCCAGGCCGTGCCGTCACTGTTGCGCCTGATGGGCGCGCGGGTGGCCGATTACCCCGACATCGAAGTGGTGCTGGCCGGTGGCGCCAGCATGTTTGGCCCCAGCACCAGCCAGAGCCGCTTGCAAGTGGGCAAGAAAAACGTGGAAGCGGCGCAAAAATACCTGGAACAGTGCGGCTTGCACGTGAGTTTTTGCGCGCTGGGCGGCCGGCGCGGGCGCCAGTTGCTGATCGATTGCGCGCACCACAGCTATGCCGTCACGGAAGTGGCGGCCGATGCGGCACCTGCTGCCCGCCTGACGCGCCCACGCAAGGAAAGTGCTTATGGACATTGAAGCGCCCGCCGTGCAAGCACCATCCCGGAATGATGCCAGCACGGAACTGTTCGGTTCCTTTTTCCTGGGCGACGATGAATTCGCCCTGCCCGCCAGCTGCATCCGCGAAGTGGTGAACTTTCCTGACAAGATCACCGCCCTGCCCCTGTCGCCCGCCTATCTGGAAGGCATGTTTACCTTGCGCGGCAGCGTGATTCCGGTGGTCAACCTGGCGAGATTATTCCACGCCGACGCGCCGCCGGCTGCGCGCAGCCACAAGATTGCCATCCTGGATTTTCAGCAAGTGCTGGTCGGCATCCTGTTTGCCGATACGGGCGAAATCCTGCGCGTGCCCGCCGCCCAGCGCAGCGCGCTGCACTATGCAGCTGGCGATGTCCACGCCGTGATTGCCGGCACCATCCTGCTCGACGGCGGCGCGCGCCTGCTGCAAGTGCTCGACCCGCAAGCCCTGATCCGGATTGAAAACGTGCCGCATGTGCTGGCGCGCCAGGCGGACGCGGGCAAGGCCGCAAGTGAGCTGAACAGCAGCCGCTACCACGCGCAAAGCGAGCGGCGCCAGTGCGTCAGCTTCCATGCGGCCGGTTCTACCTTTGCCTTCGAGATGGGCGCCATCCAGGAAATCATCAGGGTGCCCGAACTGCACAGTTCGGTGTTGAATAGCGAACTGTGCCTGGGCCGTATTCACTTTCGCGGCAGCCAGGTGGCGGTGGTCGATTTCAGCGCCCTGCTGCATGCCGCCACGGCGGGCCGCCAGGCAACGGCGGAGCAGCGCATCATCGTCGTGCGCCTCGATGACGCCACGGTGGGTTTCCTGGTCGACTCGGTCGACAGCATCGTGCATTTCTTTGCCGACGAAGTGCTGCCAATTCCCTTGCTGAGCAAGGCGCGCGCCGCCATGTTTGCCGGCTGCATCACGAAAGACGGCCTGGGCGACATCATTTTCCTCGACCACCGTCAAATCCTGTCGCAGGCGGAAATCGTCGAGATGCGCCAGGGCCATGCGCGCCTGTATCCAGCCCAGGAAGAAGCGGCCAAGGCCAGCGGGCGCAAGGTCCAGCGCCAGGTGTATATCACCTTCACGGTAGAAAACAGCTTCGCGGTGGAAATCAAGCAGGTGCGTGAAATCATCGACTTCAGCGGCGCCATCACCAAACCGCCCGGCATGCCGCCCTTCATGCGCGGCATCTTGAACCTGCGCCAGCAAATGATCAGCATCATCGACTTGCGCCAGCTGTATGCGATGGCGCCGCTGGCCGACGACAGCGCCGCCAAGATCCTGATCATCGAACGGGGCGAGGACCGCTACGGTTTCCTGGTCGACGCGGTGGACAACATCATGACCATTTCCGACAGCCAGCGTTTTGCCGCCCCGCAAATCATCCGTACGGGAACGCACGATGATCTGCGCAGCGAAATGGAAGAAATGATCGACATTGGCAGCAAAGAAAAGCCGCAAAACCTGAGCGTGTTCCGCTGCGACCATTTGCTGGAGAAACTGGCCCAGGCCTTGCCAAGGGCGGCCTGAGCGTTCCGTTCACAAGCCCGGCAACTGATGCCCCTTGAACTGTTCGCGCAGCTTGTTCTTTTGCACCTTGCCCGTGGCGCCCATGGGCAAGGCGTCGACGAACAGCACGTCGTCCGGCGTCCACCACTTGGCGATCTTGCCTGCGAAAAATTGCAGCAAGGCATCACGCTCGACCTGCATGCCGGGCCGCAAGACCACCACCAGCACGGGCCGCTCATCCCATTTCGGGTGGAACAGGCCTATGCAGGCGGCCTGCAGCACAGCAGGATGGGCCATGGCCAGGTTCTCCAGGTCGATCGTGCCGATCCACTCGCCGCCTGACTTGATCACATCCTTGCTGCGGTCGGTAATCTGCATATAGCCATCGGCATCGATGGTGGCCACGTCGCCGGTGGGAAACCAGCCGTCCTGCAGCACCTCGCCGCCTTCCTGCTTGAAATACGAAGAAATGATCCACGGCCCTTTCACCAGCAAATGGCCATAACTGACGCCATCCCACGGCAACTGCTTGCCTTCGTCGTCAACGATCTTCATGTCCACGCCATAAATCGCGTGGCCCTGCTTGTGCAAAATCTTGCGCTGCTCGTCCTTGCTCATGGCCAAATGCTTGGTCTGCAAGCCACCCGTAGTGCCCAGCGGCGACATTTCCGTCATGCCCCAGCCGTGGATCACTTCCACGTCGAACTTGTCGATCAGGATATCCATCATGGCCGGCGGACACGCCGCGCCGCCGATCACCGTGCGGCGGAAGGTGGAAAATTTCAGGTCATTTTGCAAGGCATGGTTCACCAGGCCCAGCCAGACTGTAGGCACGCCGGCCGAAAACGTCACGCCTTCCGACTCGAACAGCTCGTACAGCGACTTGCCGTCCAGCGCCGCGCCGGGAAACACCATGCGCGCGCCCGACAGGGGCACGGAGTACGGCAAGCCCCAGGCATTCACGTGAAACATGGGCACCACCGGCAGCACGGTGTCGGTGGCGCGCACATTGAGTGCGCTCGGCATGGCCGAGGCATACGCGTGCAGCACCGTCGAGCGGTGCGAATACAGGGCGCCCTTGGGGTTGCCGGTGGTGCCCGAGGTATAGCACAGGGTGGCGGCCGAGTTTTCATCGAACAGCGGCCATTCGTACTGGTCGGAATGGCTGGCGATCAAGTCTTCATAGCACAGCAGGTCCGGGATGCTGCTGGCCGGCATGCGGTCGCGGTCGCACATCAGCACGAAATGGCGCACCGTCCTGCAATCGGCAGCGATCTTTTCCACCACCGGCAAGAAGGTCAGGTCGAACAGCAAGACCTGGTCTTCCGCGTGGTTGGCGATATAGGCGATCTGGTCTGGAAACAGGCGCGGGTTGATCGTATGCAAGACAGCCCCCGAGCCGGACGCCGCGTAATACACTTCCAGGTGGCGATAACCGTTCCAGGCCAGGGTGGCCACCCGGTCGCCCATCTCCACGCCCAGGCCGCGCAAGGCATTGGCCAGGCGCCGCGTGCGCTGGTGGCAATCGTGGTAGGTGTAGCGGTGCAGATCGCCTTCGACCCGCCGCGACACGATTTCACTTCCCGCATAATGACGCGCCGCAAACTCGAGAATGCTGGAAATCAGCAGGGGCTGATTCATCATTTGGCCCATCACTGGACTCTGTGGAAAGCTCATCGTGTCTCCTGTAGATTGGTGTGTTTTTATACAGTTTCGTACGGTCGTGCGCAAACGGTCAACGGATTTCGATATTGCGGCGCAACATGGAATTTTTCATTCCGTTTTTTACAATGTTTCCAGGCCAGCTGGGCCGCCGATTCCGCCCGTGAAAAGCGCGCTGTGAAGCACGCTGTGATACGGTGCGGTAAAATCCTCGCTCCGGGCCAGCGCCATCGCTGGCGCATTTTTTGACTGGAATCATCATCACCGCTCATAACCTTCCCCTGGACAATCATTTTGCGTCCCTGCCGCCCGCGTTTTACACGCGATTGATGCCCACGCCGCTGCCCTCGCCCTACTTCGTGGCGGCCAGTGCGCCAGCTGCGGCGCTGGTCGGGCTCGACAGCGCACGCCTGGCCGAGGCCGATTACGTTGAATTACTGAGTGGCAATAAGGTAGCCGAACGCTCGCAGCCTTTGTCGGCCGTGTATTCAGGCCACCAGTTCGGCAACTGGGCCGGCCAGCTCGGCGATGGCCGCGCGATTTTGCTGGGCGATATCGCCACGCCAGCCGGCGCCATCGAGCTGCAGCTGAAAGGCGCGGGCGCCACGCCCTACTCGCGCATGGGCGATGGCCGCGCCGTGCTGCGTTCGTCGATCCGTGAATTCCTGTGTTCGGAAGCCATGGCGGCGCTCGGCATTCCTACCTCGCGCGCGCTGGCCATCATGGGTTCGCAGCAAGGCATTGTGCGCGAAACGGTGGAAACGGCGGCCGTGGTCACGCGCATGGCGCCCAGCTTCGTGCGCTTCGGTTCTTTTGAGCACTGGTTTTACCGCAAGCGGCCGGAAGAGCTGAAAGTGCTGGCCGACTATGTCATCGACAGTTTGTATCCGCAATTGCGCGATGCAGCAAATCCATATCAAGCCTTGCTGGCGGAAGCGTGCGTGCGCACGGCCGAGATGATCGCCCAGTGGCAAGCGGTCGGTTTCATGCATGGCGTGATGAACACCGACAATATGTCCATCCTGGGCCTGACGCTCGATTACGGCCCCTTCGGTTTCATGGAAGCGTTTGATGCGGACCATATCTGCAACCACACGGACCAGCAAGGCCGCTATTCGTATGGCAACCAGCCGCAGGTGGGCCACTGGAATTGTTACGCGCTGGGCCAGGCCCTGCTGCCGCTGATCGGCGAAGTGGCGTTAGCGCAGGCGGCGCTGGACAGCTACCAGCCGGCGTTTGCGGCAAAAATGTCTGAATTGCTGCACGCCAAGCTCGGTTTGCTGACCGAACAGGACGGCGATACGCAGCTGTTCGACGGCATGTTTGCCTTGATGCAGGCCAACCACGTGGACTTCACGAACTTCTTCCGCGCGCTGGGCAATCTGCAGGTGGCCGCGCCAGAGGCCGATACGCCGCTGCGCGACATGTTGATCGACAGGACAGGATTCGATGCCTGGGCGCTGCAATACCGCGCCCGCCTGGCTGCGGAAAACAGCGTGGACGCCATCCGCAAGACCGCGATGGACCGGGTCAACCCCAAATATGTGCTGCGCAACTATCTGGCGCAAGTCGCCATCGAAAAAGCCCAGCAGCAAGACTACACCGAAATAGCCCGTTTATTGGCGATTCTGGAAAAGCCATTTGACGAACAGCCTGAAGACCAGCACTATGCGGCCCTGCCGCCCGACTGGGCCAGCCATCTTGAAGTTAGTTGCTCATCCTGAGGTATTACCATGACCATCGCAAAAGTTAAAAAAACCGACGCCGAATGGCGCGCCATGCTCGACTCCATGCAATATCAAGTCACGCGCCACGCCGCCACCGAACGCGCCTTCACGGGCAAGTTCTGGGACCATCACGAACACGGCATCTACACCTGCGTCTGCTGCAACACGCCACTGTTTGCCTCGGATACCAAGTTCGATTCCGGCTGCGGCTGGCCCAGCTATTTCAAGGCGCTGGACCCGGCCAACGTGACGGAAATCGTCGACCGCAGCCACGGCATGGTGCGCACGGAAATCGTTTGCGCCGTCTGCGACGCCCACCTGGGCCACGTGTTCCCGGACGGCCCGCCGCCAACGGGATTGCGCTATTGCATCAATTCAGCCTCGCTGCGTTTTGATCCGCAACCTTAGCAATAGAATGCGCAGGGGCGGCAATAGTTGCTCCTAAGCCAGTTCTAAGGCGATTTTTATACGACCATAGTAAAGTGTCACCATGAAATTTTTATTCGACCTCTTCCCGCTGATCGCCTTCTTTGCCGCCTTTAAACTGGGCGGCATGTATGAAGCCTCTACACATGCCTTCGTACAACAGTACCTTGGCGGCATCGTCTCGGGCGGCATCATCAAGGCCGAACAAGCGCCATGGGTACTGGCCACCCTGGTCGGCATCATCGCCACCGCCTGCCAGGTCAGCTACCTGCTGCTGCGCGGCCGCAAGGTCGACGGCATGCTGTGGCTGTCGCTGTTCATCTTCGTGGTGTTTGGCGGCGCCAGCATTTATTTGCACGACGATTTCTTCCTGAAATGGAAACCGACCCTGATCTACTGGCTGTCGGGCCTGGGCCTGTTGATCGCGCAACTGGGCTTCAAGAAAAACATGATCCGCAAGACCATGGAAGCCCAGGTGCAATTGCCTGAAGCCGTATGGAAACAATTGCTGGCTGGCTGGATCATTTTCTTTGGCGCCATGGGTGCATTGAATCTGTTTGTCGCTTTCGTGCTGTACAAGGACAACATGGCGGCCTGGGTCAGCTTCAAGGCATTTGGCGCCACCGGTATTTTCTTTGTCTTTATCGTGGTCCAGACCTTGTTCCTGGCAAAACATATCAAGGAAGAAGCACAATGACGCATACGCCTGTCAACAACTCCCCGGAAACCCGCATGGAGCGTATCCGTTTGCGCCTGGAAACAGCACTTGCACCGCTGGAATGTGTACTGGAAGACGACTCGGCACGCCACCGCGGCCATGCCGGCGCCGCTTCGGGTGGGGGGCATTTCAATCTGCGGATTATTTCTAGCCAATTTGAAGGCCTCAGGCTCGTCATGCGTCATCGTCTGGTGTATGATTCCGTGCACGATATGATGCATAATGAGATACATGCATTGGCTATTGTTGCATTGGCGCCGTCCGAAGTATGATATGGAAACGTAGGATGGCGTTTTTGGCGTAGCAAGAGTAGTTGGCTGACGCAACAACAAACGCTGTATACAAGATTTCTTCCATGCGTTTTTTACGAAACTTTCCCTAACAGGATTTAATAATGACTTTTAAGCCAGCCCGCTTGCTGATCGCACTACTCTCCGTCGTCGCGGTACCTGTTTTTGCGCAAAATATTGCTGTTGTGAATGGCAAGCCTATCCCGTCGTCGCGCGTTGATGCAGTCGTCAAGCAAGTCGTCGCCCAAGGCCAGCAACCGGATTCGCCGCAGCTGCGCGATGCCATCAAGAAAGATCTGATCGGCCGCGAAGTGTTAGTGCAAGAAGCGGAAAGCAAAGGTTTCGGTAAAGATGCAGCTGTAAAACTCCAAATCGAAAACGCGCGCCAAGCCATCGTCATCAATGCACTGGTGGGCGACTACCTGAAAAAGAACCCGGTCAGCGACGCCGACATCAAGTCCGAGTACGACCAGTTCATCGCCAGAACGGGCGACAAGGAATACCATGTACGCCACATCGTGGTGGAAACCGAAGCGGAAGCAAAAGACATCATCGCCAAGCTGAAAGCCGGCGCCAAGTTTGAAGACCTGGCCAAGCAATCGAAAGACACGGGTTCGGCCGAAACCGGCGGCGACCTGGACTGGGCGCCTCCTTCGGCATTCCCGAAAGTATTTGGTGACGCGCTGGTGAAACTGCAAAAAGGCCAGATCACTGAAACGCCGGTACAAACGGCAAATGGTTTCCACATCATCAAGCTGGACGACACCCGCGCAGCCAAACTGCCGACCCTGGAAGAACTGAAGCCGCAAATCGCTGAATCGCTGCAACAGAAGAAATTGCAGGCGTATCAAGAAGAATTGATCAAAAAAGCGAAAATCCAGTAATACGGACCTCTCCGGCGCCCTTTGTGGCGCCGGTCGTGTATTCTGCGTTGTAATATGGGCCAGCGAACCGCCACAACGCGCATTTTTGCACTAAACTTCTGTACCGAACTGTTGTACTAATAATAGGAATGAACATGATTTTGAAGCCAGCCCGCCTGATCTTAGCCTTGGTCGCCGTCGTGGCGACCCCTGCTTTCGCACAAAACATTGCTACTGTGAATGGCAAGGCGATTCCTGCATCGCGCGTCGACCAGGTCGTCAAGCAAGTCGTTGCCCAGGGCCAGCAGGCAGATTCGCCGCAATTGCGCGAAGCCATCAAGAAAGACTTGATCGGCCGCGAAGTGCTGATCCAGGAAGCCGACAAGCAAGGCGTTGGCACCCGTCCCGACATCAAGACGCAACTGGACAATGCCCGTCAAAGCATCATCATTAATGCCTTGCTGGCAGATTACATCAAGAAAAACCCGGTCAAGGATGCCGACATCAAGGCTGAATACGACAAGGCAAAAACACAAGCCCTGCAAGCTGGCGACAAGGAATACCATGCACGCCACATCCTGGTCGCGACCGAAGCGGAAGCCAAGGACATCATCACCAAACTGAAGGGCGGCGCCAAGTTCGAAGACCTGGCCAAGGTCTCGAAAGACGGCTCGGCAGCCAATGGTGGCGACCTGGGCTGGGCTAACCCTGCTTCCTACGTCAAGCCATTCTCCGATGCGCTGGTGGCCCTGAAACCAGGCCAGATCACGCAAACGCCGGTGCAGTCGCAATTCGGCTTCCACGTGATCAAGCTGGAAGAAACCCGTCCAATCAAGTTCCCGACGCTGGAAGAAGTCAAGGACCGCGTTGCTGAATCCGTGCAACAGAAGAAACTGGCCGCCTACCGCGACGAGTTGATGAAGAAAGCCAAGATTCAGTAATTTGTGAATCCACCGCAAAAAGCGCTCCCCGGAGCGCTTTTTTTTATGCCTGCTGAGTCGGCTTGCCCAGCGTCCGGTTCATCAGCTGCCCGTCCAGCAGGCGCAGCGCCGCGTCGATGCGGGGGCCCGCATCCCATGCCGGCACGGCGGGAATGATACCCAGCGCCATTTGCCGCAGCGGCTCGGCGATCACCATGGCCAGCAGCAAACCGGCCAGTTCCGGTGCATCGTCCACTTGCACGTGACGATGTTCCGCCTGGCGCCGCAGCCAGCCGGCCAGCATCGCCGTGCCCCGCTCGATGCCGTTGCGCTGGTACACGGCCAGCAAGTCCACGCGGGCGGGAAACTCGGTGCACAGCAGGCGGAACAGGCCCACCGCCTCGGCGGACAGCACGCGCGCCGCCATCGCCAGCAAGATATCCTTCAGCAAGGGCAATACCTCACCCGCCTGGGCCGCATCGTGCGCCATGGCAGGCAAAAAGGCATCCGTCCAGTCGCGCACCACCAGCGCCACCAGCTCCTCGCGGTTGGCCGCATACTGATACAGCGACTTCTTGGCCATGCCCGCATGGCGCGCCACCGCTTCCATGGTGGTGGCCGCATAGCCTTCATGCACTAGCAGCCAGGTGGCCGCCTGCACCGCCGCCTGGCGCGCCTCTTCAGGTGGCCGCGCCGGCCGGCCGCGCCCCCGCATGGTCTTGTCTGCTTCCTGCATGCCTGCTCCCGTCGTCGATCATGCGCCATTCTACCGTGAAAAATATTTTGGAAACGTTAAACGTTTCTTTAATATATAATCACTGCACCCAAACAAAGGAGCACAACATGACTGGATCTACCTCGGCTGCAGCCCCCTGGCGCATCGCCGGCACGGGCAATTTGCTGGACCCGTTTCCGCTGCACCTGGAAACGGGCATCACGCGCCTCGACGATGGCTGCCTGCTGGTGGCGGCGCGCACGGACTTGCACGGCTGCAGCGGCCGCATGCTGGACTGGTGGTTTACTTTTTTCGAGACGACGCAGCACATCAAGTGGTGGCATCCGCACGACCACGTGGCGCATCATGGCTGGGATAGCCGCTGGCGCAAGGGAGAAAGTTATTACGGCGCCTCGATCGAGGCGGTGGAGTCGCTGGGAGATATTCCGCCCGTGAAAGCCAAGCTGAAATTCCATGATCCGGAACAGGTATTCGATGCACGCCAGCTACAGGCGGCACGGGACAGCGGCGCCCTGTCGGCCGCCATTTGCGCGCGCATCGGCTTTGGCCAGCACGTGGCGCTCGATGCGCAGGGCGACCCGCTCGATGGCGAAATGCTGCACCTGGCGCGCGACACGCCGTACGGCTGCGTGCTGCGCAGCCGCTTCTTGCTGGGCCGCCATAGCGACGACCCCGTGCGCGACGTGCCCGATGTACTGGGCCTGAACCTGCTGCGCCATTGCTACAGCGAATTTACCTATCTGTCGCGCTTCCTGCCCTCGCTGTATTACGGCGAACAGGGCAATGGTGAAACAGCCCCGCTGCCGTGGTAATGCGCGGCGTCAGGCAAAGCTGAACCAGGCGCGCGCGATGCGGCCGTCGACCACTTCATAGGTGGCCACCAGCTCCTGCTCGCTGCTGCCGTCCGCCGTCACGCTGGTGACGATTTCATGGTCGATCACCAGCTTGCCGCAGGCGATGCGGTTCAGCAATCGCGCCTGCGGCAAGCTGGCCGCAAAGCGGGCCGTAAAACGCGGGCCGATCTGGGCACTGCCCTGGGCCAGCAAGGTAGCGGGATGCTGGAATTGCTGCGCGTCATCGGCATAGATGGCCAGCAAGGCGGGCACGTCATGGGCGTTGTAGGCATCCAGCTGGGCCTGGACCACGGAAGTGGGAGAAATAAGCGTGTCGTGTGTGGTCGTCATGCAGTGATACCATGGTGAGAGTGGAAAGTTTTAAAGGGTAACACCATGTACCCTGCTGCGCTGCACTTTGTTGGCAACGCTGCTGGTAAAATCCGCGCCCGTCATCAATGCAACAGGAGTTAACACCATGAAATGGGAAGGCAATCGCGAAAGCGACAACGTGGAAGACCGCCGCGGCGACAATGACGGCGGTGGCAATGGTGGCGGAGGCGGCTTCGGCTTCGGCGGCCGTTCGATCGGCATCGGCACCATCGTCGTCGCCCTGCTCGGCTCCTACGTGCTGGGCGTCAATCCCCTCACCCTGCTCAATATCCTCAGCGGTGGCGGCGGCCAGCTCAGTACACAACAGGCGCAGGCGCCCCACCAGACACAAGCGCCCCACTCCGCTGCGGATGACCGCACCACGCGCTTCGTCAAAATCGTGCTGGCCGATACGGAAGATACCTGGGGCGCCCTGTTCAAGGCGGAAGGCGGCAGCTATGTCCGGCCCAAGCTGAGGCTGTACACGGGCAGCACGGAGACCGCCTGCGGCCCGGGCCAGAGCGCCAGCGGCCCCTTCTATTGCCCGGCCGACCAGAAAGTGTATCTGGACCTTGATTTCTTCCAGCTGATGCAAAGCCGCTTCCATGTCTCCAGCGACTTTGCGGAAGCGTATGTGATCGCGCACGAAGTGGGCCACCACGTGCAAAACCTGATGGGCATCTCGGAAAAAGTCGATCGCGCGCGCCGCACGCAATCCGAACGCCAGGCCAACGCCACGTCCGTGCGGCTGGAATTGCAGGCCGACTGCTTTGCCGGCGTGTGGGCGTATCACGCCAACATGGACCGCAAGATCCTGGAAAAAGGCGACGTGGAATCGGCGCTGAAAGCGGCCAGCGCCATCGGCGACGACGCCCTGCAACGCCAGGCGCAAGGCCACGTCGTGCCCGACTCCTTTACCCACGGCACGTCGGAACAGCGCGTGCGCTGGTTCAGCCGGGGCATCGACAGTGGCCAGATTGCACAATGCAACACTTTCGAAGCGCGCCAGTTGTAGGCGACAACTCGACTGCAACTATTTCAGGTCGATACGCCCATAGCGCCCGTGGGCTTCATCGTTCGGCCCGGCCGTATAGAACAGTGTGTTGAGCGGCTGGCTATTGAGGCCATTGCCGAAGGCGATGCCCCACAGGCCATCGATCACCAGCGGCGCGCCATCGGCCCTGGCCAGGGCGCCGATGATGGCGCCGGTGTCCGGATCGTAGGCATTGATCTTGCCGTCGCCAAAATTGGCGATCAACAGCGCATTGCTGGCGCCGCCGAAATCAGCTGGCGCCAGCGCCATGCCCCATGGGGCGTCCAGCGCGCCGCCAGTCACCAGGCGCTTGAGCAAGGTGCCACCGCTGTCATACACATTCACCATGCCCAGTCCGGGCCCAGCCTGTTCATCGTCGCCGCTGGCGGCCCGTTTGGCATAGGCGACATAGATGCGCCCGCCGATGGCCTGGATGCCGAACGGCGCATACCCGGCTTGCATGCCAGGATCGCTGAAGGCGCCCGGCAGGGCAACCCTGGCAAAACTGGCATCGAAGACATCGATGCGCTGATTGTGGAAATCCGTCGCATACAGATAGTTGGCGCCGGCGTAGCTGCCGATCGCCAGGCCCTTGTAGACGCTGCCGCCAGTACTGCCGTCGAATACGACCACGGCGGTGGTCGGGCTGACCGAGGGCGACCAGGCTGAAATACTGCCGCTTTCGCTGGCGAAGATAAACGGGCTGGCGGCGCTCACGCCGTTCTGGCTGAGCTTGAAATCCTGCGTGCCGTTAAAGACGATGCCGGTCGGCCCGGCAGGCGTGGACACCACCAGCGCTTGCGGCACGCCATTGCCGTCGTACAAGGTGGATTTTGCCGTGCCGTTGTCCGCCACCCAGACGTATCCCCGGGGATTGAAGGCCAGGCCCCAGGCATTGACGAGGTTGGGATCGGTATGCGCGGCCGGCACTTGCGCCACGTCGGACACCAGGCTGGAATCGGCATAGGCGCTGATGGCCGGCGGCTTGTGGTGGTGATGGCCGCCACAGGAAAATAGCGTGCCCGCCAGCACGGCAACGAGGCAGGCGCTGGCAATCCTGGAGGCATGGTGCGTATTCATGGTGCGTCCTTTCGCGGTGATGAACACTGTCTGCCCCCACCATACGGCGAGTTGCCGCATCAACTGATGATGCCGCTCAAGAGCAGGCGAAAGTTCGCCTCGCCTGCCTCCCGCTCACGGGCCGCCCTTGAATAAACGTGCGAACACTTGCGGCTGACCATGCTGCAACATGCAAAATGCAAGTAACATCCTGATGGTACTCATCCCAACCAGATGCCTTGCTGACAGGAAGCTCCATGAACGCACTCAACAAAACGCATGCCTTATTCGCCTGCACAATCGCGATCGCCTCGGCCCTGGCGATGCCAGGCGCAGCGCGCGCCGACGGCTTGTCGGCCGCCATCGATGCCGGACCGGCGGCGGTACAGCAATATTGCGACAAGCTGGAACAGAACAAGAAAACCGTCATCGCCTTTTACAACACGGCCCTGAACGACAAGGACGCCGATGCAGCGCTGCAATTTGTCGGCCCGTCCTTCCGGCAACATAACCCGACCGCCGAAGATGGCCGCGATGGCTTCCGCAAGTTCATCAAATGGGTGCGTGACGATCACCCGCACTCGCATGCCGACATACGCCAGGCGTTTGCCGATGGCGATTATGTGATCCTCAATACCTTCATCAAGCGCTTTCCCGATGAACGGGGCCTGGCTGTCGGTGAAATTTTCCGCCTGGAAAATGGCAAGATCGTCGAACACTGGGACCGTATCCAGCCAGTGCCGGAAACGTCGAACAATACCAATACCATGTTTTGATCCATGCACGCCCGCTTGTCTTTTTCCACTGACGCCGTTACTCCCGCTCCAACGGGCGAAAGGATCAATGGTGCCTGGCAAGAGGCACCGGGCTTGCTGTTTGCCGACCGCCAGCGCCTGGACCCGGGAAGCTGGGTGGCGGACCATGCCGAAGCGACGGGCAGTTATCAATTTTATGTGCAGGCCCGGGGACATCGGCAATGCGGCGAATTCGATGGCAGGCCGCAACATGGCTGGTGTCCACCGGGCGCCCTGCAATTATTGTATCCGGATGAGCTCGTGTTTCCAGCCGGCGCAGGTCCGGCCCGCTTTCTTCACGTCACGATCTCGCCCGGCTTCCTGGCGCAGCAGTTGGCGGACCATTTTCCCGGATTTGCCGGCGGCGAGTTCAAGCGCGGTTATCGCAGCGACCTGGCCCTGCACCGGCTGGCGCGCGCCCACGAAGCCGGCATCGACCATGGCCTATCCGGCCAACAACTGTACTTTGATCAATTACGCGCGGCCATCTTGAGCCGGCTGCTGCTGGCGTTGACCACCCTGGCCGGCCATGCCTCAACCATTGAAAAAGAAAACCTGGCGCCATTCAGGACGCGCCGCGTGGCGGACTTTATCGAAGAGAACCTGGCGCAAGACTTGCGGCTGGACACGCTGGCGGACATCGCCGGCACCAGCAAATTTCATTTTTCGCGGGCTTTCCGCAATACCATGGGCACCACGCCGCATGCCTTCGTGATGCAGCGCCGCTTGCTGCGGGCGCTGGGATTGTTGCGCAGCAAACAGCCGGTGGGCGAAGTGGCGCGCCTGTGCGGCTTCGCCGACCACGCCCATCTGACGCGCCTGTTCAAGCGCAGCTTCGGTATGCCGCCCAGCAACGTCGCTGCTGGCGATGGCCTCACGGCACGGTGACATCAAAGCGCCTGGCCAGCCGTTTCAATTCGCCGCTAGTAATCAGGTTATTGAGTTCCTGGTCGAACTGCATGCGCAGCGCGTCCGATTCAGTGGAGCGGGGAAAGGCAAAGTAGCCGTTCTGCACATCGATGACCTTGGGCAGCGCCTTGACCTGGCTCTCATAACCGAGGCGGGCGATCACCGGATCGGTGTTGCGGCGATTGCTGATGAACACGTCGACATGGTTATGGACCAGCATCCTGACGCCATTTTCCACGCTGTTGGCCACGCTGACCTGCAGGCCCGGGCGGATGCGTTCCCAGTCTGCGCCATAAGCCCAGCCATTGAGCACCACCACGCGGCGTTTCTTCAGCGCCGCGTAATCGCCTTCCCAGGCGAAACCGCCCTTCTGGCGCGTGTAGAAAATGATCTGGTCCTGGTAGAACGGCTGGGCGGAAAAAACCATGCTGGCCATGCGCTCGGGCGATTTATACGGGCCGATCAGGATATCGGCCTGCCCCTGCACCAGCATGGCTTGCGCGCGCGCCCATGGCACCAGGCGAAAGCGCACCGTATTGCCGGTGCGCGCCGCCATCAGCCGCAACAGTTCCGCGCCCAGGCCCGTATAGCCGCCATTGGCCTGGACTTCGAACACGCGCTCGAACTGGGCGCCCACGGCCAGCAATTCGCGCGCCTGCACTGGCAAGGCAAAGGCAGGCAACAGCAGCGCCAGGGCCAATAGCCCCTGGCGCAAGCCGTGCTGCCCCGGCCGTTTCATCAGCCGACGATGCGCAGTGAATAATCGGTGGCCCGGATATCCTTGGTCAGGCTGCCGATCGAAATGCGGTCCACGCCCGTCTCGGCAATCGCCCGCACGGTATCGAAGTTGATGCCGCCCGAGGCTTCGAGCAAGGCGCGGCCAGCCGTCAGGGCGACGGCTTCACGCATCATGTCATTGTTGAAGTTATCTAACAGCACCGACACGGCGCCCGCCTCCAGCGCTTCCTGCAATTGGGCCAGGCTTTCCACTTCGATCTGCACCGGCACGCCCGCATCGAGGGTGCGCGCATTGTCCAGCGCCTGGCGAATGCCGCCTGCCGCCGCGATATGGTTTTCCTTGATCAAAATGCCGTCGTACAGGGCCAGGCGCTGGTTCTTGCCGCCGCCCACGCGCACCGCATACTTTTGCGCCAGGCGCAGGCCGGGCAAGGTCTTGCGCGTATCGAGGATGGCCGCCCTGGTGCCCGCGATCACATCGACGTACTGGCGCGTGGCCGTGGCCACGGCCGACAACAGTTGCAGGAAGTTAAGCGCGCTGCGCTCGGCCGTCAACAAGGCGCGCGCCGGCGCCTCGATGGTGCACACGGGGCTGTCGGCCGTCATCATGTCGCCTTCGGCGTAATGCCAGACGATATCGATGCTGCGGTCCAGGCTTTTCATGATGCCCTCGAACCACGGCGCACCGCACAGCACGGCTGCTTCGCGCACGATCACGCGGGCCGTGACGATGTTATCGGGCGGCACCAGTTCGCCCGTCAGGTCGCACTGGCCCACGTCTTCCAGCAAGGCGGCCAGCAAGTTCGCTTCAAAAGCGCGCGCCAGGGCAGGATCGAAAGGGGCGAAAGAATTAACGAGGGTACTCATGCGGGACCGATTCCTTGGAACAATTTGGTTTCTTTTGCCAGGTCCGGGCCTGGCTGTACGCCGGCCTTCTTGGCGGCGGCAAAATCGAGCATACGGTTGATCGAGCGCACGGCCAGCTCGCCGACGGCGGGATCGACATGGATTTCATTGTGCATGTTTTCCAGCGTCTCTGCCAGGTTCAGCAAGCCATTCATGGCCATCCACGGGCAATGCGCGCAGCTCTTGCAGGTGGCGCTATTGCCGGCCGTGGGCGCTTCGATGAAGCGTTTGCCGGGCGCGGCGGCGCGCATCTTGTGCAGGATGCCGTTATCGGTGGCGACGATGAAGGTATCCGCATCCATATTTTGCGCGGCAGCAATCATTTGCGAGGTAGAACCCACCATGTCGGCTTGCGCCACCACATTGGCTGGCGACTCTGGATGCACCAGCACCTTGGCGTTGGGATACTCTTCCTTCAGCAAGTCCAGCTCGATGCCCTTGAACTCGTCATGCACCAGGCAGCTACCCTGCCACAGCAGCATGTCGGCGCCTGTTTGCTTCTGGATATACGAACCCAGGTGCTTGTCGGGCGCCCACAGGATTTTCTTGCCCTGTGCATGCAGGTGGGCCACGATATCGAGGCCGATCGACGAGGTCACCATCCAGTCGGCACGCGCCTTGACGGCGGCGCTGGTGTTGGCGTAGACCACCACCGTGCGGTCCGGATGGGCATCGCAGAATGCCGTGAATTCGTCTGCCGGGCAACCGAGGTCGAGCGAGCAAGTCGCATCCAGGTCGGGCATCAGCACGGTTTTTTCAGGACTGAGGATTTTCGCCGTTTCGCCCATGAA
The DNA here is from genome assembly GCF_049319705.1 of Janthinobacterium sp. Mn2066. NCBI lineage: Bacteria > Pseudomonadati > Pseudomonadota > Betaproteobacteria > Burkholderiales > Oxalobacteraceae > Janthinobacterium > Janthinobacterium sp. Mn2066. Next base: position 122,866 of record NZ_JBMOUF010000011.1, on the reverse strand, counting down.
GCGCACGCCGGCCACGACCAGGGTCTTGGCGGGATGGTCGCGCCCGAAACGGGCCATTTCCAGCGAGTCGGAGACGCAGCCGCCCGTGGCTTCCGCCAGGTCTTGCAGGTCAGCATCAACGTAGTAGTGGGCAACGAGCACGGCTTCGCGCTCTTTCAGCAGGCGCTTGATGCGCGTGATCAGTTCGGCTTTTTCGGCCGGGGAAGGCGTGGCTGGCGTGCGGGCCCAGGCATGGGCTGTGCAGCTGGCGCCGTCTTGCGGATGTTCATACTCGACGGGTTTGATCGATAAGGTTTGCATGGATGTGTCAAACAAAAACGGGATAGACCGGCACTATCGCATATCGCAGCAAGTTGCGCCGGAACGTGATAACCGCGGCGCTTCGGTTCGGGCAGCCAAGCTGCCCGGCGCGCACCCTGTCCAGTCAAAGACAAGGCGCACGCGGCTCAAGACATGAGATTAATCAATGCCTTGGCTGGTCAGATACTCTTCATAGTTACCACGGAAATCAACCACTTCGTTTTCCTTGATCTCGATGATGCGGTTCGCCAGCGAAGAGACGAATTCGCGGTCATGCGACACGAAGATCAGGGTGCCCGCATATTTTTCCAGCGCCACGTTCAACGATTCGATCGATTCCATGTCCATATGGTTGGTCGGCTCGTCCATCAGCAGCACGTTGTGGCGGCCCAGCATCAGCTTGCCGTACATCATGCGGCCCTTTTCACCACCGGACAAGACCTTCACCGATTTCTTGACTTCATCGCCGCCAAACAGCAGGCGGCCCAGGATGGAACGCACGGCCTGGTCATCGTCGCCCTCTTGCGTCCACTTGCCCATCCAGTCCGTCAGGATGGTGTCGGCAGCGAATTCCTCGGTCGGATCTTGCGGCATGTAGCCGACGTTGGCGTTTTCGGCCCACTTCACGCGGCCCTGGTCCGGCTGCAGGCTGGCGATCTCGCCGGCGATGCAGCGCAGCATGGTGGTCTTGCCGGCGCCGTTGGCGCCGATGATGGCGATGCGCTCGCCCGCTTCGACCATCAGGCTGAAGTTCTTGAACAGCTGGCGGTCGTAGGCTTTCGAGATATTCTCGACTTCCACGGCCAGGCGGTGCAATTTCTTCTCGCCGTCGAAACGCACGAAGGGGTAGGCGCGCGACGATGGCTTGATGTCGTCGACCTTGATCTTTTCGATTTGCTTGGCGCGCGAAGTCGCCTGGCGGGCTTTCGATTTATTCGCAGCAAAGCGGCGCACGAAGTCTTGCAGCTCGGCGACCTTTTCCTTGGCCTTGGCATTGTTGGCCAGCTGCTGGTTGCGCGCCTGGGTCGAGGCGAACATATATTCGTCGTAGTTGCCTGGATAAATCTTCAAGGTGCCGTAGTCCATGTCGGCCACGTGGGTGCAGACCTGATTCAGGAAGTGGCGATCATGGGAAATGATGATCATGGTGGAATTGCGCTCGTTGAGCACGTCTTCCAGCCAGCGGATGGTGTTGATATCCAGGTTATTGGTTGGTTCGTCGAGCAGCAGGATGTCCGGATTCGAGAACAGCGCCTGCGCCAGCAGCACGCGCAGCTTCCAGCCTGGCGACACATTGCTCATCGGACCATGATGCAGGTCAATCGCCACGCCCGCGCCCAGCAGCAATTCGCCGGCGCGCGACTCGGCCGTGTAGCCGTCGTACTCGGATACTTTGCCTTCCAGTTCGGCCGCCAGCATATAGTCGTCGTCGGTCGCTTCCGGGTTCGCGTAGATCGCGTCGCGCTGCTGGATGGCTGCCCACATTTCCGTGTGGCCCATCATCACCACGTCGAGCACGCGCATCTCTTCAAAGGCAAACTGGTCCTGGCGCAGCTTGCCCAGGCGCTCGTTGGTATCGAGCATGACGTTACCAGCCGACGGTTCCAGGTCGCCGCCCAGGATCTTCATGAACGTCGACTTGCCGCAGCCATTCGCGCCGATCAAGCCATAGCGGTTGCCGTCGCCGAACTTGACGGAAATATTTTCAAACAATGGCTTGGCGCCAAACTGCATCGTGATGTTAGCTGTAGAAAGCATGTGGTATTGGGTCTTTATCCAGTGAAAACAGGTAGTTAAATACTTTCCCGTCATTATACAGCACCCACTATGAACTACTGTATAAGCCCCCCAGGAACAATGACTGGCAAGCGCACGCCATCGGGCCGCTCTCCGCATTGCTTGCCTGACCACGCTATAGTGCGCCTTTGTGCACTTTTGCATAAGGAGGACAGCATGAAATCAATGATCGCGATGATCGCCGCCATCTCCATGATGCTCCTGGCTGGCTGCCAATCGACGCAGCCCAGCCAGCAGATTCAGCAGGAAACAAATGAATGCATGCACTATCGCGCCATGATGACGGCCCCGATGGCGCCGGACGCGATGCAGCGATTGAAGGTGGAGTGCGAGCAATCCAGGGAGCATGAAGTTATTAAGCAAGCATGACGTGCAACATACAAGCCATAGCGCTTGCCGTCACCAAACTTGAAAAAGACATTTTCAAATCATGGCCCGGACCAGACTACATCGTGATGCTAGCGCTGGAGAGCGTTAGTATTGTGCATTAAATACAATTTTTCCAGCCATACTTTTTGACATGAATAGCATTTCTGCATGACAGGCATCGCGATCGGGTTTGAAATACGTTGACGGTATGGCATGATGCAATAATTGGATGGATTTCTTATTTGCAATCTTCCATATAATGCCGCCAACTGCTCGCAACGATTAGCGAGCAATATCCTCTCCTTCGAGATAAAGACAAATGACAAAAATGATAAAATTTGCCACAGCCATTTCCCTCGCAGCACTACTCGCAGGCTGTGCAGCGCCTCAACGCGCCACCTTTACGCCCTTGCCATTTGACTCGGCTGAATATGATGCTCTCCCCAAAACGGGTACAGGCATAGTAAGAGGCCAAGTTTTTGCCAAAACAGTAGGCGGCTCCGTGAAGAAAGGCGCAGGCAATCCGGTGTTATTAATACCGGTAACAAAATATCGCGAACAATGGTACCGAGAGTCTTTGCTTGGAGGTAAGGCTGCGACAGTCGGACAAGATCCCCGCTACGCGAAATATGACATAGAAAAAACTACTGATGGAGAGGGTCGCTTCGAATTTACGGATGTCCCGCGAGGTACTTATTATGTCCTCAGCAACGTAAACTGGGAGACAGTATCGGAGAACGAGTACGCGCGTCGCCTGGGCCTTCTTGATCAGCAAGGCGGTTTGGTAGTACGAACGGTAAATGTAAAAGACGGTGCCGTTAGCGACGCAATACTTAGTCGATAAACCGAAGAGGCTATTGTCAAGAGTAGTAAATCATTGAGGGCGTGCCGTTCGCTCTCAATGATTTAAGCAAGCTTCAATAAATTATTATTTCTGCATTACACAAACGGCGCGCTGATCAGTGGCCGGTGATCGCCCCCCGCTTCGGATAGACAATAGCAGCCACCATAATGGCCTTGCCGGCCTTCTTTCAGAGACCCATCCACCTTGAAAAAAATCGCCCTCGCCGCATCCGTTGCGGCCATCGCCCTCGCTGCCAGCGTGTATGCCTCGCCCTACTACGCCTTGCACCAGATGAAAGCCGCCATCGCCGAGCGCAATGTCGATGCCTTGTCCTCGCATGTGGACTTTCCTGCCCTGCGCGGCAGTATCAAGAGCCAGCTGGAAAAAACCATGGGCGAGAGCATCCAGGCGGCGACGGCCAGCGACAATCCGTTTGCAGCGATGGGGCAAGCCATGGTCACCACCATGCTGGGGAAGATGGTCGACGCCATGGTCTCGCCCGAAGGCGTGGCGGCGATGGTCAGCAAGAGTGCGGTCGGCGCCGATGCCGATCAAAACACGCCCGCGGCCGGCGCACAGGAAAAGACGGATTATTCCGTGGCGTATGCGGGCTGGGACAAATTTGTCGTGCGGGCCAAGGCCGATGGCGACGAAAAAGGCGGCCTGGTCTTGCAGCGGCACGGACTTTGGGACTGGAAGCTGAGCGCGATTGAACTGACACCGGCGGTGGCCGGGCATTAAACGCGTCAGCACCCTCCTTGTCGAATTATCAAAATACTGTATATAATTACAGTATATCAGGCATTCGACAGAGGAAAGTAGCGCATGACAGAATTAAACACCCAGCAGCCAGGCACGGCACCTTACGCCATTTCCGTCAGCGATACGATAGATAGCGAGGTCGAGCAAGTCATCCTGGGTGGCTTGAACGCCTATAACGACAGCATCACGGGCACCAACGACCGGCAGGCATTGACGGTGGTCGTGCGCGATCCGGATAGCAAGCAGGTGCTGGGCGGCGCCATCGGCCGGACTTCCTTAGGCCTGCTTTTCCTGGACTTGCTGTATTTGCCGGCGGCCTTGCGCGGTAGCGGCCTGGGCAGCCAGATACTGGACGCCTTCGAGCAGGAAGGACGCCGGCGTGGCTGCGTCGCTGCCGTGCTATACACGATCAGCTTCCAGGCGCCGGACTTTTACGCGCGGCGCGGCTGGCGCACCTTCGGCGAGATCGGCTGCCATCCGGCAGGCAGCAGCCGCATCTTCATGAGCAAGCATCTCTAGCGAACAGCGCCAGCACGGTTTTGACGACTGGCGGCCTTACATGCCCAGCGACTTGAGCAGGTCGGAATTGTCGTCTTCGTCGGGCGCTGCCGCCGCTGCAGGCGCGGCGGCGGCGCTTTCCTGGTTCGCATGTTCGGTGGCCATCAGCGCATCGGGATCGGATTCGCGGGAATCGAAATCGTGCAGCTTGATGAACTCGGTGCGGTCGATCGCCAGTTCCAGATAGAAAATATTGTTCTTTTCCGTGTAGAAAGTCACGCGGCGCATTTCCGGGCGGTCCAGCGGCGTATCGACGCTGAGCATCACCTGCTTGTTCAGCACCAGCATCTTCGGCTGGTTCTGCGTGATATTAGTTTGCAGCTCGCGCCGGATCTTGCCCGTGAAGTCGCCGACGATCTGGTTCATCAGCTCACCCATGATGTTCGACACTTCATCGGACGTATAAAAGCTGGCCAGTTCCGACTTTGGCATACCCATGTGCAACATATAGCGCTCGTAGATTTCCATCGCCGTGTCGGCTGCGAAATTGAGCACCACCAGGCCCGTAAAGCCGCCGTCGAACATGACGAAACAGCCGATATCGGGCTTCAGGCCGGTCTTGGTGATGCGCTGCACCATGCCGGAGTAATTGACCTTGCTTTGCGTTGCGACGTTAAGCACCCGGACCACCGAGTTGCACAAACTCATCAACAAATCTTCTGTACCGTATACAACATGCTTCTCTGCGCTCATGGCTAACCTCTTTACTTTTTATCGATGACAGCATTGTCCTGTTACAGCGCGGTCCGGCACGGCCGACGCTGATGACAATTTGTTTCGTTTATTTCTGTGTAGAAATAACAATCAGAACCGCAGAATACCGAGATGCAAGATTCCCGTCCAGCCATACCTGCATTTACTTGATTATCAGCATGCAAATAGGCGCACACTGTGGCGAACGGGGTAAATCGCTCGCCTGTTTTATACTGCTGCGCGCTATGAACAACCCTTCAGAAAGGCATGCGGGCATGACGGCACTGGAACAGCAGATCACAGAAGACATGACGACGGCGATCCACGCCTGGTTCGATGAGCGTTTGCAACGCACGGACTTGCAGCAGGCCGTGCAGCGCACCAGCTTGCAAGTGGGCATCTTCAGCGATTTCCTGCTCGACTACAAACCAGGCCGCACCATCGTCGACGTCGATCTGGACTTCGGTGATGAAGAAGCGCCCAGGAGACCGACGCGCCTGGATGAAACACAGATGCGCAACGTGATCGCTCCGCAACTGAGCGCCTTGATACAAACGCGGCTGGCCGAGGTGGCCGACACGCCGCTGATCGACTACCGCTTTACGGCCAAGGGGAAATTCCAGACGGCCCAGGGCAAGCTGCATCTGACCTTGCTTGAATACCTGAATGAAAACAAGCGGCAACTGCTGCTGGAACGCATCCATGCGTATATCGAACAAAAGCTGCAACATGGCGGCAAAGCAACGAAACCGCTGGAATCATTCTTTTTGACGCGCCACCTGCTCGATGGACAATTGTTTCCCGTACTCGATGTGGCCTGGACCATCGCCCAGTTCGAGCGCATACAGCAATTGAATCGCGAACGTCCGCAAGCGCTGGCGGAGCACCGTTCAAATATCACCCAGGCCGTGGCGGACTGGGCCGAAAACGATTTCCTGCCCCGTTATTACGATCTGGACATATCCGCTTACAGGGCCACGGAATATACGCCCAAGCCCGGCATGGCCGCCAAAGATGCGCACGAGCAAATCGATTTGTTGCTGTATGGCGCGGTGATGATCTTGCGGCATGAACCCAACTATGCCAAGGCCAAGGGTTTGAAATTTCTCGACATTGCCACGCAGCTGGGCAGCGAACGCGCCGTGCGCCTGCAAACCGAAGGCAGCGGCCATTTCGCGCCTGACGCCATCGCGCTGAAAACTGCGCAGGTGGAATGCCGCGCCAACGATATTTTTGCCGTCATTACCATCGTCATCCTGCAGGAAGACGCGGCAGCCTACGAACAGGCGCTGCGCTTCATCACGCAACTGCTGCAACAGGGGTTTCCGAAAAGTTATCAGATCAAGCTCAAGTCCAAAGCAAAAAACTATCTGCCGCTCAAGGGCCTGGCAAAATCGGACACCCACCGCTTCTTTGCCAACGCCCTTGCCTACCCGGCCCTGCAGCCGCTGCTGCACGACTATGCGCGCGCGGCCATCGAACAGTTCGAGTGGTACACCGATACGGAAGGCGAAAAAAATTGCATGCCGGGCACGTATGCCGTGTTCGGACTGGGCCTGGCGGACGAACGCTATTTTCCCTTGCTCAGCCATTACATGGAACACGTGGATGAAGAGCATCAATCGGTGCAAGACGCCATGACGGCCGCGTTTGCCGTCCAGTATGGCGTGACGGCCAGTTCCGTGGCGCCCCTGGTGGCGTGTCTGCGCCGCTCCACCGACTACCTGAAACTCAAGCTGCAGGCCGAGCTGGACGATGTGGAAAAGCTGGACCTGCTGTACCAGCAAGTGCAGTCGCTGGAAAGCCACGAAGTGGAAAGGGTGCTGTACCCGATCTGGGGCAAGGCGGAGAAACTGGCTGCGCTGGCCCGCAAGGCGCAAGGCAAACGCAAGGAACTGCTGGAAACCTTGCTGGCCAAAATCAATCCCAGCTGACACTCGCCGTGCGTGCAGTGTGCAAACTTATGTATTTCACCATATATAATGCGCTCGCCAAAATTTCCTTGCGGAAATTTTTGGCAATAAACAAACTTATATGGAGAAATGCATGTATCAAGTCCGGTATTTGAAGTCCCTCACCTTGCTGGCAACCCTGATCGGCGCCGCACTGGCCCAGCCTGTCATGGCCGCAGAATCCGCGCACACCGAACTGGCGCCTGTCGAGGTAGCCAGCCTGTATATCAAGACCGTGGTCAATGAAGACGAGGCCAGCATTGCCGCGCTCAATGCCTATCTGCGCGCTACCCGCCTGGCTGGCCACCAGCCGGCGGAATATGCCTCGTTCAGCGAGCTGCGAAAAGCGGCGGCCGAGTTTCCCATCGAGATGGGCAAGACCATCGCCGGACTGTTTCCTGCTGCCATGCAAGCGGGCTTGACGCCGGCAGCGCAGCAACTGGCAGCCAATGTGCTGGCGGCAAAAAACGGCGCCGTCTGCAAGACCACCGGCGCCGAACCCGTCAAGGAAGAGAGGGGCATCCAGACTTCCGCCGTCAGTTTTGAGTGCCAGCTGGTCAAGGCGCCCGTATCGTGGGCACAGGCGGCGCAGCAACTGGCCAAGAGCGGCTGCAAGGCCGAGCAATGCGAAGCTGGCTTGAAAAAGATTGCCGACAGCTACGCATCTGGCCCGCAACAGACCTGGAGCGCCGTGTTTCCTGTCAGCCGGGAAAAAAGCACGGAAGCCTGGCGCAATGATTTCGCACGCGAAACGTTCAACGACATCTGGGAATACCTGTAAGCCTACCGTGCGCAGGGGAACCGGGCGGCGCTCCTATAATCGGCTTCTTACCATCTAGAAAGGAGCTTCGATGCCATCTTCCTCTCCTCGCCCATGGTTAGGTTCTGCCGTACTGGCCCTGTCCGGCTTGGCCGCCTTGCCGGCGGTACAAGCCCAGCAACTGAACGCCGTCGATGCGCGGGCCGCCTGGCCTGAACGCTCCTTGTCTGCCTGCCGCACTGCGCAAGCAGAGGCTGCCGATGCCTGCCTGCTGCGCACCATGCAAAAAAGCGGCGCCCGTCCGCAAGCGATCGCGGCGGCAAAAGCGCTGGCCGCCAGTGGCAACCCCGGCTTTATTTCCGCCTGGCGGCCGCTGGGCAAGGCCGGCCTGGCCACGGTAACGTATCCATTCCGCGCCAATACCAATCAAGGCAGCCTGCTGGTCGGCAGCGATGGCGCCGCCGTCGATATCGATGCGGAGCCGCTGCGCGACGCAGACCGGGCCACGGAAACCTGGCGCACGTTTGCCGCCGCCCACCCGGAATCGCTGCCGTTTGCGCCAGCCACCCTGGTGGGCACGACCAGCAGCGGCGACGGCGGCCACAGCCTGCTGTTTTCCACGCCATTGAAAACCTGCCACGCCTGCGCCGCGGACGGCAGCCTGCTGGTGTCCTACAGCATCGACAAGGCGGGCATCGTACGCGCCCGACAATTATTGGCAATTAAGTAAATCTGTGAATACAATTGCTGGATGGCATGCCTATACAAGCTGCATGCCATCCATTTGATTGATTATTGACAGGAATCCATGCGCCGCTCCCACCTTGCCGTTCTCACTGCCCTGCTATTGTGCTTCCCTGCCGCCCAGGCGGCTGAATCTCCAAACAATACTCCTGTCGCCAGCAGCGCCACGCCGCTGGTGATCGGCGAAAGTTTTACCATCGCCTCCAGGGCCCTGGCTGAAACGCGCCACATCAATGTCTACGTGGCGCGCGCCTGGGATACCGCGCCCGATGCGCCGCTGCCCGTGCTGTACATGCCGGACGGCGGCATCAACGAAGATTTTCTGCACGTGGCGGGCTTGCTGCAGGTATCGGTTGCGAATGGCACGATGCGGCCCTTCATGCTGGTCGGCATACAAAACACGCAGCGCCGCCGCGACTTGACAGGGCCGACCGATAACCCCGAAGACCGCAAGATCGCGCCCGTGGTGGGCGGTTCGGCCGCTTACCGCAGCTTTATCCGCGATGAACTGATGCCGGAAGTCAAGCGCCGCTACCGCACCACGCAGGAAACGGCCATCGTCGGCGAATCGCTGGCAGGCCTGTTCGTGGTGGAAACCTTGTTGCTCGAACCGCAGCTGTTCGACCATTACCTGGCCTTCGATCCCAGCCTGTGGTGGAACCGCAGCGCCTTGCCCGCCCAGGCCGCCGCCCTGCTGGCAAAACAGGGGCCGGGCAAACATAGCCTGTACCTGGCCAGCAGCAGCGAGCAAGGCATCGCCGTCGAAGTGCAGCGTTTGCAGGATATCTTGCTTAAGGATGCCCCAGCGGGCCTGGTATGGCATGTGGAAAAAATACCGGAAGAAACCCATGGCACGATTTACCAGCCCGCTGCCCTGAAGGCGTTCCGGACGGTCTTTCGTCCCGCAGTTACGATAAACTAAGCCATGGGCCACCAAACATGGACAAACTGTAATGTTCCATGATCGGTGCGCTGCGGGCCTGCCCTGTAAAATGCGCTGCCGGAAAGACCATAAAATACACTGTTTTTTCGGCACGTAAAACCTCCCGCCCGACGTCTATCCGAGTACAAAAACATGACCTTCCTGCAATTATTCATCCTCTCCATCGTCCAGGGATTCGCGGAACTGCTGCCCGTCTCCAGCTCTGCCCACGTCATCATGGCGGAAAAGCTGATGGGCCTCGATCCCACCTCGCCCGAACTGACCATGCTGCTGGTGATGTTGCATACCGGAACCATGTTTGCCGTCATCGTGTACTTCTGGAAATCCTGGCGCGCCACCTATTTCAGCTCGACCGCAGCGTTCCGCAGCAATGTCTTGCTGCTGGTCGCCGCCACCGCCATGACGGGCATCGTGGGCCTGGGCTTGCTCAAGCTGATTACCCATGTGGTGATGGCCGATACGCCGGGCTTTGAAATCGAGCATTTGTTTGGCAATGCCAGGCTGATGGCTGCAGCGCTGGCTGCCGCTGGCGTATTGATCATCGTGTCGTCGCGCATGAAGGCGCGCGAGACTGGCGTGCTGAGCGTGCCAAAAGCCATCGTGATTGGCGCCGTGCAAGGCTTGTGCCTGCCGTTCCGTGGTTTTTCGCGCTCCGGCGCCACCATTTCCACCGGCATCGCCATGGGCGTGCCGCAACGCCGCGCCGAAGAATTCAGTTTCGCGCTGGCAGTCGTGCTGACCCCGGCCGTGATCGTCAAGGAAGGCTGGCGTTTCTACAAGGCGATTGCCGATGGCACCATCGCCCATGCGGGCGGCGTGGGACACCTGATTGCCCCCAGCCTGATCGGCATGGTGCTGTCTTTCCTGGCCGGTTTGCTGGCCTTGCGCTGGCTGTCGAGCTGGCTGGAACAGGGCCGCTGGCATTTCTTTGGCGCTTATTGCCTGGCAGCCTCGCTGGTGGTGCTGTGGGTGGGGTAAAATCGCGGGGGCTTCGGCCCCAGCCATGCCTCACTGAAAGTCTCTGATGAATTTTGCCGCCACCGCCGCCCTCTCGCTTGCCATGTCCACCGATGCGTTTGCGGCCGCTGTCGGCAAGGGTGCGGCGCTGCACAAGCCGCGCTGGTCTGAAGCCTTGCGCACCGGACTTATCTTCGGTGTCATCGAAGCCATCACGCCCGTGATCGGCTGGGCCCTGGGCCGGGTGGCCGCGCCGTATGTGGAAGCCTGGGACCACTGGATCGCCTTCGGCTTGCTGGCCATCATCGGCCTGCTGATGATACGCAACGCGCTGGCCAGCCCGGATGCGGACGAAGCGCCCGCGCAAACCCACTCCTTCTGGGTACTGGCCGTGACCGGCTTTGCCACCAGCATCGACGCCATGGTAGTGGGCGCCGGCCTGGCCTTGCTCGGCGCCAATATCGTGGTGACGGCCGCCGCCATCGGCTTTTCTACTTTCGTGATGGTCACCCTGGGCGTCATGCTCGGGCGCGTGCTGGGCACCGTGGCCGGCCGCCGCGCCGAACTGGTCGGCGGCGCCATCCTGATCATCATCGGCTGCGCGATCCTGTACGAACATATCGGACACGCCGCCTGAACAGGCGTACACCGCAGACAGCGGCGCTGCGCAGCCGCGCATTATGCTACATTGAAATCTCTTCGCTCACGCTACACAGGTGACCTTCATGGAAACACTGGAGTTGCTGTTTGCCTCACTGGTACGCGAAACCGCTGCCTCGATCCGCGACCATCACGTGCCGTTCGGCATACGCCAGGATGAGCAGGCGTATTACGCCTGGATGGATGCGCATCCGATCGAGGGATATGTGCAGGAAGCGTACCGGGAAATCGAGGAAACCGCCCAGCAGCTACGCGCCATCCGCGCAGGTTAGCTGGCGCCGGACCAAACCTGCTGCGCGTTGGTAGCGGCGGCCTGCCGCTCGCGACGGTTTTGTCCGGCGCTGCGACTTTTCAATCAAAAAACGCACAACGGAGTGTGTATTTGATAATTTCATATTGATAAATATCAAGCACTCTTCAGTTTTGAATCGGATGGCGGGCCAAGATCGGGACAATGAGGGCTGGCAACAGCATTCTGTGGGTCACACTATGGATCAGGAACACAAACACCATATCAAGGGTTATGAATTCCATGTCACGGGAGCGCTGGAGAAGGATGGGCGCTACCGGGGGATGATATTGCTCAGCCGGCGTGGCGATACCGCGCAGGTGTATGCCAAGCCTGTGCTGATCGAAACGCACAGCAGTTTCAAATCCGTGCATGCCGCGCTGATCGAGGCGTCGGCGTACGCGCAGGAATTGATTTTTAATGGCGCCATCAAGACCTTGTTGCCACCTGCCGATACGCCTGGTGCTGAACAGCCCGCGCCACAGGCATCGAACCTGGCCGGTCACTGAAGGCCAAGAAGGCCAGGAAGGCCAGCAATTGCGCGGTTATAATCGTGCACACCGCCGGGGCCGCTTTACCGCCCTCCCCAGCCTTCCCTGACCCGATGAGACTTGCCTTGATGGATACAATAAACTGGCCGCTGGCCTTCCTGATCATTTGCGCGCTGGTGGCCTTGCTGGCCAAAAAGAATGGCCATTCCTGGTATCTGTTCTTCCTTGCCGCCAGCGTGCCTTCCGTGCCGCTGTTGCTGTTATTGCCACATGTGCTGGACGAAAGTATTTCTGCCCTGCCCACCGTGAGGCTGGCGACGGTGCTGGTATGCCCCGCCATCGCCCTGGTGCTGGGTTTCCGCCAGAAGGCGCGCAAGCCCTGATCGTGGTTGTTTAATCGATACTTAGCGGGCCGGGCCGGCATCGGCCAGGCGCCAGCCAACCGATAGCGCCACTTGCTGCGCTTCGCGTTCATTGCTGCAATCGTCGTAATCGCAGGTATCTTCATACGCGCCGCAGGCCAGGTTTTGGCTGACAAACGAACCTACCCAGCGGCCATCGCGGCGCTGGCGGGCCGTGGCACTGATAGTGAAACCTTTGTGGGTGGTGGGATTTTCCAAAGTCATCATTCCTCCGCATAAAAAGCGTCAGCCACCTGACAGAAGTCCAGTGTGCACCTTGCCGCGTGGATAGTCTGTGCGCTTGACCACACTCATGCCGAAGCGCCATCGACATGCCTGAAGCCACCCGCGATCAGGTATGATTTCGTCATGTGTGGACGACTCAATCAAAATACGACGGCGCGTGAACTGGCGTCGGCGATGGACTGGAGCGACGCGGCGTTCGACAGCGAAGCCGAGCCGCATCTCAATGTTGCGCCCGGCACCTACCGGCCTGTCATGCACGTGGACAATGGCGTGCGCCGCATCGACGATATGTTCTGGGGTTACCGCCCCGCCTGGGCGGCTGCTGCAGCCGCCGTGCCTGGCAAGAAGAAAATCCCGATTGCCATCAATGCAAGATTGGAGAAACTGGGTGGCGCCTACTGGAAACCCTTGCTGCGGGCGGGGCGCGGCATTGTCTGCGTGTCCGGCTGGTATGAATGGACGGGGGAGAAAGGGGCGAAACAGCCCTGGCATATCCACCGCAAGGACGGCGCACCGCTGTTCCTGCTGGCCCTGGGGCATTTCGGCCCCTACGTCCACCATCGCGAGGAAGCCGGTTTCGTGCTGGTCACGGCCGACAGCATGGGCGGCATGGTCGATATCCACGACCGCCGCCCCGTCGCCGTCAGCCGGGAAGACGCCTGGCGCTGGCTCGATCCCAGCTTGACACCGGACGCGGCGCTGCACCTGGCGCGCACCTGCATGCTGGCCACCGCATTGTTTTCATGGCATATCGTCGACAATCCGCTGGTGCCGGCGGCGCGAGTCAAGCCACCTCCGCCAGATTCAGGTCAAGCTTCTTTCGACTGGGGAGCAGACTGATCCAGGCGCGCCACGCGCCGCCACAGGACCTCGAACGGCCCCTGCTTGAAATACCTGAGCCAGTACCGGCTCAGCACCACCTGCCCTGCCATGATCAGCACGGTCAAGCCCAGCATCTCGACCGGCCTCAGGCGGGCAGCCCAGCCCAGGCCCGGCCCTTGCAACAGCCAGGTGCCTATCAATGATTGCAGCAGATAATTCGTCAGCGCCATGCGCCCCACGGGCGCCAGCCAGGAACCCAGCCATTGCAGCATGAAGGGGCCGGCCAGCATCAGTGCCGCCACGTAGCCGGCCGCCAGCAGCGGACCGCCGATAAACAGCAGGATGCCCAATAGCGGTTCGTTGAACAGCGTCTGATACGGATGCAGGGTTTGCCACAAGGTGGCGCTGGCCGACAGCAGGTTGAACGGCAAGCCGACTCCCAGTCCAAGCAGCAATACCCAGCGCCATAGCTGGCGATGACGCTGCGGCTGCAGCAACCAGCCGAAACGCACGGCCAATATGCCCAGCAGGAACAGCGCAATGATGTGCGGCAACATCACGATGGCATACAACAGCTGCATCGCATAATCGCGCGCGCGCAGGGCCGCTACCGCTGCCAGGTCGCCTTGCGTGTAGGTCGCATGGCGGCTGGCGAAGGTTTGCAAACCCTCGGCAATATCTTTCGGGCTGAGCGTGGCGCCCACCGGATACAGCAGGCAGATAAACAAAAGGAAACCGCCCGCGACCAGCCAGGCCCGGTTGCGCACGCGGCCCAGGCGAGCGGCCGCCAGCGGCAGGATCAGCATGCCGGCCACCGCATACGAGGTGAGCACGTCGCCGCTCCAGATCAGGAAGCCATGCAGCAAGCCGAACACCAGCAGCCAGCGCAAGCGCCGGCGATATGCCGCCTGCGCCGCCTGCCAGCTTCCCAGCTGGCGTTTGAGCGAGCGCGTCTGCAGCGCAAAGCCGGCGCCGAACAGGAAAGCAAAGATGGGATAAAACTTCAGTTCGGCGAACGCCGCCACGAAAAAGATGGCGGCCTGGTCCAGCCACGGCGCGTCCGGCGCCAGGGTGCCGTAGCGCAAGGACAAGCTGCCCCAGGCAAAGGCCCAGACGTTCACCAGCAAGATGCCAAACACGGCCAGGCCGCGCAGCACGTCGAGCTGCAACAGGCGGCCGGGTTTGCTACTCACTGGTCAGCCGCGCAAGGTTGGGTAATCCGCCACTTGCAAGCTAAAGCCAGCCTCCTCCGAACGCAAGCTCGCGTGGCCGCCAAACGGCAACGTGACGCGGCGGCGGACATGGCCAAACTCCAGACCCGTCAGCACGGGCACGGGCAGGCGCTGGCGCACATAGGCCAGCATGGTCTCGAAATCGTAGCCGTTATCGAGCGGACTCAATTTATAGGCAGAAAAATCACCGAGCAGCACGGCTTGCTGGCGGCCGATCACGCCCGCGTGCAGCAATTGCAGCAGCATGCGCTCGACCCGGTACGGGTGTTCGTTGACGTCTTCCAGGAACAGGATGCCGCCGTCGATCTCGGGGAAATACGGCGTGCCCAGCAGATGCACCAGCATGGCCAGGTTGCCGCCCCACAGCTTGCCTTGCAGGTCGACCTGCGGATTGCCCTCGGCCACACCGGTCACCGTATGCGTGGGGCCGGCCAGGCAATCCCACAGCTGCTGCTGGGTAAAGTCGACCGGTTCGTCGCGGATAAAATCGTCGCAGATCATGGGGCCGGCAAAACTGGCGCGGCCCGTTTTCGCCATCAAGCCCATATGGAAGGCGGTGAAGTCGCTATACCCGACAAACAGCTTGCCGCTGTCGGCCATGGCCTGGAAATCGATCTCGGGCAAGATGCGGCTGATGCCGTAACTGCCGCGCAAGGCAATCACCACCTGCACGTCGGGATCGGCAGCGGCAGCGTTCAGCTGCGCCAGCCGCCCTGCTTCCGTGCCGCCGAAGCGCTGGAATTTCTGTGCCGGGTCGTAATAGTTGTGGATAGTGGCGCCTTGCGCCTGCAGGCGGGCGATGCCGCGCTCCAGTGCAGCTTCATCGGGCGCGTAACCGCCAGGCGCCACGATGGCGATACCAATCTTGGGTGTAGTCAAAATAAAATCCGGGCGTGGAAAAAAAGACCGCGCGCCTAGGCGGGCTGGGAGCGCAATTGCTCGGTCATCTTACCTTGCAGATGCATATCGATCAAGGCAAGCAGGCGCTCGATCAGCTGCGGCGGCAGGTCGTGGCCCATGCCTTCGATCACTTCCAGGCGCGCCCCCGGGATCAGCGCCGCCGTGTCGATGCCGCAGGCCACGGGGATCAATGGATCGGCCGCGCCATGGATCACCAGCGACGGGCAGCATATGCTTTTCAACAATTCTGTGCGCTCGCCCGAAGCCACGATCGCCACCATCTGCCGCGCCATGCCCTCGGGACAACTCCCCCGCGCCAGCGCCGCGGCTATGCGCCGGCGCAACACTTTTTCAGCGGTGGGATAGGAGGGACTGCCGATCACGCGCACGGTGGCCACCATATGCGCCATCACTTCGTCGGGACTGGCCTTGCGTTTCGGGCCCTGCAGCAAGGCCAGCCGCGCTGCCCGCGTGGGGCCGGGCAAGCCGCGCCGGCCGCTGCTCGACATGATCGATGTGAGGATCAGTATTTGCCGGGGCGCGCGCGCCGCCATCACTTGCGCGATCATGCCACCCATCGAGACGCCGATCACGTGCGCCTGCGCGATGCGCAAGGAATCCAGCAAGCCCAGCGCATCTTGCGCCATGTCGTCCAGGGTATAGGCACTTTTTAAAGGCCAGCCGACCAGGTTTTTCAGGTAGGCCAGCGGCAGGTGCGGCTTGCCCGCCTGCCTCATCTTGCTCGACAGGCCGGCATCGCGGTTGTCAAAGCACACGACAAAATAACCTTGTTCGACCAGTCCTTCGACGAAGTCTTCCGGCCAGGCGATCAATTGCATGCCCAGCCCCATCACCAGCAGCACGCAGGGATCGGTCGGCTTGCCATGCGTTTCGTAGGCAAGATTGAGGCCATTGGCCATGATGGTTGCCATGCTTGCCTTTCATCCAGGAATAGCCCGTCAGGGCCCTGGAATCAGCATATCACCATTGCGGCCCAGCCATGGCGCCGCACGCGGCAGCCGGGCTGGGGTGTTGCAACTTGACTACGATTACTTGGCGCGAGGCAAGCTCTCCGCCAGGTCCATCCATGCTTGCGGCTGGGCCTTGCCCCGCTCGCGCACGCCAAAGAAGGACAATACCTGCGTGCCTTCATTGTCAAAGAACTCGACCGAGGTCACGCCGCCGCGCTTGACAAGCCAGCCGCTGCGCAGCGCCGTATCGCGGATGTGCAGGTTGAAGTCCGGATCGAGCACATTGTAAAAGCCGCCGGCAGCCATGGTTTTCTCCACCTTGCCGCTGTAAATCTGCGTCAAGCCTTCATTGCCCAGGAATACCATGATGGCGACCTTGTTCCTGGCCGCGCCTTCGAGCAGGCTGCGCAGCGCTTCCGGCATCACGCGCTCGACCGCACCGGCTGGCGCCAGGCGCAACGCTTGTTCGCGCGACAAGTGGAATTCACGCATGATTTGCGCAAACTGATGCACGTCCGTCATGTCTTTCCAGGCCAGCTGGAATTCTTTCACATCGATCTCGCTATCCGGCTTTTCCGCCGCTTTCGGCGCGGCTGCCACCACGTTCAGCTCGGCGCTTTGTTCCGGCAGACGGAATTTGGCGACGATCTGCTCAAATACGGCCACGCCAGGCTCGTTACGCAGGAAAACCTTGTGCACGGCCATGCCGTTGGCGTCAAAGAATTGCAGGCTGCGCGTCAGTTTGCCGTCGCGGCCAGGCTGGGCCACGGCAAATGCATATTTCCAGTTTTCAAAGTGAAAACGCAAGTCGATCGCCCCGCCCAGGTAGCCGCCGGCAATATTGCGCTGGCGCGCTTCTTTTTCAGGGTCTTGCTGATTGCCAGCCTGGTCCGCCTGCTCCGACTTGTCGCCCGCCTGCTTGAACTTGCTGGCCGTGCCCGTGGTTTCGATCACGCCATTTTCATTGCGCGTGATCGCCTGCACCACACCCAGGTCCAGCGCGGCGCGCATGATTTCGCGCGGCTGGTTGCCATCGGCTTGCAGGCGCGTGACGCCATTACCAAGATTGGTCGCCAGCAATTGCGCTTCCGACACGCCCAGTGCGCGCGCCGCATCGCGGATCTGCAGCTTGGGCTGCTCGGTGCGCAGGGTGGACCAGCGTTCTGCCAGGGTGGCTGGGGCCGCGTATGCGTTTGCAATCAGCAGGCTGCCTAGCAGGGAAAGAACGAGTTTGGATAACTTCATGGACAGTCCATTCAATAAAACATGGGAGGCGGCCAGCGCCTCCCGGTGGGAAAAATTAGTAATTGACGCTCAGGCTGGCGGCGATATTGCGGCCCGGCTTGGCGTAGCGCTCGATTTCGCTGCGCGTGGCCACCGTGGTGCCGGCCGGCAAGGAACGCGAGGCCGAGTAATCCCAGTACTTGCGGTCGGTCAGGTTGTACACGCCGAAGATGAGCTTGGCGTGCTTGTTGATGTTCCAGTAGCTGGACAAGTCAAAGGTCGTGTACGACGGCACCTTGAAGCGCGGCGTGGCCACGCCCGAGATCACATCGTCCGGCGCCTGTTTTTCACCAGCGTGCAAGGCCACCAGTTCCACCCCGAACAGCTGGTTGCTGTGGTCGTAGCCGAACGACAAGGCCGTCTTGGCCGGCGCCACCGACGCCAGGCCAGCCGTCTCGCCCGTCAGGGTATTGTAGGCGCGGCCCTTGGCGATGCCGGTGGCCAGGTTGGCGTGGTAGCCCTGGAAAGCAGGCAGCCAGGTGCCCAGCTCGGCACGCAGGTTCAGCTCGCCACCCCAGGTGCGCGCATTGCCGATGTTTTCCGGACGGTACAGGCCGTAGGTGATGGTCGGGAAATTGACCGGGTCGGGCGGCTGGATCACGTACTCGATCATGTCCTTGTATTCCGTCTGGTAAACGGACAGATTCATGCTCAAGCCCTTGCTGACATCGCCTTTCAGGCCCAGTTCGAAGGCGGTGCTGGTTTCCTTGCGCAAGTCGGCATTGCCCAGGATGGCGTAGCCATTGCCGGTGCCCGTGTAGCTGAAGGAATCATAGGTGCCCGTGCGTTCGGCGGCCGTCGGCAGGCGCGTGCCACGGGTGGCGGTGGCGTAGGCGTCCAGTTGCGGCAGCACTTCCACCGACAGGCTCAGGCTGGGCGTAAAGTAGCTTTCGCTTTCCTTGCGCACTTCTTTCGAGGCGCCCGGCACGGCGATCACGTAATTGTCCAGGTTCTTCGGCTCCAGCTTGCGGTAGTCGCCGCGCAAGCCTGGCGTCAGGGTGGCTTTCTTGCCGCCCAGGTTAAAGGTGTAGTCGTCGCGCAGGTACAGCGCCAGCTTGGTGGTGTCCAGGTCGGCCATGCGGTTCTTGCGCGTGATCTGATGCTCGCCGGTGGCAATCACGGTCCGGTCTTCCAGCCAGGGGCGGCGCGACTGGGTCTGTTCCAGCTGCAAGCCATACACCAGGGCATTGTCGGCATTGACCTGTTTAAACGCTTCCGAAGTGACGCCCACGCTGTTGTTGCTGAAGCTGGTATCGATATTGCGGAAATACGGCTTGCCGCCCGTGATGTAGCGGGCATGGGTTTTATCCTGCACCTTGGCGTCCTGCGTATAGACTTTGGACGTCAGGCGGTCGAACAGGGCAAAGTCCTTCAGGACGATGTCATGGCCCAGGCTGATACGCGTGCGGCGCGTGACGGAATCCTGCTTCACGCCTTCCGGATACGAGGCGCTGACCTTGTTGTCGACTTCGCGCTGGTTGATGCGCTCGAACATGTCCACGGTCAGGTCCAGCTTTTGTTCGCCCGGCAACGCCCACACCAGCTTGGACAGCAAGGCGTTCGAGTGCCAGTCGTCCGGATTGACGGGCGCGTCGCCGCGGCTGTCGGTCTGCTCGCCATCGCGGCGCACATACACGGCCAGCGCTTGCAGGCTGGCCCCGACCTTGGCCGCGCCCGTCACGGTGTGGGCGTTGCTGCGGTTCGAGGTGGTGCGGCCGAATTTGTAGCCGGCGTAATAGTCTTGTCCTGCGCCCAGGTAATCCTCGGGCGACTTGGTGATGAACGTCACGTTGCCGCCCAGGCCAGGCGTGCCGGCGCCGACGGAAGTAGTGCCCGAATCGATGCGCACTTCGCGGAAAGTTTCCGGATCAAAATAGTCACGGCCCGTGGCGAAGGCGTTCAGGGTGGTGCCGTCCGGCTTGGGCGCCGCATCCGGCAAGGAAATGCCATCGACGTCCAGGCTGACGCGGTTGCCTTCCATGCCGCGCACGTTGTAGCCGGTATTGCCCGAACCATCCCACACGTTGCCGCTGCCCGAGGCCGCGGCTGGCGCGCTGATCAAGGGCAGATACCGCACCACGCCG
The DNA here is from genome assembly GCF_049319705.1 of Janthinobacterium sp. Mn2066. Classification (NCBI taxonomy): domain Bacteria; kingdom Pseudomonadati; phylum Pseudomonadota; class Betaproteobacteria; order Burkholderiales; family Oxalobacteraceae; genus Janthinobacterium; species Janthinobacterium sp. Mn2066. Next base: position 102,807 of record NZ_JBMOUF010000011.1, on the reverse strand, counting down.
CCCATGTCCGTCACGCCCTGGCGTTCCAGGTCGGTGCTGCTGATGACGGTCTTGGTGCCGGCGCGGCGTTCGTATTCCTGCTTGCCGCTGACGACGATTTCCGGGAAGGTCGGCAGCTTGGCCGGCTCCTGGGCCGCCGTGCCTGCGTTAACGGCGGCGGTGGTTTGGGCGTGGACTGGCAGCAAGGGAGCGGCAAACAAGCCCAGCAAGGCGGCACGCAGCACCAGGTTATGGCGGCGGGCGGGTGTGATGGAAATGGCGGGGGCAGCGGGGGTAGCGATCAGCTGCAGATGTACTGGTGTCATGATGGTCCGGTAAAAGAGTAAAGGCTGGCTCTTGAACCCGGATCGACGAAGTGACGCGAGGAAAGTTTGCTGGCAAAACAATACTGTAACACGAATCATTCTCATTTGAGAATGGGCAAATCGTCTATTCAGATGTTATTTAGCAACAGTGACAGTGGAAACCGCCAGCCAGGACGGCTGGCGTAAAATCTTATTTTGCCGCCAGGCGGGCTGCCGCCTGCGCGCGGCGGCGCTCGACAAAGAAACGCTTCAGAAAGGCGCCGCACTCGTCGGCCAAGACTCCGCCGCTGATCGCCGTCTGGTGGTTCAGCGCGGTCTGCTCGAACAGATTGAGCACGGAACCGCAGGCGCCCGTCTTCGGGTCGCTGGCGCCAAACACCACGCGCGACAGGCGCGCATGCAGCATGGCGCCCGAACACATCACGCACGGTTCCAGGGTCACATACAGTTCACAGCCGGGCAAGCGATAGTTGCCCAGCTTGTCGGCGGCAGCGCGCAAGGCCTGGATTTCCGCATGCGCGGTCGGGTCGTGGCGGCCGATCGGCTGGTTGTAGCCGGTGGCGATGACGACCCCATCCTTGACGACCACGGCGCCCACCGGCACTTCACCGAGGTCCCACGCATGCTGCGCCTGCTCCAGCGCCAGCTGCATGAAGCCGGCATCGGCGCCATTATCCTGCATTTCAGTCATTGGTGACTTCTGCCCAGCAATTCGGGGTTTCATGCAAGACCAGCTTATGCAGGTGCAAACCGGTGCCGAAATGGTCGGTAAACGCCGCTTTCAGGATCTCGAAAGCGATGCGGGCCAGGTTTTCCACGGTGGGAATGCGGTCGATCACCACCGTTTTATGGTCCGGCAGGCTGGCCAGGAAGTCGCGCACGGCCACGTCCTTTTCATACACCAGGAAGGCGTGGTCCCAGACGTCAACCAGGTGCTGCTTGGCCAGGGTCTTCACGTCGGAAAAGTCCATGATCATGCCGTTGTCGGAATTGCCTTCGGCTTCGATGACATTGCCGACCAGGGTGATTTCCACCGTGTAGCGATGGCCGTGCAGGTTGCGGCACTGGCTTTTATGGTCGGGAATGCGGTGGCCCGCGTCGAATTCGAGCTTGCGTGTGATAGTGAGCATAATTTTTATATTAAGGAATTTGCAGAAGTTTATGGGTTTGCAGGCTCAGCTTCCACTTCGGGTTGCTTTTGCATGTCTCGATGGCCAGCTGCATATTGTGCGCGGCCAGCGGGCCGTCCATGGCTTGCACGAAGAAATTGTCGAAATCGAGCCCTTCGTAGGCGGCCAGGTCTTGCTGGAATTGGGGGATCACCACCTTGATCTCGTTACCCTTGTGCACCACCAGGGTGGAACCCATTTTCGGGCTGACGCAGATCCAGTCCACGCCTGCCGGCACCGGCAAGGTACCGTTGGTTTCGATGGCGATGGTAAAACCGACCGCATGCATGGCATCGATTAAAGCCGTGTCGAGCTGCAGCAACGGCTCGCCGCCCGTAAACACCACGTATTTGCTGGCGGTATATTTTTCCGGCCACAGGCTGTTGATCAGCGCGGCCAGTTCCTGCGGCGTCTTGAACTTGCCGCCCCGTTCACCATCGGTGCCGACGAAATCGGTATCGCAAAACTGGCACACGGCCGTGGACCGGTCGCTTTCGCGGCCCGTCCACAGATTACAGCCGGAAAAGCGGCAAAACACGGCTGGCCGGCCCGCATGCGCGCCTTCGCCCTGCAGCGTGTAAAAAATCTCTTTGATGCTATAAGTCACTGTATTTCCTAAGAGCTGGCTGGCGCCACCGCGCGGGCGGGCACATGGATACGGGGGCCGCGCAGGGCAAGCCGGGGCCGCAAAAGCCGATTGACAACCCTCTATTATAAGCGTGCACAGGGTTTCCCGTGCAAATCTGGCCTTGCCGCCTGGCTGCGCGCCTGTACCGGTCACGCCACAGACACGGGAATAATTCCGGAGTTTTTGCGTTTAGACAATATAAATGTCTTCTGGTTAATATATTTTCAAGTAACGTTATTTCCTGTTGGAAAACAATCAGGGAGCAAGAACATGATGCCATGCAAGGCACAGCTGAGCAGCCGCCTTTGCCTCTTCGTCTGCGCGGCTGCTACCGGCCTGGTCTTCGCCACCGCCACCGGACGGGCCGGCGATGCCGACGCCCGGTGGCCGTCCAGCGACGCCGACCTGTTGAACCTCGTCACCGGCTGCGCCGTCCTGCTGGGCCTGCTCGCCTTGCTGCTGCTATGGCGCCAGCGCCAGTTCAGCAGCGTCCACCTCAGGCTGCGCCGTTTACAACGCGAACAGCAGCAGCTAGGCGAACAGGAACGCGAACAGGAGCGGCGGCGCATCGGCCGCGACATCCACGACGACCTGGGCCAGCATTTGCTGACCCTCAAGATGGATCTGGCGATGCTGCAAAAAAACGCCCACCTCAGCTATCCGCTGCTGGCGCGGCAACTGGCCATGATGGTGCAGAATGTGGACCTGAGCATCGCCTCGCTGCGCTGCGTCATCGACGACTTGCGCCCGCCCGCGCTGACGCAGGGCTTGAGCGTGGCCTGCAGCGCCCTGCTGGCCGAGTTTTCGCGCGTCAGCGGCATCGGCCACGACTGTGCGCTGGGCCAGCATGATGCAGACCCGGCCCGGTCCCTGGCCAGCCAGCATGACGCCCTGCTCTACCGCGTGCTGCAGGAAGCGCTGGCCAATATCGCCCGCCACGCCCGCGCCACGCGCGTCCAGGTCAGGCTGGAACGCCTGCGCGGCGACGCCTTGCATCTCGACATCGCAGACAATGGCATCGGCATGCCCGCCGCTGCCGGACACGGGCGCTGCGGCCTGGCCGGCATGCGCGAGCGCCTGGCTGCGGCGGGCGGCACGCTGGAGATCGGCATGCCGCCAGGCGGTGGCACGCATATCCACTTGACCTTGCCGCTCGGCAAATCGACCATCGTTGAAAATATTGCTCATTATCAATAACAAATGCGGCCGGCACTGCATCATGGCCCTCTCGTTCCCAGCACCGCCCCAGCTCCACACCCGACACCCAATGCCCAATGCCGATTAAGGACCTGCTCATGCCGGACAGCCACGCGACCCTGCCTGGAACCGCTACGCCGCACGCCGCAGCACATGGTTTTGCCGTGCACATGATGGAAATGCTGGTCGTCCCCACCTTTGTGCTCGATGCATCCGGCAAGGTGATGCTCTGGAACCGCGCCTGCGAGCGGCTGACCGGCGTACCCGCCAGCGAGGTGCTGGGCACGGACCGGCACTGGCGCTGCTTTTATGCGCGCGAACGCCCGACCCTGGCCGACTTGCTGCTGCAGGGCCGCGCCAGCGACTTGCACGCCCTGTATCAACAGCAGCAATACCGCAATAGCACGGGCAACAATCTGTGCGCCGAAAACTGGTGCGACATGCCGCGCACGGGCCGGCGGCGCTACCTGGCGGCCGACGCCAGCCCCATCATGGACAGCAGCGGCGCACTGGTGGCCGTGGTGGAAACCCTGCGCGACATGACCGATGAAAAGCGCGCCCAGGTGGCGCTGGAGCGGCTGGCCATGCGCGACGGACTGACGGGCCTGGCCAACCGGCGCTGCTTCGACGACACCCTGCATGCCGAATGGCAGCGCGCCCTGCGCCAGCAGCAGCCGCTGTCGCTGCTGATGGTCGATGTCGACAACTTCAAGCAATACAACGATAGCCACGGCCATGTGCAAGGCGACCAGTGCCTGCGCAAGGTGGCTGGCGCCGTCGCGGGCGAAATGCGCGCCAACGACCTGGTGGCCCGCTATGGCGGTGAAGAATTTGCCGTGATCCTGCCCAACCAGCCACTCAAGGGAGCGGCCATCGTCGCCGAACGCATCCGCTTGCGCGTGGAGCGGCTGCAACTGCCGCGCGGCACTGGCGGCGATCCCCGCGCCACGGTCACCGTCAGCATCGGCGCCGCCACCGCCCTGCCCGGCCCCGGCACCGAGCTGGGCCAGCTGATCCATACGGCCGACAGCGCGCTCTACCGCGCCAAGCACCTGGGCCGCAACCGCATCAGCCTGCCGGAAACGCCCGCCATACCCGAAAGTGCTTGACGACGGAGAACGATCGTTCTACCATCTCGGCATGGATACCACAGAACCCACCTCTTCCTCACGCCAGATCTTGCTGGCGGCAACCGAAGCGCTGATCTACGCCGGCGGCATCAACGCCACCGGCATGGACGCCATCGTCAAGGCGTCCGGCGTAGCCCGCAAGACCATCTACCGCCATTTCAGCACCAAGGATGCGCTGGTGGCGCAGGCGCTGCGCGAACGCGACGTGCGCTGGATGCACTGGTTCAGCGAAGAAACTTGCCGCACCGCACCGGGGACAGCACGTTTGCTGGCCGCCTTTGAGGCGCTCGCGCAATGGTTCGCCACGCCCGGCTTTCGCGGCTGCGCCTTCATCAATGCGGCTGGCGAGACCGGCGACCCGGCCGACCCGATCCGCATCGTGGCGCGCGAACACAAGGCCAGCCTGCGCGCCTTTTTATTACAGTTGGCCATCGAAGCCGGCGTAGCCCAGGCCGATGCACTGGCCGACGCCTGGCTGATCCTGATCGACGGCGCCATCAGCGTGGCGCTGGTCACGGGCGACCTGCAGGCGGCCAGCCGCGCGCACGCCATGGCACGCGGCCTGCTGCCCACCTTTTTTGCTCCCACCACCAAGGAATCCCCATGAACGACCTCACCGTGCGCCCGCCGCTGCCCCCGTTTACCCGCGAAAGCGCCATCGAAAAAGTCCGCCTGGCCGAAGATGGCTGGAACAGCCGCGATGCGGCGCGGGTCGCGCTGGCCTACAGCCTCGATACCCGCTGGCGCAACCGCGCCGAATTTGCCGTCAACCGCGATGAAGCGCGCGCCTTCCTGGAACGCAAATGGAACAAGGAACTCGATTACCGCCTGATCAAGGAACTGTGGGCCTACACGGATAACCGCATCGCCGTGCGCTACGCTTATGAGTGGCATGACGACGCCGGCAACTGGTACCGCTCGTATGGCAATGAAAACTGGGAATTCGGCCCCGACGGCCTGATGACCAACCGCCATGCATCGATCAACGACATGCCGATCCAGGCCAGCGAGCGTCTGTTCCACTGGCCGCTGGGGCGCCGCCCCGACGACCATCCGGGCCTCTCGGCACTGGGCCTGTAAGCTGAACACCACGGCAAGATGGCGGCCATGCCATCTTGCACTATGCACGGCCGTGCAGATATTCTATGCTCCTTTGTTGCAACCCGTTCAACAACAGGAGACTCTGTGTCAAAAATTCACCCGGTTCTTATCCCCGTGTTCGCCCTGGCCATCTCTGCCATGGCGTCTTCCAGCCTGGCCCAGCAAACCGCTGCCGCCACACCAGCCCCGCAGGCAAGCAGCGCCAACAGCGCCGCCAAGGCTGACCTGCTGCCGTTCAAGGCCACTGAAAAGACCCTGGCCAACGGCTTGAAAATCATCATCGTGCCGACCGGTTTCCCGAATATCGTCTCGCTGCAGATTCCCGTGCAGACGGGTTCGCGCAATGAAGTGGAACCAGGCAAGTCCGGTTTTGCGCACTTCTTCGAACACATGATGTTCCGCGGCACCAAAGCGTACCCGCCAGAAAAATACCAGGAAATCATCACCAAGGCCGGTGCGCGCCAGAACGCCTACACCAGCGACGACCTGACCAATTACCACACCACGTTTGCCAAGGACGACCTGGAAACGGTATTAAAAGTGGAAGCGGACCGCTTCCAGCACCTGGACTATTCGGAAGACGGCTTCAAGACCGAGTCGCGCGCCGTGCTCGGCGAATACAACAAGAACAGCGCCAATCCGGTCTCGAAACTGTTCGAAGTCATGCGCGACAGCGCCTACACCACGCATACCTACAAGCATACGACGATGGGCTTCATCAAGGACATCGAAGACATGCCCAACCAGTACGCGTATTCGAAGATCTTCTTCGACCGCTGGTATCGCCCGGAACGCACCACCGTGATCATCGCCGGCGACGTCGATCCGCAAAAAGCCATCGCGCTGGTAGAAAAATACTGGGGCCAGTGGCAGCGCGGCAAGCCGCAGCCTGCCGTGCCGGCCGAGCCGGCGCCGCACGGCCCCGTCTACACGCACGTGGCCTGGCCGACGCCGACCCTGCCATGGGTGGCGGTCGGCTTCCATGCGCCCGCGTTTTCCGTGAAAAACAAGGACCAGGCCGCGCTGGCGACCCTGCTGTCGCTGTCGTTTGGCAATACCTCGCCGCTGTACAAGCGCCTGGTGCAAAACGAGCAAAAGGTCGACCAGCTGTTCGAGATGACGCCGGACCGCGTCGATCCGACCCTGGCCGTGATCGGCGCACGCGTGAAAAACAGCGAGGACGCCGTGTATGTGCGCGACGCCATCCTGAAAACCGTGGCCCAGTTGCGCACTACCCCGGTCAGCGACAAAGACCTGGCGGACGCCAAGTCGGCCGAAAAATACGGCCTGATCCGCTCGCTGGACAATACCGAGCAAATCGCCGGCACGCTGGCGTCCTTCGTGCATTTCGACCGCTCCTACGCCACCATCAACCAGTACTACCGTTTGATCGACTCGCTCACGCCAGCCGACCTGCAGGCGGCAGCGCAAAAATACCTGAACGACGCTGGCCTGGTGGTCAGCACCCTGTCGCACCAGGCTTTACCTTCTGCAATCGCCACCACGCCGACACTGGCCAGCCTGCTGCCAGCCGCGTCCACCACCAAATTCGACGTGCTGGTGCAAAAATCGGCCCTGCCGCAAATCCGCTACAAGCTGCTGTTCACGGTCGGTTCGGCGCAAGATCCGCAAGGCAAGGAAGGCCTGGCCGCGCTGACGGCGGCGATGGTCACGGCGGGCGGGTCCAGCGAACGCAAGATCGATGAAGTCAAGCAAGCCCTGTTCCCGCTGGCAGGCAGCTTCAGCCAGCAGACGGACAAGGAAATGACCACGTTTACGGGCTCCATCCACAAGGATAACTGGACTCAGTTCAACCAGATCGCCTTGCCGCTGCTGCTCTCGCCCGGTTTCCGCGAAGACGACTTCCGCCGCCTGAAGGATGCGCAAAAGAACGCGCTGCTGCTGGACCTGAAGGACAATAACGAAGAAGAATTCGCCAAGGAACGCCTGCAAACCAATGTCTACGCGGGTACGCCGTACGGCCACCCCGTGCTGGGCACGGTCGCCGGCATCGATGCGATCACCCTGGACGACGTGAAACAGTTCTGGAAAACCGCTTACACGCAAGGCGCCGTGAAAATCGGCATTTCCGGCGACGTTTCCGAGACCATGACGGCCTCGCTGACCCAGGCGCTGGGCACATTGCCAGCCGGCCCGGGCTTGCCGGCGATTGCCAAACCGGCAGGCCACAAGGCCAATGGCCTGGAAGTGGAAATCATCGAGAAAAACACGCGCGCCACGGCCATCTCGTTCGGCTTGCCGCTGGACGTGAGCCGCACCGACCCGGACTTCCCTGCCCTGTGGCTGGCGAAAACCTGGCTGGGCGAGCACCGCGCCTCGAATTCCTACCTGTACCAGCGCATCCGTGAAATCCGCGGCATGAATTATGGCGACTACGCGTATATCGAAGCCTTCCCGCGCGGCATGTTCCAGTTCTTCCCGAATCCTAACCTGGGCCGCAAGGCGCAGCTGTTCGAGATCTGGATCCGCCCGGTCGCCCCGGAAAACGCCCACTTCGCCCTGCGCGTGGCCCTGACGGAACTGGGCAAGCTGGTCGACCATGGCTTGACGCAGGACGACTTCGCCACCACCCGCGACTACCTGATGAAGAACGTGTTTGTGATGACCTCGACGCAAGACCAGCAGCTCGGCTACGCGCTGGACTCGCAATGGTATGGCACGCCGGAATTTACCAAGCTGATGCGTGACGGCCTGTCGAAACTGACGGTCGCGGACGTGAACCGCGCCATCAAGCAGCACCTGTCGGCGAAAAACCTGTCGGTAGTGGTGATCGCCAAGGATGCGGCCGGCCTGAAGGAAAAGCTGGTCAGCGATGCCTTCTCGCCGATCAAATACGACGGCAACAAGCCGCAATCCCTGCTCGATGAAGACAAGGTCATCGGCGCCATGAAGCTGAACATCAAGCCCGAAGCCGTGACCATCACGCCAGCGGGCGCGGCGTTCGCGCAGTAATCCGCAGCACCAGCATTGCCCCGGCTCCCGCCAGCCGGAGCAGTGTGCGGGGCGCAAACGGCAGCCGTTTGCGCCCTCTTCCAGCGTTCTCCAGCGTCCTCTTGCGCACCTTCCGCAACAAACAATGCCAGCCTTGAAAAACACGCGTGGCAGGCTCTCAAATACCAACAATAAACAAGTGCTATTTTTGCATTTACAAGAGCAACAATGTTATATCTTCATAGCAAATAACCGCCTTGAGAGGTGTTTCTCGACTTAATCTTTCAACATATTATTTCCAAATAATTAAATGCATAAATATTATTATTATTCGTGGTAAATCAGTGACATTTGGAAACATTTAATTGGCAACTTTTCTCTTGAAATGTTTTGATCACTGTCTAGGCAAAATCATTTATATGGTTTTGAAAAAAAATCGCATCAGCGACCAACTAGACGGGAATGCTGATCTGCGCGCCACGTTCGTACCACGTTCGTGCACCGCGCGGATCGGCATATATGCACAGCAATTCGATGGAGAAAGCCTTGTTCAAGAAAATCGTATTAAAACAAAGTGTGGTGGCCGTCGCCATGACCCTGGTGTCATCGCAATTAGTCTACGCCCAACTGGCGCCCCAGGAACCGGTGCTGGAGAAAATCCTCGTCACCGGATCGAACCTGAAACGGGCGGACAAGGAAGGGACATCGCCGGTCGATGTCATCACGGCCAAGGACATCAAGGAAAGTGGCGCCTCTACCGTAGCGGAGTTGATGAAGCTGGTGCCGTCGATGGGTACCGATACCAACCAGGACCAGGGCGGCGGCACCGGCTTTGCCCGGGGCGTCGCCACGGCCTCCTTGCGTGGCCTGGGTTCAAGTTCCACCTTGATCCTGCTGAATGGCCGCCGCATGACGCCATCCGCGTATGCCGACCCCAACAACGGCAATTCCACGCTGTATGACTTGAACAGCATTCCCCTGTCCGCACTGGACCGCGTTGAAATCCTGAAAGATGGCGCCTCGGCCGTGTACGGTTCCGACGCTATCGGTGGCGTGATCAACTTCATTACCAAGTCAAATTATCAGGGTGCGCAAATCGCTGCCAACCGGGGCGCCAACGACGACGACCGTTTCCGCCGTAAAAATATCAACGGATTCTTTGGCAAGGGTGATATCGATGCAGACGGCTACAACGTTTTCCTGGCACTGGACTTTTCCGAACGCGACCGTGTAGCACGCCGCGACGTCAAGGACATCGACTATGATACGTATCAACGCCTGAACGGCCGCTTCCGCTCCGACTATTCAAGCTCCGTCTCGAAGTACGCCGCGGCGTACCGGGAATCGTCGCCAGGCTCGCGCAACTTTGGCGTGACACAGGCAAACGCGCCTGCGCGGCTGACCTTTAACCTGGGCTGCGATCCCGCGCAACAGATCACGGGCGGCGTCAAGGATGGCTTGCTGCCGACCAGCGTGCTGATCGGGCGTACTTTCTGCAACTACAATGCCGACCAGTTCCTGGAAGGCACGGGCGCAGGCCGCGACACCAGCCTGCTGAGCCGCGGCACCTTAAAAATCAGCGACAAGGTCACCGGCTACGCAGAAGCAGCCTATACACGCTCGGTACGTGCCTATACCGGGGCACCAAGTACCATCGGCACCACCTCCGTCACCAACTACACGGCGACGGGCCTGGCAGATCCTTTCCAGGCAATCTTGCCTATCGGCCACCCAGACAATCCCTACACGGACGCCCGTGCTTCCGTGGCTTACCGTTTTGAGAACTTGCGCGGCGGTTCGGAAACCATCAATCAGAATGCACGCCTGCTGACCGGCCTGCAAGGCGATCATTTCGGCTGGAGCTGGGACACGGGCTTGCTGTGGAACCGTTCCAAACGCGATGAAACGCAATATGGCCGTCTGTATTTGCCGACCTTGCGCAAGCTCAATACCGGCACTTCCCTGGCCCAACTGGCTGCTGACCCTACCATCGGCTACGATACGCAAAGCGTAGGCGCGGCAGAAATCTTCCAGCTCGATGGCAAGGCCAGCACGGAATTCGGCAAACTGGGCGGCGGTGCGATCGGCCTGGCGCTGGGCTTCGAACTGCGCCGGGAAAAAATCCGCATCGACCCGGACAACCTGGTCGCCACCGGCCAGATCTACGGCGTCGCCAACACCATCATCGATGGCCAGCGCGACGTCAAATCGGCCTTCGTCGAACTGCGCACGCCATTTACCAAAAACTTCGAAATGGACTTCGCCGGCCGGGTCGACAAGTATCCGGGCATTAAAACCAACTTTGTCCCCAAAGTGGGCACCAAATGGACCGTGACCGATACGCTGGCCTTGCGCGGCACCTATGCCGAAGGCTTTCGCGCACCGGCATTATCGCAAGTGACACCGGGTGGCGCGCAATTCTTCCTCAACGGCGTGTGGGATCCGAAGCGCTGCCAGGAAGACGAAAGCACGCCGCGTCCGGGCGGCGTGGCGTCCGATTGCAGCAAATCGATTTCCGGCGTCGGCGGCGCCAACCCGGATTTGAAACCGGAAACCTCGAAAAGCTACTCGCTGGGCCTGATTTACTCGCCCACCTCGGACATCGATCTGGTGCTGGACGTGTATCGCGTACGCAAGGAAAAGGAAGTGGCGCTGGGCACGGCTGACGAGGCGCTGAAAAACGAAGACCGCGCCCCGCAAAACGTGATCCGCGACCAGAACCCGGCCAACTTCATCACCGATGCGAATGGCCGGCCAATTCCGGGGACAGGCCCATTGCTGTCGGTCAAGACACCCTGGTCCAACCAGGGGTCGACCGAACTGCGCGGCGTGGATTTTGAAACCCGCTTGCGCAACAAGCTGGGCGAATGGGGTTCGCTCTCGACGGCGCTGCGGGGCACTTACGTCTACAGCTACAAACTGGAACAGCATGAAGGTGACTTTGTCAGCAACGTGGCGGGTACGCGTCCTGGACTGTACGACTGGCAATTGTCCACTGGTACCGACATGCCCAAGCTCAAGGCTTCCCTGACCACCAGCTGGAGCCGGGGCGATCACAGCATCAACGCCTCCGTCAATTACGTGGGCACGGTTTCCCTCAAGCGCAACCGTAATGGCGATAATATCTACTCCCAGCCTTTCTGCTACTACGGCACCAAAAAGCCCACCGACGCAGCGCCGGACCGCAACACCTCCAATCCTGGTTATGAAGATGCATTCCCGGATTGCAAGGTCGCCAGCTGGACCACGATCGGGCTGGGCTATACCTACACAGGCTTCAAGAACCTGAGCCTGGCGGTCAACATCCAGAACCTGTTCGACCGCGCGGCGCCGTACGACCCGGGATACTCGACCGTCGGCTATAACGAAGGCCTGCATAACAACTACGGCCGCTACTTCAACTTCAACGCGCGCTATACCTTCTAAATCTCAACACGCGCAAGCACCACGCCTCCTTCGGGAGGCGTTTTTTCTTGTCTACAAATTTTGCTCTCAAAGCAAGTCATGCTATCTTGCAACTTTAAAACTGTTGAAAGATACGCCACATGCTGCAACGCCTGCTGCCTGCCCTGTGCCTGTCCCTGGCTGTCGCGTCGGCCTGGGCGCAAGCCGATACGCCGCCCGCCGCCAGCGAGCCTGAAGCCGCCGAGGCCGGCGAACAAATCCTGGTGGTGGGCCAGCGGCCGGGGCCGGGATTGTGGAAGGTGACGAAAGACGACCATGTGCTGTGGGTGTTCGGCACTTACTCGCCGCTGCCGGAAAAAATGGAGTGGCGTTCGCAGCAGGTGGAAGCCATCCTGGCCAAATCGCAGGAATACCTGACGCCGCCAGCTGCCTCGGCGAACGTCGGCTTCTTTCGGGGCCTGACCTTGTTACCGAGCCTGATCGGCTTGAAGAAAAATCCCGATGGCGCCACCTTGCACGACGTGCTGCCGCCCGACGTCTACGCGCGCTGGCAGCCGCTGAAAGCCAAATATCTGGGCGACGATGACAGCATCGAACGCGAGCGGCCCATTTTCGCGGCCGATACCCTGTTCGACGCTGGATTAAAGCAAGCCGGACTGTCCAAGGGTTATGACGTGAGCCGCAAGATCGACAGCATCGTCAAGCAGCACAAGCTCAAGGTGACGCAGACCGGCATCGAGCTGACTATGGACGATCCTTCAAAGCTGCTGAAGGATTTCAAGAAGTCGCAACTGGCCGATGCCCAGTGTTTCTCGAAGACCCTGGCGCGGCTGGAAAGCGATATCGACGCCATGCGCGTGCGCGCCAACGCCTGGTCCAAGGGCGACCTGGAAGGCATACAGAAACTGAACTATGCCGACCAGGAAAGCGAATGCAGCAACGCCATGCGCAATGGCGAGTTCGCCAGGAACCAGCCTGGCTTCCAGAATATCAAGGAGCGCATGCAGGCGTCCTGGCTGGCCGCCGCCGAAAAAGCGCTGGCAAGCAACAACAGCAGCTTCGCCTCGCTGCGCCTGGCCGATATCCTTGACCCACGCGGCTATTTGCACCAGCTGAAGGCCAGGGGTTATCGCGTGGAAGACCCGGATGGCGAAGTGTATTAAACCCGCTTAGTCAAAGCCTGCGACTCGCGTTACTCAAACGGATTGGCCACCGTCGTCACCACCGGCGGCGCCAACTGATCCGGCAATTCGGCTTTGTCGAGCTGGGCCACCACCTCGCCCAGCAGTTTCTGCAGCTGCAGGGCCAGCGCCAGGCCGGCCTTGTCCCGGGTCAAATCGATATCGCCGCTGATGCTGATGCGGTCGAGGCGGTTTTCGATCGACAGGCCGCCGATGGACAGCACGTCGCTTTCATTGGCGTAGGGGATGAATTTCTTTGCACTCATGGTTTTCTTTCTCCAGATTCCAGCAGATTATTTCTTGGACTTGCGGCTCACCTTGGGCAAGCTCAACATGGACATTTTTTGCTGCCGCGTCAGCGACGGTAACAGATTGATGCCGATCCTGTCTTCCAGTTGCGCGATGCTCAGCACCTCGTAATCCTTGGTATCCGTGTTGGCGATGAAATAGGCGGCCCCGGCCCGCTGGCGGGGGCTGTAGACGGCCTTGTACAAATGGCTGGGCACCAGCACGCGGCCGACTTTCTGCAGGTTGCCGCCGATAAAGGCCGGTCCCGTGATCACATACAGGTCGCCTTCCTTCTTGGCCATCTTGCGCACGGCGCCTTCGATGCCGGCCCAGATATAACGGTTATTGGCGCTGTCTTGCGGCACCATATTGGCCAGCGTAAAACTGTCCTGCTGGCTGATGCGGTCCGGCATGTCGCCATTCGGCGCCATATGGCCACGGTCGAAGCCGCTGCGCGCATAGTCGCTCAGTTCGGCGCGCTGGCCGGCTGGCAAGCGGCGTTCGGCATGGAAGGAGTTTTCGCGCGACAGATTCTGCGCCGCTGCCACGTTACTGGCGGTTAAATGTTCGGCTGACCACAGCGGCGTGCGCGTCAGGCCCGAATGCATGACGCCAAACACCGTGTAGCACAGTTCGGTGGTCGCCACGTCCATCTTGGGGTTGGTGATTTCCGGCTTGCGGCCATCGACATACATGGCGGGACAGGCATCGGCGTGCGCCAGGTTCGCGGCAAAGGCAGACGCCAGCACGCCGCACGCCAGGGTCAGCCTGGCGATCGATCGTTGAATCATAAATCCTTAGTTGAAATCTTTCCGGGCCAGCATTCTAGCGGACGATGGCGCCGCACGGCAACGCACTGTGCAAGGCGACACCGGGATGGCGCAAATAATGCAGCGGCCGAATGGCGCGCACGGATTGATATCTGCTAAGATTGATCCGATTGGTTCGTATCGTATCTACTATTATAATCTGGAGAGCATATGATCAAGAAGACCCTGCTAGTCATCGTCATCATCGTCGCCGCCATCCTCGGCTACGCCACCACCAAGCCCGATACCTTCAGCGTGCAGCGCGAAGTGTCCATCAAGGCGCCCCCCGAAAAAATCGCCGGCATGATCACCGACTTCCACTACTGGGCAGCCTGGTCGCCGTGGGAAAAACTCGATCCGGCCATGCGCCGCACGTTCAGCGGCCCGACCAGCGGCGTGGGCGCACAGTATGCCTGGCAAGGCAACGACAAGGTGGGCGCCGGGCGCATGGAAATCACCGAGGCGGCAACCCCAGAACGCACCGTCATCAAGCTCGATTTCCTGAAGCCGTTCGAGAGCCACAACACCACCATCTTTACCCTGACGCCCGATGGCGACAACACGAAAGTGAACTGGACCATGACCGGCCCCAGCCCTTACGTCAGCAAGGTCATGAACGTGTTCGTCAGCATGGACACCATGATCGGCAAGGATTTTGACAAGGGCCTGGCCAATCTGAAGACTGTTTCAGAGCGCTGAGCCGCTCAGGCAAGGCAAGCAGGCCAGGCAAAGCCGGTGCAGCAGCTTTGCCTGGCCTCTGTTAAAACTGCTCGATCCAGGCCGCCAGGTGGTCAGGTTTCAGGGCCGGCTCGGCCTGCGCCAGCTTGCCCTGCAAACCCTGCTCGGTGGCATTCAGTTGCAGCGACCAGCCGCGCCGCGCCAGCCATAACAGGCTGGCCAGCCAGAACGCGTGCACGGCCGAGACAGGCGTGCCGGTCGGGGTTTCCAGGAACTCCGTCAGCAAGCGCGGTTCGAGAAAGATCGCCGTGCCGCCCCTGTCTTGCAGGGCCGCGCCAAACACGGCTTGCAGCAGCTCGATGGCTTGCTCCACGCCAGGACCCGCATGCTCGCGCTCCAGCGTGTCCTGCTGCTGGCGCACGGCGGCGGCAAACGCAGTGCTGCGGAACGCTTCCGAGCTGACCAGGTCGGCATGGTCCATCGCCAGCCAATCCGGTTCGGGCGGCGTCACGCCCGCCGTCAGCGCCGCCGACAGATACGCTTCCACCGGCAATTGCTGCTCCGGCCCGGCCAGGCTGGCGCACAGCAGGTACAGGCTGCCGATGCGGCTGGCGATCACCTGGCGCTGGCGCA
Organism: Janthinobacterium sp. Mn2066; assembly: GCF_049319705.1. Taxonomy (NCBI): domain Bacteria; kingdom Pseudomonadati; phylum Pseudomonadota; class Betaproteobacteria; order Burkholderiales; family Oxalobacteraceae; genus Janthinobacterium; species Janthinobacterium sp. Mn2066. The sequence continues at coordinate 87,331 of NZ_JBMOUF010000011.1, read as the reverse complement.
CCAGCAGTTTTTCACGCAGCAATTGCGCGTGTTCATTGCGCAGCTGGGCCAGGTCCAGCGCCTGCTTCAGTTCCATGCGCAGCGCGGCGATATCCCACGGTTTCTGGATATAGCGGTGTATCTGGCCCTGGTTGACGGCTTCCACCGTGTGCTCCAGCTCGGAATACGCGGTGGTCAGGATGCGCACGATATGCGGGTAACGGTCCCAGGCATACGACAGCAGCGCATTGCCGTAGGCGCCCGGCATGCGCTGGTCCGACACCAGCACGGCGATCCGTCCGGCCTGCTCGTCAAGGATGCGCTTGCCCTCCTCCACCGAGGTGGCGGTCAGGACTTCGGCCATCGGCGCAATGGCGCGCTGAAAGTATTTGAGGGCGTTGGCTTCGTCATCGACATACAGTATCGTCGGCAGTTCCTGCTCCGGCGCACGCTGGGGCGGCAAAGGCAGCTTGGCGTCAATCATGCTCATTCCTTATAGGGACTGGAAAACTCAGGGTGACAGTCGTTTCGCTGTCGGCGCCATTGCTGACGATACCGATATCGATATTGCCACCAAAAGAATGCATCATGCGCTGACAGAAAATCATACTCCAGGCAGGCTCTGCTACGCTATCGTTCGCGATGGGATCATGCAACAAACGCTCGGGCAAATCGGGCAGGATGGCTGCGCCATTATCGCTCAGGCTGATGTGGCGCTTGCCGACCGTGAACAGCAGCAGCGGATGCGGGTGGCCAGCCAGCCGGCGCAAGGCATGGCCCAGCACCGACGACAGGATCAAGGCAACGCAGTTGGGCGACTCGGTGATGGCGAAATCGTCGTCGATCGCCAGCGTGATGGCCGCGCGCTGGGTGGCCGAAAGCGGATAGCTGTCGAGCAGCCCCGCCAGCACTTGCCCTGCGCTGGCGGCGCGGCGCCCGCCGCCCATGCCCGGCCCGGCACTGGCCAGGCGCACGGTGTCGACAAAGCTGGCCAGGATCGCCAGGCAATAACGGGCGTTTTCATGCATCTGGGCCGCCGCTTCCACGATCTCGGCCGCTGGCGTGTCGGCCACGCCGGCGCGCCGCTCGATGCCGCGCGCGAAATTGGCGATCGCTCCCAGCGGGGTAGTCAATTCATGCGCCAGGAAGGCCAGCGATTCATCGATCGCCATCAGGCCCTGGCGGCGAAACGCGCGTTCGCGCCCCGTCTGCACGGCCAGTTGCAGTGCGTTCAGCATGGACGGCATGTCGAACGGTTTTTCCAGCAGGCGGAACAGGGTGCCGCCATTGATCAGCTCAAGCAACACTTGTTTGTCGGCATAGGCCGTCACCAGCATGCACACGACATGCGGATACAGGCGCGCCACTTCCTGCAGCAATTCGCTGCCCAGGCGGCCCGGCATGCGGTAATCGGTGACCAGCACATCGACTTCGCCGCCGGTGCCAGCGAGCAAGGCCAGCGCGGCATCGACACCGTGCGCCGTCAGCACACGGTAGCGCGCGCCGACCGCGTGGCTGAAATACTTGCACGCCAGTTCTTCGTCATCGACGTACAGCACGGTGGCGCGGCTATCATCACGCATGTTGACGGCCCTCCCAATCCGGCCGCGGCAAGTCGAAATTCATGCTGGCCCAGGCGCCGAACTCACTTTCGGCGCTCAGGGTGCCGCCGTGGCGCTCGATCACGCCATAGCTGATGCTCAAGCCCAGGCCCAGTCCCTGCCCCACTTCGCGGGTGGTAAAAAATGGTTCAAACACGCGCGCCAGGTTTTCCGGCGCAATGCCGGGGCCATTGTCGCGCACGCTGACCCGCAGCCGGTCGACATCCCAGCGGGCGCTGATGCGGATTTCGAACGGCGGCACATTGCGCTTGCGCATGGACAGCGCAGCATTGCCCAGCAGATTGATCAGCACGCCAACGATGGCAGCCTCGTCGCCGCGCACCATGCTATCGTCGGGCAACTCGCGCACGATGCTGACGCCTTTCGTTTCGTGCCCCACCAGGCGGATGGCCGCGTCGAGCGCGCGGGCAAACGGGAAATGCCCGTTTTCCAGCTGCTTGCCATTCTTGCGATAGGCAAAGGTCTTCAGGTCTGACACGATGTGCTGCACGCGCTGCATGCCCTGCCTGGCGTCGGCCAGGCATTCACTGATCAGCGCGCTTTTCTTGGCGGCCGGGTCCTCGATGGCGACCTCGATGGCCATCATGCAGAAATTGACGGGGTTATTGACTTCGTGCAGCAAGCCCGCCGCCAGGGTGCCGATGGCGGCCATCTTTTCCTGCTGCAGCATCTGCCCCTTGATATCGGCCAGGTTGCGGTTGGTTTCCTCGAGTTGCATATTCTTTTGCGCCACTTCCGCCTTCAACTGGAACAGCATGAAGCGGGCGCGCTCGTTAAAATAGGTAAACACGGTGCTGATGCTGGCCGACATGATCAGGAACAGGGTGTTGACGACAAACGCAGCCCGCAAGTCAAAGCCCCGCGCATACCAGACGCAGGCGCAGACATACAGCAGGCACGACACCGCGCCAAAGACCATGTTTTGCCACAGGCCAAAGGCCAGCACGATGCCGGAGGAATAAATCGCCAGGGTCATGCCGACATAATAGATCGATGCAGCGCCTTCGGTGACGGCGATCATCCAGGCGATCATCAATTGCGGCAGCAGCAGCCAGATAAACGTCAGCCACTGTATGCGTTCCTGCGCCCAGCGCGTGCGCATGGCCAGCACCACGCACAATATCAGGGCCGCCACCAGGATGCGCGCGCCCGTAAAGGCGGCCTGCTTGCCGGGATACAGGGCCGAGTCCAGCCCCATGCCCAGCAAGATCAGCACGATGCCCGTATACGCGCCGCCGCGGCTGAACTCCAGGCGAAAATTGCGCAGGGTCGCCGCATAGGCCTCCAGCAAGCCTGCGTTATCCATCATACAATGCTCACCTCGGCAAAGACATTGACGCCAGTGGCGTCGACATAGATATGGTGCGCTGTCGCCTGCGCAGGCAGCAAGGCGGACAAACTCTCCTCATTGCGGTAGATCAAATGCCATTCAAGCAAATGCTCCATGCCGAACTTGCCGGGATTACTGGCGTGCACATTCGTCACCAGCAAGCGCCCACCGGCCCCGACCCGGCCGGCGAAATGCTGCAGCAGGCGCATGCAGACCTTGTCGGACAGATAATCGAACAGGCCGGCGCAATACACCACGTCGCAGTTGTCGGACTCGAGGGCCGCAGCGTTGCCACGGCGCCGCTTGAGCAGATTATGCACGGAATCGTGCACATAGCGGATCTCCACCGCACGTCCCGTGCGCTCCAGGATGGCGGTCAGGCGCGCGCGCGTCCATTCCAGGGTTTCGGCGCTGAAGTCCACCAGTTCAAAGCTCAGCCAGTGCGCATCGGGACAGTTCTCCAGGAAACGCTGCACCTCGATGGCGGGGCCGCAACCCACGTTGAGCACCTTGTAGACACGCCCGGCCGCGCGCGCCAGGGCGGCCTTGTGCACCAGGAAATCGGTCAGGATATCGATGCGGTTGCGGTGCGCGATGGCCACCGCCGCCTGCAGGAAGGCCGCATTGACGATCTGAAAATAGGTGCTCGGCCCCTGGCGCGGATCGTCCAGCAACTGGTTGACCATCTGGTAGTCGCCGGCATAGCCGAGCGGCTTGGTAAAGGTGCGAAACACAAACGGCGCGCGCAGGATCAAGGGATGCAAGGCCGCCTGGGCAAAGGCCCGGTGGGCCGGCGCATGTTCGGCCTCGACCAGGGCCGCCGCCGCTTCCAGCTGGCGCAAATAAAGCTGGGTCTGCTCCATCAGCGGCAGCGCCAGTTCATCGAAAATATCGGCGCGCAGGCGGCCATTTTCCTTGGGCAAAGCATCGGACAGGTCGACCTGCTCGACCCAGCGCGCCACTTCCGACAAAAAGGCGCGCATCTCGTTGACCACGATCTGGTAATCGCTGCGGATGCGAAAGCGCTCGCCCCAGCCCGATACGAAGGCCATGGCTTCGCGCGCCACCGCGCCCTTTACCAGCACCACGTCGCTCAGGGCACGCCATTCGTCGATCAGGGTGACCGAAATAATTGCCGTCAAGCCCGTATTGACGCTGCTGATCACTACCGCCTTGCCGACGTAGGCGTTCTTTGCCCCCATGCGTACCGTCAGTTCGCTGAGCACTTCGCTGACCTGCACGATGGCTTCGGGATTGTAAATCTCCATCACCATCGAATTACGCTGCAGATTGAAGATAGTGCCGCGGATTACCTCACCTTGGGTAGTGCGAAAACTGACGACTGGATCGATTTGCGATTGTGAATACACGATAGGACATGGTCAAGATGCCTGGTTCCGGACGCACTGGCTGCATGGGCGCGCCTGGGGCCAAACGGGTTGAGGGCAAGGCACGCGGGGCGGCAGCCGCCAGAGCGCCATCCTTTGAATCGAGCTAAACCATATAAACCATTTCAGGGCGCGACGCCACTACGCGTCGTTGCAGTATCTCTTGCCGAGTGTACACTGGATGTAACAGCACGGGCAATCGTTGCTGAAAGGAAGGCATTCCCCGTGCGCAAACGCCACACCAGCGCCATTTGCCCCTCTTCACACGGCGCCGAACAGCGCCAGCGCATGGCGCAGCAACTGGGGCGTCTGCCCCGTCCAGCGCTTGAAGGAGCGGCGAAAATTGGTGGCGTCGTGAAAGCCCAGATAATCGGCCACGGCTTCATTATCATAACCATGCGCCTGAAACAGGTAGATGGCTTTGTGCGCGCGCACGAGATCGAGCTCGGCCTGGAAATGGCTGCCGTGGCGGGCAAGATGGCGCTTGAGGGTGGCGGGACTGACGCCGAAATCCTGCGCCGTGCGTTCCAATGTCGGAGCGCAACGGATATGCTGCAGCAGATAGTCATACAGCACGCCGGGCAGGCTGGGGGCAGGCGCCGCATCCAGCGCCGCGCCGCGCAAGGCCAGTGCAGCCGCCGTGGCATTGCCTCGCGGCCAGGGTTTATCCAGCCAGGCGCTGTCGATCAGCATGGCGTCCACCTGGCAATCAAAACGCAAGCCGTGCCCCAGATGCACTTCGTGCTGCTCCACATGGCGTGGCCGGGCGCGGTTAAAACAGTAGCGCCATGGCAGCGCTTCACCGGCCAGCCAGCGGCACATCGACGTGACCGCCGTCATGTGCATCTCGACCAGGAAAGGCCGCTGGCTGGGCGCGCCGAACGCATCGGTCCAGTACAGCACGTGCAACGGCCCCGCTGCGCGCAGCCGGGGCTGCAGCAACGGACACAAGCTCGTATGAAAATCGCACAGGATCGCCAGTGCCTGGCGTAAATGCTGCGCCTGCAGCAAGGCATGGCTGACGGCGCCGTAGTGGCCGGGCAGCATTTGCTGGCCCAGCATGAAACTGGTGTCGGCGCTGTCCAGTCCGCGCGCCAGATTGGCCAGCAATTGCAGGTATTGCGTGGCACTGAGCAGGCTGTCTTCGGCCGGCAGCGCGCCATCATCCAGGCCGGTGCCCTTGAGCAATGGCGGCCTCGCCAGTTCGCGGCTATGCGCGTAGTCGAGCACCAGTGCCGGCTGATGGCGCGCCGCGATGCTGGGCTCGCCCGCCGGTGTCCACAACATGGCCGGCAACGTCAGGCCGCTGCGGCGCTGGGCGCTACAGGCGGCGTCCCGACTGCACGGCTCAATTCGGCCAACACCACTTCCGGCACGCCGTCGGCCAGCGAACAGGCATGGCGCAAGCTCAGGCGGATGACGCGGTTGTCATTCGCATGGTGGCGCATCTGGCCCACCATAGCACACAGATGGCGCGCCGCCAGGGCGGCATCTTCACGCGACACGCCGGGCATCAGCACGGCAAAGCGGTCGCCCGCATAGCGGCACAGCAAGTCATCGTTGCGCAAGTTCAGCAACAGCATATGCCCCACGGCCTGCAGCACGCGGTCGCCTTCGCGGTGGCCGTATTCGCGGTTAATCAAATGAAAGCTGTCGATATCGAGCAAGACCAGCGCGCAATCGAATCCGGGGCGGCGTTCCTGCTCCAGCCGCATCTGCGTGCGCAGATAGCTGGCGTCGGCCAGCTGCGTGATGCGGTCGAAGGCGCGGTGGTCGCGGAACAAACGCTCGCGCTTTTGCAGGTGCTCGTTCAGGCGGAACTGCTCCTGGCGCCAGTAATACATGCCGATGGTCAGCATCAGCATGCCGAACGGCACCAGCGCTTCGAGCCAGTTGTCCCACACGGCGCGCTTGTCGATGGCGAAGAATTCGTCCAGGCAATCGGCCCAGGAACCCAGCATGATGGCGCACAGGCCTCCCGCGATCAGCCGCGTCACCAGTCCCCGCGGCCGGCTGCTGAGCGTAAACAGGAACCACACGCCGGCCATCACAGCCGTGCCGCCTTCGGAAACGATGTCCATCCACTTCCACGCATGCCATGGTTTGGCGACGCCCAAGGTGGCATACAGCACGAAAAACAGGGGCAGCGCCAGCGCGGCGGTGATCAGGCTGTTGCGGTGGAGTTGCAGCATGGGCGTTCCTCAAAGTCAGGCTGCCGCCACGATAGCGGTCGCCGATGACGGCACGATGACATGGCCGTCAGCCGTGCGCAGCGGGCGGCAGGTCCAAACGGCTCACGATGATTGCCTGGCGCCCTGCAAATAGCGCTGGCGGTACTGCTTGCGCCCTGCCGTGGCAGGTCATTTCAGCTCAAAAAGGACTGCAAGCCGCTGTGCATGCGGCTTTGCAGGCTTGCCTGTCATGCAAGCGTCATATTGTCTGTCTACCATCCGCCCCGTTCCCTCCCCCAGCGGGCCTTTCATGAAAACAATAATCGATATCAACATGCAACCATCCACTTCTTCCCCACTGCGCCTGAGCGCGTTGGCCTTCGGCATCCTGGCCGCCTTCAGCGCCCAGGCGCAACAGAGCGGCAATGACGATGCCGCCACCGTGGCCATCAAAGGCCAGCGCGCCAGCCTGCGCAACGCGATTGCCGCGCAAGAAAAAGCCGACAACATCATCAGCGTCGTCAGCAGCGACGATATCGGCGGCTTGCCCGACAAGAACGCCGCCGAAGCGCTGGCGCGCCTGCCGGGCGTGTCGGTGCAGCGCGACCAGGGCGAAGGCCGCTACATCAGCGTGCGCGGCCTGGGACCCGACCTGAACGCCGTCACCATCAATGGCGCGCTGGTGCCGTCACCGGAAGCGGGCCGCCGCGCCGTGGCGCTGGATATCCTGCCTGCCGGCCTGATCCGCACGTTGGAAGTATCGAAAACCCTGCTGCCGGAAATGGACGCCAACTCGCTGGGCGCCACCGTCGAAGTCAAGTCGCTGTCGGCCTTCGATTTGCCGGGCAGGCTGCTGTCGGCCAATATCGGCGCCAGCCACGATGAAAAGACCGGCAAGACCAGCCCGAACGGCGGCGTACTGTGGGCGCAGCGCTTGCTGGACGGCAAGCTCGGTGTCGCCGTTGGCGCCAGCGCCGAGAAGCGCTCGTTCGGCTCGGATGACGTGGAAACGGGCGGCGCCTGGAACAATGGCCGCCTGAGCACCCTGGAACTGCGCGACTACCTGCCGGTGCGCAAGCGCAACGCCCTCGCCGTCAACCTCGATTACCGCCCGCAAGCGGACAATAGCTGGTTCTTGCGCTCTTTCCTCAGCGAATTTTCCGACAATGAAGTGCGCGACCGGCTGACCATCAGCAATATCGCCGGCGGCAACCTGGCCGAGGGCGAGACGGCGGGGGCGCGCGCCGAGCGCCGCATCCGCCAGCGCAAATACACGCAGCAGGTAGGCTCGCTGGTGCTGGGCACGCAGCAAAAATCGGGCGACTGGACGCTGGACGTCAAAGGCGGGACCAGCCGCGCCACGGAAGACACGCCCGAAGCGCTGAACGATGGCCGTTTCCGCAGCACCAGCAATATTCCCGGCATCAGCTTCAGCGGTACCGAGCAGCCCCTGTTGAGCGGCCCGGCCTCGCTGTACGACCCGGCCAGCTACACACTCAATGCTATTACCTTGCAGAAACGCTACTCGAAGGACAATGAACACCATGCGCGCATCGACCTGGCGCGCAAGTTCGACCTGGCCACCCTGAAGTTCGGCGCCAAAATCAGCCGCCGCGACAAGAACAATGACACGGATCAATGGGCCTATAACAGCAGCAAGGCCAGCAGCGGCAATTACTGGGGTGCGGGTTCCACCGCCATGAGCGACTTCGTGCAGAACCGCAATCTGGACTACGACCTGGGCAGGATCGGCCTGGCGCTGGACCCGGCCCTGATACGCGCCAGGGTGGCAGGCCTGGACCGCGACAAGGCGCGCCTGGCCACCGAGTCCGCCATCAACGATTACCGCATGCAGGAAGACATCAATTCCCTGTATGTGCAGAACAGCTATGACTTCGACAGCTGGCATATCCTGGGCGGCGTGCGCGCCGAGCGCACCCGTTTCCAGGCCGCCGGTGCGCAAGTGGACAGCGCTGGCGCCGCCACGCCGCTGACGCGCGAACGGTCCTATACCAACTGGCTGCCAAACCTGCAGGCACGCTATGACCTGGACCACAAGACCAGCGTGCGCGCCGCCTGGACGCAGGCGGTGGTGCGCGCCAATTTCAGCCAGCTGGCGCCCGGCGTCAATCTCGCCAGCAATACGGAAGCGGTGATCGGCAATCCTGACCTCCAGCCCTTGAAAGCCAACAACCTGGACCTGGGCATCGAGCGCGTGCTGGGCAACGATGGCGTGATGTCCGCCTACGGTTACTACAAGGACATCAAGAATTTCACCTACACCACCAACCTGGCCGGTACGGGCGCCTGGACGGGCTACAGCACGGCCACCTCGTATGCGAATGGCGATACGGCCAAGGTCAAGGGTATCGAACTGGCGTATATGCAGCCGCTGCGCATGCTGCCCGCACCTTTCAATCAATTGCTGATCGGCGTCAATGGCACCCTGAGCACGTCCAGCGCGCAGGTCGGCCGCTTCGACAAGGCAGCCGGCAGGCAGCTGAACCGCGCTATCCGTTTGCCGGGCCAGTCGAACCAGGTGATGAATCTGATGCTCGGTTATGAAACCGGCCCCGTCAGCACGCGCCTGGCGCTCAACTATAAATCACCTTACCTGCTGGAAATGGGCAGCGATATCCTGCAGCAAAGCCAGGACCGCATCGTCGACAGCCAGAAGCAGCTCGATTTTTCCATCTCGTATCAGCTCAGCAAACAGTTCCAGCTGACGTTCGAGGCCGCTAACCTGAACAATGAAAAATACTATGTCTACCAGGGAACGAAAGCCTACAACGTGCAGAACGAACAGTATGGCCGCACCTACAAGTTGAGCCTGAAAGCGAGCGCCTTCTGATGATGACTGCATTCCGCATGAAAAAAACCTTGTTGTGCGGCGCCTTGCTGGCCGCCGTTTCCCTCACCAGTTACGCTGCCGCCCTGCCCGCCCTGACGGCGCAGGCGGAAGAACTGGTGCACCTGCCCGGCGGCGGCTGGCTGACCCTGGACAAGCATGGCTTGCACCTGTACAACGCCGATGGTCAGCAACAGGACAGCGTCCAGGTGCGCGCCAGGCAGCTCGATACCCGAGGTGATGGCAATCAACTGCTGGCCGTCTTCCTGGAAGCGGGCACGCAGCGCCCCATCCCCGTCAGCGTGGATGTGCAGTCCGGCAAGCTGCTGCGCCAGACGCCGTTTCCCGTCCCCGGCTTTTCCGTGGAAGCCTCGTGCCTGTACCGCGACGCCCAGCAACTCGATCATCTGTTCCTGATCGGCAAGGATGGCCAGTCCGAACAATGGGTGATGCAAGGCGAGCAGCGCCGGCTGGTGCGCAAGCTGGCCATGCCGCCACACGTCAAGCATTGCCGCGTGGACGATGGCGCCCAGCGCCTGTATGCCAGCGAAGCCACTGTGGGCGTATGGGCCTACGACGCCGAAGCGGAAGGCATGGGTAGCCGCGAGATCGTTGCCCTGCGCAAACCCTACGGCCCGCTGGCTGGCGGCGCCGGCGCGCTGGCCGTGCTGCCCGGTGGCGTGGTCGTGCTCGACGCCAAGGCGGAAAACTTGCACACCCTGTCGCACCAGGCCGGCAAGTGGACGGCCTTGCCGCCGCACAAGGTCATGCTGGACGTGCGCAAGGGCGACAGCCAGCTGCTGTGGGATGCAGGCTCGATGCTGCTTCGCGGAAAAAATGGCTGGCAGACGCAAGCCTTGCGCTGGCAGGGCAAGGCGGAAAGCCTGCCGCCAACAACCATCGTCATGCCGCGCGGCCAGACCGAACCGATGGACCGGGTGGGCGACGCCGCCGACGATCCCGCCATCTGGCTGGCGGCTAAGCGCACCGACTCGCGCGTGCTGGGCACCAACAAGAAGCAGGGCTTGCTGGTGTATGACCTGCAAGGCAAGCAAACCCAGCTGCTGGAAGTGGGACGCTTGAACAATGTGGACGTACGCCAGGACATCACATTGAGCGGCAGCAAGTTCGACCTGGCCGTGGCCACCCAACGCGATGACAATAGCATGATGCTATTTACCATCAATGCCGATGGTGTCGTGGCCGAAGCGGCCCGCTTCCCCACCGGCTTGCACAGCATTTACGGCATGTGCTTGTACCAGCCGGCCAGCGGCGGCCTGGAAGCGTTTATCAACGACAAGGACGGCACCTTCCAGCAGTACCGCATCGGCAGGCATGACAACAATTTCACGGCCACCCTGCTGCGCAGCTTCAAGGTCGCGACGCAACCGGAAGGCTGCGTGGCCGACGACCGCACGGGCAGGCTGTTCCTGGGTGAAGAGCGGCGCGGCGTGTGGACCACCTCGGCCGACGCCGGCAAACCGGATGCGATGAGCATGGTCTTGCCCGTCGGCCCGCAGCTGGCAGCCGACGTGGAAGGCATGGCCATCTACCGCCATCCGGATGGCAAGGGCGACTACCTGCTCGTCTCCAGCCAGGGCGACAGCAGCTACGTCGTGCTCGACGCGGCCGCCCCGTACAAGGTGCGCGGCCGCTTCCGGGTCGGTTTCAATATCGCCGCCGGGATCGACGGCACGTCGGAGACGGACGGCATCGAAGTCACGTCGGCCAACCTGGGCGGCGCCTATGGGCAAGGCATGCTGGTGATCCAGGATGGCTACAAGCGCTTGCCGGATGGCCCGCAAAACTTCAAGTATGTGGCGTGGGAAGATGTGGCAAAGGCCTTGAAGCTGGAATAAGCATGGCCCTATGATGGCTGGGGCATGGCTGCCCCGGCCATCATGCATCACAAGGCATTTACATTGCCCAGCATCTTCGCCGCCTGCTGTTTGAAGTCAAGAATCGCCGTATCCTCCATTTTTTCCAGCTGGCGGTACGCCATGCCGATGCGGGGATTGCGCTCCAGCACATGCGCATTACGCTGGAAAAAGTCCCAGTACAGGGCATTGAAGGGGCAGGCATTGTCACCGATGCGTGCCTTTTTATCGTAATGGCAGCCCTTGCAATAATCGCTCATGCGGTCGATATAGGCCGCGCTGGAGACATATGGCTTGGTCGCCAATAAGCCGCCATCGCCAAACTGGCTCATGCCCACGGTATTGGGCAGTTCCACCCATTCAAAGGCATCGATATAGATGCCCAGGTACCAGTGATGCACTTCGGCCGGATCCAGGCCGGCCAGCAAGGCAAAGTTACCGATCACCATCAGGCGCTGGATATGGTGGGCGTGCGCCTGTTCCAGCGACTGGGTAATCGCTTGCGACAGGCAATGCATCTTCGTTTTGCCATCCCAGAACCAGGACGGCAACGGGCGCGTATGGCCAAAGAAATTCTTGCGCTCATAACCGGGCATATGGGCCCAGTACACGCCGCGCACATATTCGCGCCACCCCAGAATCTGCCGTATAAAGCCTTCCACCGCGGCCAATGGCGCATGCCCCGCATGGTAAGCCGCTTGCGCCCTGTCCACCACTTCGCGCGGGTTGAGCATTTTCACATTCAGCGCAAACGACAGGAGGGAATGAAACAAACGCCAGGCCTGGCTGCTCATGGCGTCCTGGAAGTCGCCGAAATGCGGCAATGCGTTGCTGATAAACGCGTCAAGCTGCAACAAGGCCTCTTCGCGGTTCAGGGCCCACGGCAGGCAATCGGCCTTCGGTGCGCCAAAGCTGTTGACGCCGGCCGCCACGATGGTGTTCCACAACAGAGAGTGGTCGTGCAGGGTACGCGGGTCAACAGGTTCGGCCGGCGTGCCGCGCCAGGGCTTGCGGTTATCGTGGTCAAAGTTCCATTGATCACCCACCGGCTTCTTTGCTTCGGCCATCAGCACGCCGTGCGCCACGCGCATCTGGCGATAAAAAAACTCCATCAGCCATTGCTTGCGCCCGGCGAAAATATCGGCCGCTTCATTACGGCTGGTATAAAAATGGTCGCTGTCGACCATCAGCCACGGTATGCGCGAGCGGCGCCCATGCTGGTACAACTGTTCATCGAGACGCCACTCGTCGGGCGCCTGGTATTCAAACGCACTGGCGCGATAATGGACAATCAGCGCTTCGATATTCTCGGGTATGGAGCGGCGGCTCTCCGCATCGTCGATCGTGATGTAATGCACGCGGTGCCCGGCCGCGTGCAACTGCCGCGCCATCTCGCGCATGGCCGCAAAAATCGCCAGGATTTTTTGCGCATGGTGCAGCACATAATCCGTTTCTTGCCGCACTTCCATCAGGATATAGGTGGTGGCGTCGTCCACTTCGCTGAACCAGCGATGCTGCAGATTGAGCTGGTCGCCGAGGATCAGGCGCAGGGTGTGTTTGGATGCAGTCATGACGATGTGCTGTGGCTCAGGCCACAAGGTTATTCCGATGCCGGACTTTACCGCGCAAGCTGGGGAGCGTGGCCGTTTTTTGTGTTGAAGTTATTATTAAGGCAATATACTACACCATGCCAGACTTCAGGAAATAGGATAGGAAGGAACTACATCAGATGAGTAGAAAAAGAGAACGCGCTTGCGCGGCAATGCCGATACCCGCAACCCTGTCCGCCCAGCTGAAAGACTATCTGTGGACACGTGACCAGATCGGCCAGTCCGGCGCAGACATCTATCGCCTGCATGGCAAGCCCGGTGCGCCGGACTTGTTTCTGAAACATGGCACGGACGCCATTGCCGCTACGATCACCGACGAAGCGAACAGGCTACGCTGGCTGGCGCAGTACTTGCCTGTGCCGCAGCTAATGCAATTTGTCCGCACAGGAAATCAGGCATGGCTGTTGATGACTGCGCTCAAGGGGAAAACGGCTTACCAGCTGCTGGCGTCGCATCCCGAACTGGGCCCTGCCGTTGTCGATGCCCTGGCAGCCTTCCTGCGCCGCCTGCACGCCATTCCGCTGAACGCCTGCCCCTACAGCAGCGATCATGTAGCCAGGCTAGCCCTGGCAAGGCAGCGCATCGCCGCCGACCTCATCGATACCGATGATTTCGATGATGAGCGGCAAGGCTGGACGGCGGAGCAAGTATGGCTAGCCCTGCAGCAACATCTGCCTTTCACGCCAGACCACATCATTACGCATGGCGATTTTTCACTCGATAACCTTCTGATGCATGACGGCGAAATAACTGGCTGCATCGATGTAGCGCGGCTAGGCATTGCTGACCGCTACCAGGACCTGGCCATACTCCACAACTGCCTCGGCGAGTTTGGCCGGCCGCTACAGCAAAGGCTATTCCAGCAATATGGATTGCCTGAGCCAGATCAAGACAAGCTGCAATTTCATTTGCTGCTGGACGAGCTGTTCTGATCTGCTCCTGCATCAGCAAGCCATGGAAAACGATCCGGTTTCATCTTGTTTGACAGCTGAGTGCACTGAAACTGTAATGGCAGGCACTCGCGGATCGACGCAGCGGCATCCTCTTCATCTGCGCTTCATTATTTCCTTAACAAAGCGACAGTGCCTTGCGTTACTATTGTTTCATGACATCTTACCCACTCCTGCCTGCCCTTCCCCTCCTCGCGTTTGCGCTCACGGCTGCCGGCCCGTCGATCGGCGCGGAACCAACAACGGTGGCCACCACCGCGTTTGTCGCCGCGCCCTGTGAAACGGGAATTTATCGCAAGGATCAATCGGCTTTCCTCAGCATCACGAAAGCAGGCCAGGGTTTTGGCTACACCTTTAGCGATGGCCTGGTCGGCAACACGCAAAATGCCGAAACACTGGTGGTCTGCGGAAACGGCACCGTACAGGTCCGGGGCCGGGAAGTCTGGCCCAAAGTGGCCATTGCCGAGACGAATACGCGCTTTGCATCGCATGGCATACTGCTGGCAGGCCGTCTGATGGAAGCGCCAGGCGCAGGGAAGCAGACGCCGCTGGTCATCTATGCGCATGGCTCGGAGGAAAGCGGTTGGATAGACCGTGCACGCGATCCTTACCAGATGGTAGGCCGTGGGGTATCGGTGTTTGTCTACGACAAGCGCGGCACCGGACTGTCCGAAGGCGAGTACACGCAAAACCTGCCCCGCCTGGCCGACGACCTGGTAGCCGCCTCGCTGACCGCCAAAAAACTGGCCGAGGGGCGCTATGGCCGTTTCGGCCTGTTTGGCCTCAGCCAGGGCGGCTGGATCGCGCCGCTCGCGGCAGCGCCCGCCAAGGCAGAATTTCTGGGCATCGGCTTCGGCCTGGTGGTCGATATCGCGGAGCAGGATGCAGCGCAGGTTGCCAAGCAATTGCGCGACCAGGGGTATGGCGAAGACATTGTTGTCCACGGCAAGACCATCACCGACATCACGGCCAGGGTGGTGAAAAGCGCTTACAAGGATGGACTGGACGATCTGGCCAGAGTGCAGGGACAATATGGCAAGGAACCCTGGTTTGCAGCAATCAAGGGCGGCTATACGGGCGTGCTGCTGAGCATGCCTGTCGATGAGCTGCGCAGCAAGGCATACCACGCTTCGACAAATACGATATCGACTGGTCGCTCAAACCTATGCAAGTCTTGAGTAATGTCAGGGTACCGCAGCTGTGGGCCCTGGCCGCCGAAGACCGCCAGGCGCCCGTAGCGCTGACGGTGGAGCGCCTGTCTTCGCTGCGCAAGCAAGGCCAGGATATTACGATGTATCTATTCCCCGATACCGACCACGGCATGCGCAATTACACCGTGGCAGCCGATGGCACGCGCAAGTACACCAACATCGCGCCGGGGTTTTATGACTTGATGGCCGATTGGGCCAAGGGCAAGCTGGATGGTACTTATGGCAGGGCCTACCGTAAATAAGCTTTAGCGTTATGCTAACGGTACCAGGGCTGTTGCGCTTTGCAGCTGCCTATTGCATCTTTCAATCACCTTGCTGCTGCCAGAGCGCCTTGCCATCATGCAGATAAATAAGGGTGCTGGCGGAACCTGGTTTCGCCACCAATCACCTTCTTATTTCATCGTCCGATAGACAATAGAAATGATGGCTAGCACACAGGACGTGGCAATTTTCTCTCGCAGCTTACGGGTGATCCTGAATACACTTTACTCCCTCGGCAACATGCTCCGCCCAACCTGTTTTATGCGTTGCAAACCATGCCTCAATTTGTGGTTTGGTCGCCCCACAATCAAACGCAATTTTTTCAATTTCTTCTGCGCTCTTCTCGGGAGAGGATTGGGTGCATCCTGACATTAAAGATGCTAAAACTCCGACACCCAACCATAAATTATTTCTCATCAATTTCTTTCCTCCATTAGTTAATTACCAAAAAGAAAACCACACGCATTGTTACGTTGATGCGATCTCTAGCTCTAGACACACCTGCAACTCTAGCGAATTTAACAATATAACATCAAGAAAACTATAACCCGTCAAAAGCGTGACTCCCGGGATAAATCTCCCTTATCCTCCATGCAGTCAACCGCTATGCCTTTTGCATATTAAAATATCCCCCATGACCCCTACCACCACGACTTCCCCCGTTCCCGACAGCCTTCTGCTGCCTTCCCTGGCCGTTTTGGGAGGGCAGATTTCCGTCAATCTGGGGGCGGCGATGGCCAAGCATCTGTTTCCGGTGATAGGGGTGGAAGGCCTGACGGCTTACCGGGTGGGATTTTCGGCGCTGATCTTGCTGGCGATCGTGCGGCCGTGGCGGTTCCGGCTGGAGCGCAAGGATGTATTCAATCTGCTGGTGTATGGTTCAGTGCTGGGGCTGATGAATCTGCTGATTTACCGGGCGTTTGCGCTGATACCGATCGGCATTGCGGTGGCCATCGAGGTGACGGGGCCGCTGGCAGTCGCCATGCTGTCGTCGCGCAAGCCGCGCGACTTGCTGGCGGTGGCGTGCGCCGTGTTTGGCCTGTATCTGCTGCTGCCGCTGCAGGGCGGTGCCGGCGGGCTGAACCCTGTGGGCGTGGCTTATGCGCTGGGCGCAGCGCTGTGCTGGGCGCTGTATATCATCTTCGGCAAACGCGCCTCGAGCTTGCAAGGTGGCCAGGCGGTGGCCTGGGGCATGACGGTGGCCGCCGTGCTGATGGTGCCAATCGGCATAAGCTATTCCGGCACGGCCTTGCTGATGCCCTCGATTGCCTTGATGGGGCTGGCGATTGCCATGCTGTCCAGCGCCCTGCCGTATTCGCTGGAAATCTTTGCCTTGCGCCGCTTGCCGCAAGGGGTGTTCGGCATGTTCAGCAGCGCCGCGCCCGCCATCAGCGCACTGGCCGCCATGCTGGTATTGGGCGAACACCTGAGCCTGATCCAGTGGCTGGCGATAGCTTGTATTGTGTTTGCGTCGGCCATGGCGGCATTAGGGGCGCAGAACAGCAAGCGCTAGTACTAAAAAGCAAAGCCAGCAACGTTTCATCCATGCCTGTCCACGCCATCAAGGCCCAGGCAGGTATATGCCCTGCCCTGTAAAATAACTGCTTATCACTCAAGCACTATTTTGCTGCAACCATGAAAAGCTTTCTGAATCAATCCTTCCGGACTCGCCCTTCCCGCCTGCTGCTGTCACTGGCCACCGCGCTATTGACGGCCTACTGTGCCGTCGCCCGCGCTGCTCCGGCGCCGGCACCTGCCCTCAAAGGCAATGTCGAAGCAGGCAAAACGGCATTTCGCAAGTGCGCCTCCTGCCATCAGGTAGGACCATCGGCGCGCGGCGGCTTCGGGCCAAAGCTGACGGGCGTGATCGGCCGCAAGGCTGGCTCGACCACCGATTACAAATATTCGCCCGCGATGAAGAATGCCAACTTCGCCTGGAGCGAGCAAAACCTGGCCAATTTCCTGAAAGCGCCCAGCGACTTCGTCCCCGGCAATAACATGCGCTTCTGGGGTATCAGCGACCGGCAGCAGGTGGCAGACCTGCTGGCCTATCTGCGCACGCAATGATCCTGTCATAATGGCAATGTAGAATCGCAGCATTGAACCAAGCGGCGATACGCGGTAATACGCGGCAATGCAGATGCTGGCCTATGCCGAACCGCGTTCACCTGTACCGAACCACACCCTGGATGACTGGAATAGCCGATGCAGGCTGCAACAAAGATCGTGAACCCTGATTCCACAGCAAGCAAGCTGGCCGCCCATCGCAAGCTGATCATCGCCCTGTACTGCATGATCTTCTTGCCCTTGCTGCTCATCTGCTTAGCGCCCAGGGCCGGCATCGCCACGCTTCCCACGTGGTTTGCTGCAGCAAGCGCAGTCGGCGCAATGGCTTGTTTGTTCGCACTCTTGTGCGTGGCATGGCGTAGCGGCGCAATGCGGGGAGGCTTTATCGTCGCCTTTGCCGCTGTCCTGCTGGCACTGCCTGCTGCACATTACTTCCAGTTCATTTAAACGGCCCGGCTACCCCTGGTTGTCCAGCGCATCGAGTATGCCTTTGCGCTTCTTGTGCAGTGTTTCGTAATCACGCACCCGCTTTAACTGTGCAGCGCTCAAGCCATCGAGCTTCTTGCGGATCTGCGCCACCGTCAGGTGCTGGTAACCGTCGATGGGCAAGTCGCGGTCAGGCGCCTTGCCAGCCTTTTCGGCATTGCGCTCAGCCTGGGTTTCGCCCTGTTCAGCTCGCTGCTTGTTGACGATGCGGGCCGCAACTTCTTCTTCGCGGCCACGGTAGCGCCCCTCCTGCCTGAAGCTTTTTTCCAGCTGCTTGAACTCGCGCTCGCGTTTGGGATTGGCGCCTGCAGGCATGCCGTCCTCCAGTCTCAAGATGGGATGGCCACTCAAATCACGGCGTGGCGGGCAGCTTTTTCACGCACAGATAAATCGAATAGACCGCCGCCAGCCCCACCAGCACATACACGCCGCGCGAGGCTGTGCTCATGACGCCCAGGATGCGGGCCACGATATCGATATCGAACAAGCCCACCAGCGCCCAGTTCAAGCCGCCTATGATCAACAGCACCATGGCGATCCAGTCCAGTGCATTCATGCGCCGCGCCACCCGCTCTGTGCTGACTATGCCATCCGTTCCCGCTTGAAGATTCGCCATCTTGCCCTCCTGAAAATCATAAAAGAAAGCCTGTCGCCAGGCGCGTCGAGATCACAGTGTAGGCGTGCTGGGTAGAGACACCAGTCGGAGGATGCCGGGTGTCTGCGTAGGAGGAATCTGGAATTGATCAGGTGATTTTATCCGGCAACAGCATGGCAGCGAGCCCGGCTACAGCTGCTTGTACAGGATGGTGGTGGCGTCCAGTCCGCTATGGTCGGCCGACAGCGCATAGCCGGGAATCACGCCCGCCACCGTATAACCGAGCGATATATACAGCGGTTCGGCATGGTCATGCGTGCGCGTATCGAGGGTCAGCAGGCTGCGCGGCAGCTGGCGCGCCCGGGCTTCCACTGCCTGCATCAGCAGCCGCGCGATGCCGCGCCGGCGAAAGGCGGGATCCACCATCAGTTTGCGCACTTCGGCCCGGTGCTGCTGGTTGGCGGGACTATCCCAGTCCAGTTGTACGGCGCCCACAATCTGGCCCTCTTGCTCAGCCACCAGCAGCAGGCGCCGGCCACCTTGCACGGCCGGCAACACGTTTTGCGTCCAGAAAGCCGTGCTTTCAGGCTCCTTGAATGGCAGGATAAAGCCTATGCTGGCGCCATCGTGCACGCAGGCTAACAGCAGCTGGGCCAGTTGCGGCAGTTGCCGCTCGATCTCAGGCACAGTGCAGGAATGGATATGAATAGGGCTAACGGTGGTCATCACACTCTCACACGATAAATAAAAAGTAGCGGGCGCCCGTCTCTGACCCGGCGTCAAAAGCGCTGGGGCCGGACAACTGGTAACGCAGGCAGTCGCCGGCGCGCAGGACATGGCTCTTGCCCTCCACCGTCACCGTCAACACGCCTTCCTGCAGCAATAAATGGTGTTCCATGCCGGGCCGGGGCGAGGCCGCGTAAGCGATATGCGCGCCAGGAGCCAACAGACACTCCAGCGCCTCGCCGGCCAGCGCATGCGATGGCGGCGATACGGAGCGGCGCTGGAATCCCGCTTGCGGATCGTTCCAGACTACTTGCTCTGCACGCCGCAGCAGCGGCGGAAAATCGTCTTCTACCATGCGCATCAAGCGCGACATGCTCAGGCCATATACGGCGCACAGCCGGCCCAGCACGCTGGTGGTGGGACTGACTTCCGCATTTTCCAAACGCGACAAGGTAGCGCGGCTGACCTGGCTTAGCGTAGCCAGCTGGTCCAGCGACCAGCCCTGTTCCACGCGCAACTGCTTGAGGCGCTGGGCCAGGCGCTGTTCGGTAGTCTCATCTTGTTGAACATTATTTTCCATATATGGGAATATATTCCAAATATGGGATTTCAGCAAGCACGGTTTACGCCGGCGCGTGTATTGCCTGTCGGCATAGCTCCAGGAAACCCGACAGTCTCGGCGACAACACTTTCTTGGCCTGCCGTATCAAATAAAAATTGCGCTCCAGCGGCGGCAGCATGGTGTCCAGCGCCACCAGTTGTCCGCTGGCCAGCAAGTCGGCCACCACCACGCGCGACAGGCAGGCAATGCCCAGGCCGGCTGCGGCGCCGTATTTGATCGCTTCCGAATTCGAGAATTCACCGGCCGGCCGCAGATAATGCAGGTACGGCACCAGCGCCTGCTCCACCGCTTCCCGCGTGCCCGAGCCCGCTTCGCGCAACAGCCAGCCGGCCTGGTTCAGTTCGGCAAAACTGAGCAAATGCCGCAGTTGCGCCAGGGGGTGCGTGGGCGCGGCCACGACCAGCATCTGGTCGGCCAGCCACGGTTCGACCAGCAATCCCGCCTCATGGCATGGCCCTTCGATCAGCCCGATATCGACGCGAAATTCCGCGACCGCAGCGGCAATATCGGCTGTATTGGCAATCGTCACTTGCGGGATGCTGGGGCCATGCAGGCGCGCGGCCTGGGCCAGGATCTGCGGCAGCAGGTAGATGCCGATGGTGGTGCTGGCGCCGATTTGCAGGCTGACCGGCACGGACGGGTCGGCGCCCGCGAACTGGCGCTCGATGCCGGCCGCCGCGTCGCGCATCTGCCGTGCCTGCGGCAACAGCAGGCGGCCATTGTCGTTGAGCACCAGGCGCTTGCCGACCCGGTCGAACAGTTGCGCGCCCAGCAGGGTTTCCAGCTCGTTCAAGGCGGCGCTGGTGGCCGACTGCGATAGGGCGATCAAGCCGGCCGCCGCGCTGGTGCTGCCCGTGTCGGCCACGGCCAGGAAGATTTGTAATTGCCGCAAAGTCAGTGACATGGCTCATTACCTATTTTTTAGGTTGAATATACATAAACAATCCGTTTTACCATTTAATAAGCGCTCTGTACAGTGATGCCATACGCATACAAAGTAATGGAGCACAACATGTCATCCCTATCGACCACTGGCAGCAACCGCTTTTACGACCGCTGCGCCCGCCTCCTGCCCGGCTTGCTATTGAGCGCCGTCATCGCCTGTGCGGCGATACAGCTGGGCAAGCTGGAATGGATGCAAACGCACGGCATGAGCGCCCTCACCCTGGCCATCATCGTCGGCATCATCCTGGGCAACACCGCCTATGCCAGGCTGGCGCCCGCAGGTGAAGCCGGCGTGACTTTTTCCAAGCAAAGCCTGCTGCGCCTGGGCATCATCCTGTACGGTTTCCGCCTGACTTTCCAGGACATCGGCCAGGTGGGCCTGGCCGGCATCGCCATCGATGCGCTGGTCTTGAGCTCCACCTTTGGCCTGGCCATCGTGCTGGGCACCAGGGTATTCAAGCTGGAGCGCAATAGCGCCATCCTGATCGGCGCGGGCAGCTCGATTTGCGGCGCGGCAGCCGTGATGGCCACCGAACCGGTGCTCAAGGGGCGTGCGGAAGAAGTGACGGTGGCCGTGTCGACGGTGGTGGTGTTCGGCACCCTGGCGATCTTTGTCTATCCCTTGCTGTATCAGGCGAATCTGCACTGGCAGTTGCTGGGCGCGACGCCATCCGCCTTCGGCGTGTATATCGGGTCGACCGTGCATGAAGTGGCGCAAGTAGTAGCGGCCGGCAAATCGATCAGCCAGGATACGGCCAACGCGGCGGTGATCGCCAAGATGGTGCGCGTGATGATGCTGGCGCCCTTCCTGGTGATCCTGTCGGGCGTGCTGGCCCGCAGCAAAGGCGCCAGCGCAAGCCAGCCTGCCGCCAGGCTGGCGATTCCCTGGTTTGCCTTTATCTTTATCCTGGTCGTGGCCTTCAATTCGATGAACTTGATGCCCGGCAAATTGGTGGCGTCCATCACCGATATCGACACGGCCTTGCTGGCGATGGCCATGGCGGCCCTGGGCTTGACCACGCACCTGTCGGCCATCCGCCGCGCCGGCTTCAAACCGCTGCTGCTGGGCGGCCTGCTGTTTGCCTGGCTGATCGTGGGCGGCGCCGTGATCAATCATCTGGTCGCTGCCCTGTTCACGCTAGTTGCCTAAGCGCGCTACAATGAAGGGCTGTGTTCTTGCCTCCATTGCCCTTCAGGAAATACCATGCACATTTCGAATTGGCTGCTGTTTTGCAGCGTCTCCCTGCTAGTCACGTTTTCACCCGGCCCGGCCGTCTTGCTGGCCATTTCGAATTCCATCGCCGTCGGCCCGCGCCGCGCCATGATCAGCAGCATGGGCAATGGCACCGGGCTGTTCATTATTTCCGGCATCGCCATGGCGGGCATGGGCGTGGTGCTGGCGACTTCCGCCACCGCCTTCATGCTGCTGAAGCTGGCTGGCGCCCTGTACCTGGTCTATCTGGGCGTCAAGCAATGGCGCAGCAAGACCAGCATCGTCGCCAATGTGCCGCAACAGCCGGGCGCGGCCAATCCCAATTCCAATGGCAAGCTGTATCGCCAGGGCATGATGGTGGCCTTGACCAATCCCAAGGCCATCCTGTTCTTTTCGGCGCTGTTTCCGCAATTCATCGTGCAAGGCCAGCCGGTGGCGATGCAATTCACCGTGCTGACCACCACCTTTGTCGCTTGCGCGATGGCGGCCCATCTGTTTTACGCCCTGCTGGCACGCTTGCTGAAAAGCCAGCTGGCCAACCCGACGCGCGCGCGCCTGTTCAACCGCATTTCGGGCGGCGGCTTCGTTTTATTGGGCTTGAGCCTGCTGCGCCTGCGCGCCAAGGCCGCTTAAAAACCGCTCCAGGCTAGCCACCAGCGCCAACGGGGTTTCATTGATCGGATAATGCCCCGCATTGGCCAGCACTTCCAGCCTGGCTTGCGGGTAGCAGGCCAGATAAGTCTGCTCCATCAAGGTGCGGTCGAAGCGGGGATCGTGTTGACCGGCCAGCACCAGCATGGTCAACGACGATCGCCGCGCCCGCACCTCGGCACTGAAATCCGTCCCGCTCCAGGCCAGGAAATAGGCGGCAAACGCCGCCTTGTCACAACATTCCCAGGAATACGCCGCCTTCCAGTCCAGCCATTTGCCAGGCAGGCGGCCACCCGTGCTGCGCTCGATGATGCTGCGCCGCGCAGCCAGACTGTTCGCGGCGCCCAGGAACAGCTCGCGGGCTGCCGCATCCATCACCACGCCGCAACTGGGTACGGGCGCCACGGCCACCAGCGCGCGCAAGCGCTGCGGCGCCAGCAAGGCGATCTTTTCCGCCACCATGCCCCCCATCGAATGGCCGATCACGCTGAAACGCTCGAAACCCAGGTGATCGGCCAGCGCCAGCGCATCAACAGCCACCTCATCGATGCTGTAATTGCCAGCCACGCCGCGCATGCCGCCATAGCCGCGCTGATCCATGAAGACATAACTGAAAGACTCCCCATCGAGCCATGCTTCCATGGGGGCAAACGAGCGCGCATCGCCAAACCAGCCGTGCAGCACGAGGACAGCATGGGGGCCATGGCCCACGCGGTGAAAGGTATTGAGCATGACAGTTCCTGCGTAAATTAAAAGCACATGGTAGAACTGCGCCAAACTACCCGCTTTCGATGACAGGTCAAATAGTATAGAGTTCAGGCCATGCCGGAACCCGACCACCCTCATTTCTATACGGAACTGCCGCGCCCGCTGATTGCCACTGCCCGCAGCTATGCGGCCGGCTTGCATTTTCCGCTGCACAGTCATCCGCGTGGCCAGTTTGCCTATGCCGCCACGGGCGCCATCAGCGTGCTGACGCCACAAGGCAATTGGCTGGTGCCGCCGCAGCGCGCCTGCTGGCTGCCCGCCGGCCTGGAACATGGCATGCAGATGCATGGTGATGTAACGATGCTCAACCTCTTTATCAGCG
Source organism: Janthinobacterium sp. Mn2066 (assembly GCF_049319705.1). Taxonomy (NCBI): domain Bacteria; kingdom Pseudomonadati; phylum Pseudomonadota; class Betaproteobacteria; order Burkholderiales; family Oxalobacteraceae; genus Janthinobacterium; species Janthinobacterium sp. Mn2066. The sequence goes on along the minus strand of NZ_JBMOUF010000011.1, from coordinate 63,689 downwards.
CGCAAGCCGTGGCAAACGGCGGCCTGCCTGTCCATTGCAGCGTGCTCGATACCTCGCCGCTGCTGCGTCAGTTGCTGGCCGAGGCTGTCAAGCTGGACTCTTTATATGCAAAAAACTCGCGCGAAGGCAGGCTGATGGCTTTGCTGCTCGATGAAATCGGGCTCATGGCGCCGCTGGCGCTCAATGCGCCGCTGCCGCAGGAGCCCAGGCTGGCTTGCCTGTGCACAGAATTATTGCTGCAACCGGGCCTGGACATCGACGTGGACACGATGGCGGCCAGGGCCGGCATGAGCCGCCGCACCTTTACGCGGCTGTTTCGCCAGCAGACGGGGCTGGGCTTTGCGCAATGGCGGCAACAGGCTTGCTTGCTGAACGCCATCACGCGGCTGGCAGAAGGCCAGGCTGTCACCCGCGTGGCGTTCGATCTCGGTTATGGCAGCGCCAGCGCTTTTACGGCGGCATTTCGCAAGGTATTGGGCAAGCCGCCCAGTGGCTATTTGCGCTAAGACAAAGCCAGTTCCGGCAAACGCACTACCATGCGGCCAGTGCGCACGGTTCCCGGCATTTCCTCGCCGTGGGAGCCAAGCCGGCATATGCCTGGACAGCGAGGGGGAACCGAAGCGGGGACGGCAATGGGTGTTTTGAAGTGGATGATTTTTTTCCTGGGTTTCCTCTTCTTCTCCTTGATGAGGGCACTCTTGACGCACCTTATTACAGTGCCGGCAAGCCACCCTGCCCTCAAGCTGCAACCGGATACCCAGTTTGTCACGGCCTTGCTTGGCTTTCTCCATGCCACGGCGATCATATGGTGGGCGACCATCCTGTGGAGCCCCGCGGAAAACTGGCTCAGCGCCCTGGCGTGGCATTGGCGACAGGCATCGTGGATCAGCTATCGGCATTACCTCCTCTCTGGCGTGCCGCTGCTGGCGGTGGAAATCATTGCGGCATACACGGCGTCGCGGCCCAATGTGTACGCCCAAATGATCGCTACCACGCTCGAAAAGCTTCTGATCATCGCCTTGATCCCGCTGATCGGCATCTTCTCGCTGCAGGTGGTATGGCTAGGGCTATCGACCATCTACGACATCTGGTTCGGCGATGCTGACTCGATTCCAGGCATTTTCGTTTTCACCTGGCGCCTGAGTGGTCTGTTGATCGTGCCTGTTCTGCTGTTCTGCGGTACCGTCATCATGGCAGGCATCAGTTCAGCCATCCTGGAACTGTGCCGCCCCATGGTGTTTTTCTTTCGCCTGCTGAGTCCTTACCTGCTGAATAGTCACTTGCTACTGAAAAAATTTGTCGTCCACCTGGAATGGCGCGCGCAGCGCAATGCCGCCCATACCAGCAGGATATTGCTCATCTCGGACCTGCATCTGACGAACGGAGGAGACCGGCCTATCCACAGCCGAAGGCGAAGCGATGACTCGCATGCCTTTATATGCTCGCTGTTGGAGCATGTCCGGCCAGACCTGTTGATCATTGCGGGTGACATCACCGATACAGGAGAGCCAGGTGCGTGGGAAAGTGCTCACGATTTACTCTCTCCAATAGGGCATGAAAAGATTTTCGCCGTCCCAGGCAATCATGACGTGCATTTCAAGCGCAACTTTTTCCTGCAACATTTTGGCTCCCTGTCAGTGCCCATGGAAGGCATACTGAAGCAAATCAGTACGCTGCAAGGCAATACCGTTTCACACTTTCCCCAGTTGCGCAGATATGCTGGCTTGTCGCTCGTCGTCATCGGCTTCAACAGCAATTCAAGACCGCCTGGCACGCCACTGACCAATGCGATCGGATTAGTCGGGCAGACGCAGATCCAGAGTGCCAGGGAAAAACTGGCCGCAATCCGGCAAGCTGGCGACATCGTGCTCATCGTCCTGCACCATCATATCCTCAGCCCTGCATTTTCCCCGCAAGGCATGTACCTGCGCTGCCTGGATGCCAATGCAATGTATGAGTTTGCCTGCCAGGCGGGAGCTGCCGCCATTATCCATGGACACAAGCATATGCCATACACTGCGTGCAGTCCTGAACAGGAAGCGCCGCTGATCATTTCCTGCGGCTCCACCCATCACCTGCCGGAGGGACCTTATGCCAGTCTCGCGCTTGAGCCTTCCGCATATGTCATCACAACAAGCAAGGAAACACTCCAGTCAGTCCATCTGCTACGGGAAAGCGAGTTACGCCTTCGCGCCGGGTGATGGATGGCCTGGCGTCATGCCTGACATCACGCAATCATGCTGGCGATCCGCTGCGCCAGGTCTTGCGCCAGCTTCTGAATATGGTAACCATCGACAAAACCGTGATGCGCCTGCACGGAAAACGGTATTTTCATACGGCCATCTTCTTGCGCAGGGCCAAACTTGCCCCAGGTAAAAGTCGGGATATCGGCGTCGCGGTGGCAATACACGGGATGGTCGATGGCCGTCATGTCCAGCCACGGCAGGCTGGTGATGAACACACTGTTGCGCCGCTCGCGTTCATCCATATCGTCGCCGTTGTTGATCATGTCCGAACTGGCTTCGGCAATCCGCTTCGCTTCCAGGCTGCGTGCGATAAACACATCGAGCTGGTCCGTCATGGGAAAGCGCGTGAAATTGAGGTTGCCGTCGCAATTGATGACCGTGTAGGACGCCGGAAAATCGTCGATCCTGATAACGTCATCGCGGTAGATGCGGTACATGAAGTTGTCGCTTTGCTTGACCGTGTTCAGCACGCAAAACAGAAAAAAGTGGAATACGGGAATCTGGCGCGCCTTGCAATATGGCCTGAAGTCCGGCACGTCCAGCTGGAACACGATGTTGACGAGGGGATTGTCGAATGTCCGGAACAGTTCATAGCGGTCGCGCCGCTTTTCAAAATTTTTCATGGCGCGAGTGTAGACGATGGGCAAGGTCACAGGCAAGAGCATGCGGGTACAGTGTATCGTTGAAATAAATTTCCAATACGTAATGATTTCCAAGGAAACCATGCGGGATTTCATGCTATATTGAAATTAATCAAATGACACCCGGACAGCATTCCGGCGACCTGTTACTTCTCTGTTACTTCTCTATAAGGACCAGCGACTCCATGAATCAACGCAAACAGACCATGACCATGACTGCACTGGCCATCGCCGCCAGCCTGCTGGCCGCCTCCCATGCCCACGCCGGCGTGGGTGCCACCACGCCGTTCACCAGCTATGAAGCGGAAGCCGGCACCCTGGTCAACGGCGCCAAGGTCGTGTCCGTGACAGCGGCGCCGACCACGCGCTTCGCCAGTCCGGAACTCGAATCGTCGGGCCATGCCTATGTCGCATTGACGGGCAATAACCAGGAAGTGTGGTGGACCAATAATACGGGCCAGCCGATCAGCTTTATCAACGTGCGCGCCAGCATCCCCGACGCGCCGGGCGGCGGCGGCATCACGGCCACGCTGAACCTGTACGTCAACGGCGTGTTCCGCCAGCACCTGAACCTGAACTCGCGCCAAAGCTGGATTTATGAAGGCCAGGACTACCAGGCCAGCGACCAGAACCCGGCTGCGGGCAAGCCGCGCGCCTTCTTCGACGAAAGCCATGCCTTCATCGTCGGCGACCCGATTGGTCCGGGCAGCACCTTTTCGCTGCGCAAGGATAGCGACAACACGGCTGCCTTTTACAATATCGATGTGATCGACGTTGAAAACCCGCCGGCGCCGCTGGCCCAGCCTGCCAATTCCATCTCGATCACCAGTTGCGGCGCGATCGCCGACACGGCGCCCACCAATGGCATGGGCAACCCGAACGCAGTAGACAGCACCAGCGCGATCCAGAATTGCATCAACCAGGCGCAGTCGCAAAACAAGAGTTTGTGGATACCTCAAGGCACGTTTTACCTGAAAGGCACGAATGGCCTGGTCGCCAAGGGCATCACCATCGAAGGCGCGGGCATGTGGTACAGCACGATTTACCGTGACGTGCCGCTGCCAAACGCCAACGGCCTGGGCGCGATCTTCCAGGTAACGTCGTCGACGGTGCGTAATTTCCACGTCGATTCCAATTCGCGCAGCCGCGAACCGGTCGATGGCGCGGGCGGCGCGATGGATACCACCGGCACCAATTGGCTGGCGGAAAACATCTGGACCCAGCACGTGCTGTCCGGTTTCTGGGCCTCGGGCACTGGCGGCACCGTGCGCAATAACCGGCTGACCTCGATCTGGGCCGACGGCTGCAACCTCAACAACGTGGCGCTCGACGCCACGGTCGGCAATTACCTGACGGCCACCAATAATTTCATCCGCGGCACCGGCGACGATGGCATGGCGATCAACTCGGTCAACTACAACGATACCGACCACGGCCGCGTGTTTTACTCGCCGATGAGCAATATCACCCAGACCAACAACACCATCATCGGCGCCTGGAATGGCAAGGCGCTGGGCGTGTATGGCGGCAGCGGCCACCTGGTGGCGAATAACTACATTGCCGACACGGCACGCTATACGGGCCTGGGCGTCGGCCGCTTTGGCGTCAATGGCAGCGACCTGCACTCGTCGCGTATCACCGGCAACACCATCGTGCGCGCTGGCGGCAATGGTTTCGACCAGGGCCAGCCGGCGCTGCATATCGGCAATGGCAGCGATGGCCAGAACGTGGGCATCGTCGATGATATTGAAGTCAGCAACAATACCATCGTCGCTTCCTTGTATGACGCCATCGGCTTCTCGACCTCGACCAATATCCGCCTGGAACAAAATACCGTGACTAGCCCATGGCGCAACGGCGTGGTGATCGGCGCCCCGTTCTACCCGGCGCCCACGGGTAGTGCGACCATCAGCAACAATACGGTGGGCGGCGTCAGCGCGGGTAAAGTTCCGTTCGCCAACTACTCCACGGGCTACCAGGCTACCTTGAGCGGCAACAACTGGTAACCTCAGCTGGCTATGCCCTTCTGCACTTTCCATGCCAGGGGCAAAGTCAGCAGCAAGATCGCCGCCAGCGCCATCAACGCGATGGGCACGCTGGCGGCATCGCCGAGCGCACCGAACAGCATGGGCGACAAGGCGCCGCCGCCAATGGTGCCTGTATAAAACAGCGCAAATGCGTGTTCGCGCTTGCCCGGTTCCGCCAGTTCCGGCACCACGCCATACAGCACGGACGAGGTGCCATTCAGGGCCAGACCCAGCAGGGGCAGCATGGCCATCACGCCCAATAAGGGCAAGCATAAAACCAGAACGATCAGCAAGGACGTCATGCTTTCCGTGATCCACACGGTTTTCATCATGCCGATGCGCACGCCCAGATAACCGCACAGCAGCTTGCCAAACGCGCCGCCCACGAATAGCAGCGACAAGGCGACACCGATGCCTGCCGTGCCAGCGCCTTTGCTTTTCAGCAGGAACGGTAAAAAAGTCAAAAATCCCATGCGCACGGCACTGTCCAAGGTACCGGTCGCCAGCAGCGCACGGAAACCACCCTTGCTGCCATTACCGACGATAGTCTTGCCTGCCTTTTTCTGACCAGCCTGCAACTCACCTTTCCTGGGCAATAGCCAACACAGCAAACCGGCCGCCGCCAGGCCCAGCAGTCCGATCAGGCTGACGCTGGCTTGCCAGCTGCATACCAGCAGTAGCAAGCCCACCAGTGCGGGGATCAGGGTCTTGCCGATATCGCCGGCAAAATTGTATTGCGACAAGGCTTCCTTCACGCCGCCGCCCGCCTCATGCGTATCGGTGACGATGGATGAGGCCAGCGGATGCTGGCTGCTGGCGCCCAGGCCACCGAGCAACAAGGCGAATAGCAAGACGCCCAAACCACCGGCCTGCCCCGCCACCAGATACGCAACACCGGCCAGCGCCGTGCCTCCTATCAGCATACGCTCGCGTCCCCAGCGCTTGGCCATACGGCTGGCCAGCAACTGGAAACCGGCCATCATGCCCGAATACGATCCGCGCAACAGCCCCACCATGGCGTAACTGATGGCAAATTGCGCCTGCCAGATCGGCAGCAACACATAGATCACATCAGTCAAGCCATCGTGCACGGCATGCGCGCTGCAGGCAGCGATCAGGGAGCGGCGGCGGGTGGATTGGTCGGCGGGGTCAAGGGCGAGCACGGCGGCGGAAGTATCAGGAACAGTCATTGCTCTGCATACGTAAAATCAACAGGATGCCACTTTACTACAAGCAACTGCCCTATTATCAAATTTTATGGATTATCCGATACGCAACAAATTCATTAGAGTAAGATAGCACCGCAGCGCCTCACCCAGACAGCAAATGACAACATCCATGCCTACCATATCGCCACCAAAGCAAGAACGTGTATCGCTCACGCCGGTGCACGAAAACGATGCGGAAGAACTGGTCGCACTGCGCATCGAGGCCATGCGCGACAGCCTGATGCAGATAGACAGGTTCGATCCGGATCGCGCCAGGGCCAGGTTCCTGTCAGGCTTTTGCCCGGAGCGGACGCGCCATATCGACACGGACGGCAAACGCGTCGGCTTCGTCGTCGTCCAGCCGCAAGCCGATACCTTGCTGCTGGACCACCTGTACATCCGCCCTGGCAGCCAGGGCCGGCATATCGGCAGCCTGGTGCTTGCCCGCATCATTGAAGAGGCAAACAGCCAGGGCTTGCCGGTCCGCGTAGGCGCCTTGCGCGGCAGCGATTCCAACCGCTTTTATCTCCGCCATGGTTTTACGCTGGTCGGGCAGCAGGAATTCGACAATTATTATCTGCGCCCCTGCGGCGAGGCGCATGAGTGACGCAGCAGGAACGCCACCTCAGCCCCCCACCATGACACTCACCTGGAATCTGCCTGCATGTTGACAGCCCGAATCTTGAAAGCACTTTTCTTGTATGCCATCGCCCTGCCCGCCATGGCAGCTGAACATGTTCAATCGACAGCCAGTTATGAAGCGGCAATCGGCAATCTCAGCACTGCACCGTCCTATGTGATGGTGACGATAGCCGATGCCAATACGGGACTGGAACGGCAAACCTGCACCACAGCCAATTTCCTGGCAGGCGCCATTCACTTCGAATACGGCCTGGGGTATGACCATGCGGGACTTAAACGTGCCACGGAGCTGGCATTATCGAATACCAGCCATCGCTTTGTTTTCACAAAACAGGCAGCATTGAATAATGTGTCTATCGAATTTACGCCACAGGATCTGCGGGACGTGCGCACATGGCTGGCGCCCGTGTCGAACCAGGAGTTGATGGCCGGCGCGCATCCATGGACCGACCGTGACACGCCTTATGCAGGGCGCCGCTACAGGAGCGCCGTCGCCTGTGTGCTGATAGAACGGGGATTATCGCCGTATATGGCAGATTTAACGGGACAGGTGGTGGTCGCAGGCAGCAAAGACATCCCGGTCCATGCACCTTCGCAAGCACCGGCCCAACATTGAAATTTGATGCAAAATACAACATTCTCAATTTGCAATTATGCAGCGATTGCCCTGCTCTGCTGATCAAGAACGCATCATGCGTGCATTAAAATAGTCCTTGCGTCCCGTCCCGGCGGCGCAAGGCAGTTCCAGCCGATAGCAGCCGGAATTACTTGGCCATCGCATCCTTGGCCATGCCATCCTTCTTCATTTCATCCTTCTTCATGCCGTCCTTGGCCATGGCATCTTTCGACATGCCATCCTTGGCCATCGCATCTTTTTTCATATGATTCTTGACCGTCGGCTTGGCCATGCCATCCTTGGCCATGCCATCTTTAGCCATGGCATCCTTGCCCATGGCATCTTTCTGCATGGCACTGGCCGGTGCAGCCATCGCGTCTTTCTTCATTGCATCCTGAGCAAAAGCAGCGCCCGACATGAGGATGGCGGAAGCGATGATGGCGGTGATCGTGGTTTTCATGGTGGTTTTCCTTAGAAAGAGATGGGCGAAATTGCCCGGTACTGCGATTAAAAAATAAGTTTTCTATCAAACAAATAACGTCACGGCGGCAGGAAGAACCGAAGCGAGCGGCGATGATTTGTGGCCGAGAAGCGCAGCTGTGCTGGAGCACAGCGAGCATCGCCGGCCGCAAAGCGCGCCGCGCAGCCGGTTATTCCAGCCGCCACTACGAGCCGCCAAACCAGTTGTATCCCTGGTCTTCCCAATACCCGCCCGTATAGGTATTGGTCACGTAAATGGCCCGGATATGCTTGGGATTCTTGTAGCCCAGCTTGGTCGGCATGCGCAGCTTCATGGGGTAGCCGTATTTCGGCGGCAATTCCTGGCCGTCGTAGGTCAGCGCCATGATGGTTTGCGGATGCAGCGCAGTAGCCATGTCGATGCTGGTGAAATAATCGTCATCGCACTTGAAGCCCACGTATTTGGCCGTCTTGTCGGCGCCGATCAGGGTCAGGAAATGCGCGAACGGCACGCCGCCCCACTTGCCGATGGCGCTCCAGCCTTCCACGCAGATATGGCGCGTCACTTGCGACTCTTGCGGCAAGGCACGCAGTTGCGCCAGGCTCCAGGGCGTGCGGCGCGTTACCAGGCCGCTCAGTTCCAGCCGCCAGCTATCGCCATCGATCTGCTTGACCTCGTCTTCGCCATAAAAGGCATTGAACGGAAACGGCCTGGTGATCATGGAATCGGGGTAAGTCGGCGCCAGCCTGTTCGGGCTGAACAGCAAACCCTGCACCTTGTCGTTGAAGCGCGATACCTTGTTCAAACCCGCCTCGATGCTGGACTGATCGCTGACGTCGCAACCGGTCAGCAAAGCCAGGCCGCCCAGGGTCAGGCTGCGCTGCAAAAACTGGCGGCGCGATGGTTCTTTGATCTTGCGCAAGGCGTCGGCCAGCATGGCTTGTCCCTGCTCTTGCACGATAATGGTTTTTTTCATGTTGTTCTCCGTTTAGCGGCCGCGCAGCATGGCGATCAGGGTTTTCGGCACCAGTGCCACCATCACCAGGTGAATGCCGACGAAACCCACCAGGCCAGCCATGGCGATGAAGTGCACGCGGCGCGCGCTGTCGTAGCCTCCCAGCAATTCACGCAGGATGGGGAATTGCACCGACTTCCACAGCACCAGGCCGGACATCACCAGCACGATGCAGTCGAGCATCACGAACAGGTAGGCGGCGCGCTGCACCATGTTGTAGTGGCGCGGGTCAGCATGGGCCAGCTTGCCTTTCAGGGCCGCCAGCAAATCCTGCAAGATGGCGCGGGGCGACAGCGGGAAGAACTGGCGGCGCAGGCGTCCCGTGGCAATATTGATGCCCAGATACAGCAAGCCATTGGCCAGCAGCAGCCACATGGCGGCAAAATGCCATTGCAGCGCGCCACCGAGCCAGCCGCCCAGGGTCAGGCCGCTCGGCAGGCTGAAGGGGAAAAACGGCGACGCGTTATAAATGCGCCAGCCACTGGTGGCCAGCACCACCACGGCCACGGCGTTGAGCCAGTGCGTCAGGCGCAGCCAGGCCGGGTGGACGATGTCTGTTTTCAAGGATGGGGATCGCATCACAGTACTCCTTTTTCACATTGGGGCGTGCTGACGGCTTGTAAAATGGCGCCGCCGCCTGCCTGCTGCACAAAAGCGGCGACCTGCAGATGGTCGCGGCGCCAGCCGGCCGGGATGCTCAGTTCGCGGTGCAGGCTGGCATGCCCCTGTTGCAGGGGAACTGGTCCCAGCCAGACGCGCACTGCCGCGTCATGGTGCAGGGTGGCGCCCTGGTTTTCACCGCGCAGCACGGTCGACGACAGCGCGTTCTCGCTGAGCGCCAGGTACAGCATGCCGCCCGTGCGGCCATCGGCTGCGCTGGCGTCGGCCGCCAGCTGCAGCTTGCCATCGGGGCCGCCCGCCGCCGACACGCTGATATTGACCGGCGCCGTGACGGCGTTGATGCGGCGGATGGCGGCAGGTAGTTGTGTGTCCCAGCCGCGCAACTCGCTGCCGCTGACGAAGAATTGTGGCGTGTAGGCGACGTGGCGCGGCTGGTAGGAAAGCAACTCGGCCTGGCGGGCGTCGAATGGCTTTTGCGCCAGGCGGTCGGCCCAGCCGATCTGGTCCCAGTAAGTCACATGCAAGGCCAGCGGCACGATCAGGGCGTCAGCACCCGCTTCCCGGTGCAGGGCGCTCAGGCGCTGGTCTGCCGGCGGGCAGCTGGAACAGCCTTCGCTGCTATACAGCTCCACCAGGGCGGCCGTCTTCGCGCCGCTCTTCGCTTCGCAGCGCGGGGCCGCCAGTTGCGCGAACGCTGGCCCGGCCTGGCCCAGCATGAGCACGGAAATGATACTGGCGGTACTGAGGCACTTGATGTTCATGGTGACTACCCGTTATAGTGGTTCGGTAAAGTGAAGTAGATGAAAACGTCATAAGCAAACTATGAAATCATGCTAGCGACACTGGTCAATTCGCCCCCTGGCGCGGATTGGTTACAGCCACCATCAAATATTTTTTCCGTGAATTTATTTTTAAACACCTGTCACCAAAGGCTGGCATGCAACGAATACCTGTAAGCGAGCATCTGCACGGCACCGAGCTGCGCCTGCACGGGCTGATGCTGCGCGGGCTCGATGGCGATGCAACGGCATACCGTAGTTTCTTGCAGGCAACGGCTTCGCATTTGCGCGCCTTCCTGCGGCGGCGTTTGCAACGCTGGCCCGATGACGTGGAAGACCTGGTGCAGGAATGCCTGCTGGCCATCCACAACCAGCGCCTGACGTACGATACGGGCGTGCCACTGACGTCGTGGATACACGCGATCGCCAGGTATAAGCTGATCGACTGGCTGCGGCGCCATGCGCGGCGCGATGCGCTGCATACGCCATATGACGAGGACGATGAAACGCAGGACTTGTTTTCCAGCGCCGATGCGGAGGCGGCCGAAGCGAGCCGCGACCTGGGCCAGCTGCTGGCCACCCTGCCGGCCCAGCAGCGCGACGCCATCGTGCATACCAAGCTCGATGGCTGGTCCGTGCGCGACACGGCCAGTGCAATGAATATTTCGGAAGCCAGCGTCAAAGTGGCCGTGCACCGCGGCCTGAAGGCACTGGCGGCCAATTTAAGGACATCATCATGAAGACAGACGATTTGATCGCCATGCTGGCCAGCGGGCCAGACGTGGCGCCCGCCCCGCCACCGGGCGCGCACTGGCGCATGGCCGCCACCCTGGCGGCCGGCATCGGTGTCAGCGTGGCCCTGATGGCCACCCTGCTGGGCGTGCGCCCGAACCTGGGCCAGCTGATCTTTTTACCGGATTTCTGGATCAAGGTCGGCTTCGTGCTGTCGGTCACGCTGGCGGGCGCCTATGTCGGCCGCCGCGCCGGCTTGCCGGGCGCCCATGCGCAGCCGCTGCTGATCGCCGTGCCCCTGCTGCTGATGTGGGCGCTGGGCGCCATCATCATGATGGAAGCGCCAGCGGAACAACGGGCGGAACTGTTCTGGGGCACCACCTGGCGCGCCTGTCCCTTCCTGATCGCCATGCTGTCGCTGCCCATCATGGTGGCCGTGCTGCGCCTGATGCGCCAGATGGCCCCTACCCGCTTGCGCCTGGCCGGTGCGGCAGCCGGTTTTGCTTCCGGCAGCGCGGCGGCCCTCGTGTATTGCCTGCATTGCCCGGAAATGGCAGCCAGCTTTATCGGCTTCTGGTATGTGCTGGGCATGCTGGTGCCGACCATCATCGGCGCCTTGATCGGGCCGAAAGTGCTGGCCTGGTAAGCTGAAAGCTGGGCGGCGCCTTGCCGCCTATCGATGCCGTACCCTCAAGCTCACACATACTCACGGCGGCCGGCCCCCTGTGCGGCCCCTCCTTTCCTGCCAGCATGCCCGGCAACAGCGCAGACAGCGCTGTCTGCAGTGTGTCTCTTCCCATCCACAAAAGATTTATTTCTGCCAACACCCAAGGCAGGCGTAGATTCAAGCTGCGCGCGTCAACCGTTCCGATCAGGAACATTCAATCTGCCACCAAAAAAAATGTAAGCAATTGAATCTGATCTTGCTTGCCGTCCGTACAAGTCATGCAGCCCGTAATTCCTTGTAGCCATGTTACACAAACAACAATTCAGGGAGAATCGACATGTCTTTGTTACGCTCGAAAACCGCACTGGGCGCCGCCATACTGGGCAATCTTCTGGCTCTCGCCTTCACACCCACCGCCTTTGCCTCCAGCCATCGCGAGGCGCCATTCATCACCCAGAACCCCAAAGTCGACGCCACCGACTTCTATATGTTCCGCAGCTACGAAGCGGGCCGCAGCGCCTACACCACCCTGGTGGCCGACTATGTGCCGCTGCAGGACGCGTATGGCGGGCCGAACTACTTCGCGCTGGATCCAAACGCCCTGTATGAAATCCATATCGATAACAATGGCGACGGCAAGGAAGACATCACCTTCCAGTTCCGTTTCAGCAATACCAACAAGGATGGCCAATTCACGGTGGGCGGCAAAAAAGTGTCGATCCCGCTGGTGATCAATGGCGGCCCCATCGACAGCGTCAACCCGGCCGGCCTGAATGTGCGCGAAACCTATAGCGTGACCGTGGTGCGGGGCGACCGCCGCAGCGGCACCAGGAGCGCCGTCACCAATGCCAGCGGCGGCGGCGCCGTGTTCGACAAGCCGGTCGACAATATCGGCAATAAATCTATACCCAACTACGCCGCCTATGCCGCGCACCATGTGTATACCGTCAACATTCCCGGCTGCGCCACGCCGGCGCGCATGTTCGTCGGCCAGCGCAAGGACCCTTTCGTGGTGAACCTGGGCGAAACCTTTGACTTGATCAACATCAAGGCGCCGGCCACGGAATTTGCGGCCAATGCGGAGTCGGCGGCCAAGGATGACCTGGCCCTGAAAAACGTCACCGCGATCGAAATGGAAGTGCCGACCGCCTGCCTGACGGCCGGCGCCGACCCGGTGATAGGCGGCTGGACCACGGCCAGCCTGCGCCAGGGCCGCCTGCTCAACCCTACGCCGAACACCGCCACCAGCGCCTCGAAGGAAGGCGGCGCCTGGGTGCAGGTCTCGCGTCTGGGCATGCCGCTGGTGAATGAACTGGTGATCGGCCTGAAGGACAAGGACCGTTTCAATGCCAGCAAACCCGTCAACGACGCCCAGTTTGCCGACTATGTGACCAACCCGACCGCGCCGGCGCTGGTGGAAGTGCTGTACGGCTCGGCCGGCGCCAAGGCGCCCACCAACTTCCCCCGCAATGACCTGGTGGCGGCCTTTTTGACCGGCATCAAGGGCGTGAACCAGCCTGTCACGGTGGTGGCGTCGGAAATGCTGCGCCTGAATACCTCGATCGCGCCCACGGCCGTCGGTTCGCAAAACCGTCTGGGCGTGATCGGCGGCGACAATGCCGGCTTCCCGAATGGCCGCCGTCCCGGCGACGACGTGGTCGACGTGGTGCTGCGCGTCGCCATGGGCAAGCTGTGCACGCTCAATATCGGCTGCGCCCCCAGCGATGCCCCAGCCGGCGGCCTGCACTTTACCGACGGCGCCTACCTCGACGAGACGTTTTTCACGGCAGGTTTCCCCTACCTGAAAACCCCTGTCGCTGGTTCGCCGCAGCAATAATCGTCTTTGCATAAGGAGTAGATCATGAAAAAGCTCTTGATGACAGGCGTTATCGTCACGGCGGCGCTGGTGGCAGGTTGCGGCGGTGGTAGCAGCAGTAGCGACAATGGCAGCGGCAACGGCGGCACCAACCCGCCGCCCGTGGTCTTGCTGGACACTTTCTTTGTCGCCGTCAGCAACCTGATCCTGACCACCAGCGACGACCAGGAACCGGTCAGCATCGACGCCATCGTCGCCACCGCGCCCGACAATACCGAGCCGGTGCCACTGTAAGCCGTAGCAGGCATCGGGAATATACGTCCCGATGCCTGTGCCCTCCACCGCTCGCCCGAAAGCGTCCGCGATGAGAATACCCGTATTCATGTTCTGTGCTGGACTGGCCAGTGCAGTACAAGCTGCGCCCTATATACCGAAAGATGGCAGCGCCGTCATCGAACACTTGCCACGCCGCGCCGACGCCACGCAGATCGAATTGCGGGCCTTGCGCGCGCGCCTGAGCGCCACGCCGCAAGACATGGCGCTGGCGACCAGCCTGGCGCAGCGTTATATCGGCCTGGCCCGCAGCGAAACCGATCCGCGCTACCTCGGTTATGCGCAGGCGGCGCTGGCGCCGTGGTGGCGGCAAACGGCGCCGCCCGCACCCGTGCGCCTGCTGCGCGCGACGATTTTGCAAAGCACCCACCAGTTTGACGCCGCCCTGCAAGACCTGGACGCCGTCATTGCGCAGGAACCCGCCAATGGCCAGGCCTGGCTGACGCGCGCCACCGTGCTGACCGTGCAAGGCAATTACAGCAAGGCCACCGCCGATTGCGCCCGTTTATCGGCCTTCACCGCGCAACTGGTCACCGTGACCTGCATCGCCAATGTGGCCGGCGTGACGGGCCGCGCCGCCAAGAGCGAGCAATTGCTGGATCTGACCCTGCGCCGCAGCACGGGCGCCGCACCCGAAATGGAAAGCTGGGCCCTGACCCTGCTGGCCGAAATGGCCACGCGGCGCGGTGAAACGGCGCTGGCCGAGACCCGCTACCGCCAGGCGCTGGCCCAGCACCCGCGCGACAGCTATCTGCTGGGCGCCTACAGCGACTTTTTGCTCGACCAGCAGCGGCCGCTGGAAGTGATCAAGCTGCTGAAAGACCAGCAGCGCATCGACGCCCTGCTGCTGCGCTATGCCCTGGCGCTGCAGGCGGTGCCCGGGCAAGCCGCGGCCCTGGCAACGGCGACCGATGAATTGACAGCCCGCTTCAACGCCGCCATGCAGCGCGGCGATACCGTGCACCAGCGCGAACAGGCGCGTTTTGCGCTATTGCTGCAGCACGATCCACACGGCGCCGTGCAACTGGCGCAAAAGAACTGGGCTATCCAGAAGGAAGTGCCCGATATGCGCATCCTGCTCGAAGCCGCGCTGGCCGCGCGCGACTACCCGGCCGCCGCGCCCGTGCTGGAATGGATCAACCTCCATCAGGTGGAAGACGTGGCCTTGCAGGCGCTGGTGAAAAAACTGGGCGCACAGGATGGGCAAAAGCTCGGTTCGGCCAGCCAGCGGGGTGCGGCATGAAGAAATTCCTGCTTTGCCTGGCGTTCTTCAGCTGCCTCAATTGCGCGCAGGCGCACAAGCCCAGCGACAGCTACCTGGGCATCGATGTCCACGGCCAGCAGATCGACGGCCAATGGGATATCGCCTTGCGCGACCTCGATTTCGCCATCGGCCTCGATGGCAATGGCGACGGCGAGCTGACCTGGGATGAAATCCGCGCCCGCCACGCCGCCATCGCCGCGTATGCGCTGCAGCGGCTGCAAGTGGCCAGCAGCCAGGGCGCGTGCCCGCTGCAAGTCACGCAGCAACTGATCGACGAGCATACCGATGGCGCGTATAACGTGCTGCGCTTTCATGGCCTGTGTCCGGGCGCCACGCCCACCAGCCTGTCCATCGGCTACACCCTGTTTGCCGACCTCGACCCGCAGCACAAGGGCTTGCTGAAACTGCGCAGCGGCGGCCACACGCAAACGGCCATCTTCGACCCGGACAGCCCCCGCCAGACCCTGTCGCTGACCACGCCCGACCGCCTGGCCCAGTTCGGCGCCTACGTGAAACACGGCATCTGGCATATCTGGATAGGCTATGACCACATTTTATTCTTGCTGTCCCTGCTGCTGCCGGCGGTGCTGCTGCCGGCAGCCCGCGAGCAGCAGCAAGGCTTGAAAGCCGCCTTTTTCGATGTATTGAAGGTCGTCACCGCCTTCACCCTGGCCCACTCGATCACCCTGACCCTGGCCAGCCTGTCCGTCATTTCGCTGCCTTCGCGCTGGGTGGAGTCGGCGATTGCCGCTTCCGTGGTGCTGGCCGCCCTGAACAACCTGTTCCCGCTATTTCGGGGCCGGCGTCCGGTGGCCGCCTTTGTCTTCGGCCTGATCCACGGTTTTGGGTTTGCCAGCGTGCTGCTGGACCTGGGCTTGCCGCAATCGTCGCTGGTGGCCAGCCTGTTCGGCTTCAATGTGGGCGTGGAAATCGGCCAGCTGGCCATCGTCGCCGTCTTCCTGCCCCTCGCCTGGCTGCTGCGCAAGACCTGGTTTTACCGCCAGCTGATGACGGTGGGTTCCCTGCTGATCGCCATCATCGCCGCCATCTGGCTGCTGGAGCGGGTGGCCGACATGAAACTGATCTCAAGCTGATCTCCCATCACCGCGCTTTCAGGATACAATACGAATCATTCTCAATTGCATCGAAGTCCATCCGTCCAGCCGGACCATGGCACAGAAAGCTTGCATGGTTCACCCCGAATTGGAACTGCATCAGCAAATCAAGGTGCTGTATAGCGACCACCATGGCTGGCTGCAGGGCTGGCTGCGCCGCAAATTGGGCAATGCCTTCGATGCGGCCGACCTGGCGCATGACACCTATTTGCGCATCATCACGCGCGGCAGCACGCCCCAGCCTGAAGAGTCGCGCCAGCAGCTGGCGCAGATCGCCAACGGCCTGGTGGTCGACCTGTTCCGGCGCCGGCATATCGAAGCGGCCTACCTGGAGGCGGTGCGCGCCATGCCGGAAACCGCCGTCCCCTCGCCCGAAATGCATGCGCTGATCATCGAAGCGCTGGTGGAAATCGACACCATCCTGGCGCGCCTGCCGGCCAAGGTACGCCAGGCTTTCTTGCTGTGCAAGGTCGATGGCCTGGACTACCGCGAAATTGCGCTGCGCCTCGATGTCTCCGTATCGTCGGTGGAAAAATACATGGTGCGCGCGCTGCTGGCCTGCTGTGCAGCGCAGCCATGAATAGTCTGGTGGACAATACGCCCATCCCTCCAGCCATCATGCAGCGCGCCGCCGAATGGATGGCGCGCTTGTGGGCTGAAGACGCCAGCGAAGCTGACGCCGCCGCCTGCGCCGGGTGGCGCGCCGCCCACCCTGAACACGAACGGGCCTGGGACCGGCTGCAACGCTTCACGCAGCAATTTGACGCTATCCCTCGTACGGTGGCACAAGGCGCGCTATCGACTACCCCGCGCCGTACCGGTGTTGACCGCCGCCGCGCGCTGCAGCTGCTCGGCCTGGTGATCGCCAGTGGCGGCTCGGCCTTCCTGCTGCACGAATCGGGCATGTGGCAGCGCAGTACCGCCGATTACCGCACGGCCTTGGGCGAGGTGCGCGAAGTGCTGCTGGTCGACGGCACGCGCGTGGTGCTCGACACGGCCAGCGCCATCGATGTGCGCTACAGCGACGGCGAACGGCGCATCGTGCTGCGCAGCGGGACCATCCTGGTGACCAGCGCGCCCGATACGGCGGCCATCCACCGGCCGCTGCTGGTACAAACCGACCAGGGCACCGCCACCGCGCTGGGCACGCGCTTCAGCGTGCGTGCCGGCGATGGCCTGAGCACGGTGGCCGTGTTCCAGGGGCTGGTCGAACTGTGGCCGGCACAAGCCAATATGGCCGGCGTACGCCTGCAGGCGGGCCAGCGCGGCACGTACGGCATCCATGCCGTGCACGAGGTGGCCGCCGTCGAAGACAGCGCTGCGGCCTGGACCCAAGGCAGGCTGGTGGCCGAACGCATGCGCCTGGCCGACCTGGTCGCGGAATTCGGCCGCTACCGCCACGGCGTGCTGCGCTGCGATGAAGACGTCGCCGATCTGCGCGTGACGGGCGTGTATTCCTTGCGCGATACCGACCGCTCGCTGGACAACCTGGCACTGAGCCTGCCCGTACAACTGCGCTACCGCACGCGCTTCTGGGTCACGCTGGGTGCGCGCCCGGCTGCCTGAAAAATAAATTCAAAATAAATTCAAAATAAGTTGAGGGTTTTCTTGTCTCGTTCGGAATACGGGAAGAACAAACATTTCTTCTCACCGTATAAGGACACCCCATGACCGCTCGCCCACCCGCGCCGACCAATCTGCGACCATCTGCCATTGCCATCCAGGCCCTGTTCCTGGCCGGCGCCGCCTATGGCGCCCTGGCGTTCACGGCGTCCGGCGCCCGCGCACAAACATTGGACAGCGCCGAAGCCAGGCGCACTTACGCGATACCGGCCGGCTCGCTGGAACGGACGTTGACCCGCTTTGCCAGCGCGGCCGGGGTGGAACTGTCGGCCGATGCGGCGCTGCTGCAGGGTAAAAGCAGCCAGGGCTTAAGCGGCAGCTACACGGTGCGCCAGGGTTTTGAGGCCTTGTTGCGCGGCCAGGGCCTGCGCCTGGTAGCTGGCGCGAATGGCGCCTATGCGCTGCGCGCGCAAGCCGCATCGACGGCCAGCACGGCGTCAGGCGATACGGCTGCCGCCACCCTGCCCGCCATCACCGTCAACGCCGCGCTGGAGCGCGAGACGGCCACCGGCCCCGTGCGTGGCTATGTGGCGCGGCGCAGCAGTTCGGCCACCAAGACCGATACGGCGCTGAATGAAAATCCGCAATCGGTCTCCGTCGTCACGGCCGATGAAATCAGCGACCGCCATGCCGAATCGCTCGATGAAACCCTGCGCTACACGGCCGGCGTGACGCCCAACCAGCGCCCGCTGGGCCGGGTCCACACGGCCAGGTCGACCCGCACGTCAACCTGATGGGCTACGACAACCGCTTCAAGCGCAGCAATACCATGCTGGGCTACGAGTTCGAACACAAATTCAACGACACCTGGACCTTGCACCAGAACCTGCGCTACACACGCCTGAACAACGAGCGCACCGACATGTTCCCGCTGGGCCTGAGCGACGATGGCATCGTCAAACGCTATTTCCGTCCGGTCGACACGGAATCGACCAGCGTGCTGGCCGACACCCAGCTGCAAGGCCATTTCGCCAGCGGCGCCCTGCGCCACCATGTCTTGCTGGGTGCGGACTATGCAAACTTCCGCAATACCGACGATTATATTTACCAGGTCGGCTTTATCGCGCCGCTCGACCTCTACCATCCCGTATATGCAAAGCAGATCAAGCGGCCCTCGACCAAACCCACCATCGTCTACGCGCCTGCGCGCCAGCTGGGCCTGTATGCGCAAGACCAGCTGAAATGGGACCGCTGGGTGGTCACGGCAGGCCTGCGCCGCGACAAGGCCACGCAATCGCAAACCACCACCAATGTGCTGACCGGCGCGGTGCAGCCCGACTACGCACTGTCGCCATCGGCCACCACCGGCCGTCTGGGCGCCGTCTACCTGTTCGACAATGGCTGGGCGCCTTACGTCAGCTATGCCAGTTCGTTTTCGCCTGAACTGGGCAAGGCAGCCGATGGCGGCCCCCTGAAACCGTCGCGCGGCAAGCAAGTGGAGGCCGGGGTGCGTTACGAACCGGTGGGCCAGCGCGCCAGCTACACGGCGGCCGTGTTCGACCTGGTGCGCAACAACGTCTCCACCGCCGCCATCGGCAATCCGGGTTTCCTGCTGCAGACAGGGCAAGTCACCTCCCGCGGGCTGGAACTGGAAGCGCGCACCGAGTTCGCCAGCCATCTGAGCCTGATCGCCCAGTACACCTACCTGGACACCAACATCAATAAAAGCACGAATGGCGACCAGGGCTTGCAGCAAGCAGGCGCACCGCGCCACAGCGCGTCGGCCTGGGCCCGGCAGGCATTTAATGTAGCCGATACGCTGCCCGCCTACGCGGCGCTGGGCATGCGCTTCCTGGGCGCCATGCGCTCCAATTCCGACGGCGACAACCTCAATCTCCGCAATGGCGGCATCACGCAGTGGGACGCGGCACTCGGTGTCACGCGCGGACCATGGCAGTTTTCCCTGAACCTCAACAACCTGCTGAACAAGCAATCGCTGTATGACTGCGGCTACCTGCCCGGCCTGTGCTACCGCAATGCGGAGCGCACCGCCAACGTCAGCGCCATGTACCGGTTCTAATGCGTCCATTCTTGGCAGCGCTGCACCGCTATGCCGGCCTGCTGATGGCCGGCTTTTTGATCGTGGCCGGCCTGACGGGCAGCCTGCTGGCGTGGAAGGATGAATTGGAAGGCGCGCTGCTGCCGGGCGTCTTTCGCGTCACGCCGCCTGCGCCGGGCGCGGCGCCGCTGGACGCCCTGCTGCTGCGCGAGCGGGTAGCGACGCACTTCCCGCAGGCGCAGATCAGCTACGCACCGCTGTCGGCGCCGGCCGGCCACAGCATGCAGTTTTACCTGCCCCACCGCGACGATGCCCCGCTGGCCAGCGATGAAGTGTTTGTCGACCCGTACACGGGCGCGATTTTGGGCCAGCGGCGCTGGGGCGAGATCAGCGAAGGGCTGATCAACCTGCTGCCCTTTATCGAACGCCTGCATGACGCGCTGGCGCTGGGCGATACGGGTTTGCTGGTGTTTGGCCTGATCGCCATGTTGTGGACGGTAGACTGCTTTATCGGCGCCGCCCTGACCTTCCCTGCGCGGCTGAAGCAACGCAGTCCGGGCGCCAAACCCTGGCTGCGGCGCTGGCGTCCTTCCTGGCTGCTGCGCCGCCACGGCGGCCGCTATAAACTGGTGTTCGACCTGCACCGCGCGGGCGGCTTGTGGCTGTGGGCCATGCTGCTGGTATTCGCCTGGAGCGGCGTGGCATTCAATCTGTATGACGTCTATGCGGCCGTGATGAAGCCGATTTTCCCCCACCAGCCGGTCGAGGAAGTGCTGGCCGCGCATAGCCCGTCATCGGCGCCCCACTTGGACTGGCCTGCGGCGCGCGCGCGGGGACGCGTGCTGATGGCCGGCCTGGCGGACCAGCAGCATTTTTTGATTATCGAGGAAAACGCCCTGTCCCATGAACGCAGCCTGGGGGTGTACAGCTACAAGGTGCGCAGCAGCCGCGACGTGCGCGAACAGAAGGGACTGACCACCGTGATCTTTGACGCCGTCAGCGGTAAACAGCTGGCCACCTGGCTGCCGACCGGCACGGCCAGCGGCGACACCATCCGCAGCTGGATCAGCGCGCTGCACATGGCGTCGATGTGGGGCTGGCCCTTCAAACTGTTGATCTGCGCCATGGGCATGGCCGTGGCGGGCCTGAGCGTGACGGGCGTGCTGGTCTGGCGCCGCAAGCGCCAGGGGCAAGCCAAGGCCAAACGGGCTTGAAACCCGGACTTAAAAAGCATACGCCAGGCTCAAGCGCACCGACCTCGGTTCGACCGGATGAAAATGCCGGTCGTTGACGCCTTCGACCGCTTCGCCGGGCAGGCGCGAGGCGTAGTAGTAATCGATGTCGCTGGCCCGCTTGTCGAACAGATTAAAAACGTCGAGCGAGATGCGCGTCTTGCGGTTGAGCTGGTAGCCTACTCTCGCATACGCCAGGGTGGTCGAGGCCGAGCGCACGGAGTTGTCTTCGATCAGCGGACGCGGACCGAAGTAGCGCAGCTGGAAGGCGCCCGACCACGGGCCCTGGTCGCTCACCGTCACGCCAAACGAGGCCACCTTGTCGATAGCACCCGGAATGTAGTTGCCGGCCGGGTCGTCCTGCGTATAGCGCGAGCGCGAGGCGGCCAGGTCCAGGTCGAACAGCAGCCACGGCGCGGCAATATAGTGGTTGTTCCACTCGATGCCGTGGCGGCGGCTGGCGCGGCTCGGTTCCGTTTCGCCCGCGTCGCCCACGAACAGCAGTTCCGAGGCGATATCGAGGCGCCACAGCGCCAGCGAGCTTTGCAGGCCAGGCAGCCATTCCGTGCGCGCCCCCAGTTCCATGCCCTTGGTCGGCACCAGCGGCGTGACGGGCGACGAGGCGCTGCCGTCGGACAGGCGCGTTTGCGTGGTGCCGCGCGCGTCATTGCTGTGAAAACCCTTGCCATAGTTGGCAAAAAATTCTGTCTTGCTCCAGGGACCGAAGATCAGGGACAGCTTGGGCGAGACCACATGGTCATTGGCCGTGCCGCTATCGCCGTCGATGCTGCTGTTCACCTTGAAGCGGTAGGCGTCATAGCGCACAGCTGCTACCGAACGCAGCCACGGCAGCCATGACACCGTGCTTTCGCCATACAGGCCCAGGCTACCCTCGCGCACCGTGTCTTCGCGCACCGTACTTTGCCGCACCCTGTCCAGCGTGTCGTACAGGCCGACCGGCGAGAGCCAGTCGTAGCGGCCTTGCAGGCCCAGCTTGTTGCGCATGGACAGTCCCGCCAGCTGCGTGTTCCAGCTTTCGCTCATATTGAAGCCGGCCACCGTGCGCCGTTCGCTTTGCTGGAACTGGTCGCCCTGTTCCGGGTGATCGAGAAAATAGGTGAAATTGCTGTACAGGTCCAGCCGCGAACGGATCAGATAGGCATCGAACTCGAACAACCGGTTATCGGTGCGCTTGCGCAGGGCGTAGGACAGGCTGTAGCGCGCCGTATTGCCGCCATCGCTGGGGTCGAGCGCGCCAAAGCGGCCGATCAAGCCGGCGTCTACCGCCCGCTGCGGTATCTGGTCGGTGGAATTCCAGCTGTTTTTATACGCCATGGCCGTCACGTTGAAGCCGTCATCCTGCGTGCCCTGGCTGTAGCGCAGCACACCGCTGTATTTGCGCACCTGCTCCGGGCTATCCCAGGGGCCATTGTTGCGGTTCACTTCCAGGCCATACAGCAAGGTGCCCGGCCCCGCATCGCCGGAATCGGCCACCACGCCGCGCAGATAGCCGTGCTGGCCAGCGGAAATGCTGGCCTGTCCTTGCGGCAATTTATCGGCCAGGCGGATATGCGCGCTGCCGGCCGAGGCGAAATCACCTTCGGAGGCAAAATACGGCCCCTTCTTGTAATCGATGCGCTGCACCAGTTCGGGAATCAGGAAATTGAGATCGGAATAACCTTGCCCATGTGCATGCGTGCGCATATTGACGGGCATGCCATCGATGTAGGTGGCGAAATCGGTGCCGTGGTCGAGATTGAAGCCGCGCAGGAAATACTGGTTGGCCTTGCCGTCGCCGCTATGCTGGGTAACGATCAGGCCAGGCACGAATTCCAGCAATTCCCCGGTGCGCAAGGCGGGCCGATTGACGATCAGATCAGTAGTGATGACGCCCTGGCTGGCCGCATCCGAGGTGCCGACGGCATTGTCGTAGTGGCCTGTGACCCTGACCGTGCGCGCGGCATCGTCCACTGCATCGGCCTCAGCGACCGCATCAGCGGCCATGGCCAGCAGGGCCAGGCCAAAAGCTGTCGCCAGTTTGCTTTTTATCAATCGCATTGCGCCCCCAGTTTTTATGATGAAACCAGCCACCCCAACTATATACGGAGTGCGGTGTTATCTGGATTCAACATTGTCAGCAAATTCAGTACATTCAGGAGCTTTTGTGGACACCAACGGCAAGATCCGCGGGCAGGACAGCACGCCCCGCAAAAAAGACGTGCTGCCATTGATCCTGTTATCGATCCTGCTGGCGGGAGTCGCGGCCGTGATCGCAGGCGCGGCACTGGCGCCACAATACCGGGCCGTGCCCGCCCTGCTGTGGAGCCTGGGCTTTTGCGTCAGTGGCATGCTGCTGGGATTCTTGTTCGGCATTCCCCGCACCTTGCCGTCGGGCACGGTCAATGTCGCGCCACCCGAGGCGCGGACCAGCGACGGGGCGCCGGCCACCAGTACTGGCCCCGGCAATACCAGCAATACCCTGTTTCTCGGCACGCCCACGCCGATGGAAATCAATTCCAACCTGGTGGAAGTATCGGACTGGCTGACCAAGATCATCGTCGGCGTGGGCTTGATCGAGCTCAAATCGCTGCCGGCCACCGCCCGCAGCATCGCCGCCTTCATTGCCCCCAGCCTGGGAGTCGATGTGCCGACAGGCATGGCCGTGGTGGGCGGCATCATGCTGTTTTTTTCCGTGCATGGTTTCCTGATCGGCTATCTGCTCACGCGCATATACCTGTCCATCATCATCAAGCGGGCCGACAGCATCGTCAAGAATGAGTCGGTCCGCCTGGAAAGCGGCAAGGAAATCGACGTGGCCGAACTGAGCCGCCTGCAGCAGAAATCGCTCGACGATTTGCAGGAAGCGGTGACGCGGCTGATGCTGGCGACGCCGCCCGGTGGCGCAGGTGGCGTCAGCGCCGTGTCCGCCATGGCCAGCCTGCCCGCCGCCGTCAAGCCCTTGAACAATCTGCTGTGGGTGGACGACCATCCGGGCAAGAACACCTTGCTGGTGGAACAGCTGGAACGCGACAATATCAAGGTCGACCAGGCCGTGGCGAGCCGGCAGGCGCTGGCCATGCTGCAAAAGAAGGCCTATGACCTGATGATCACGGACATGGCCCGCCTGGAAAATGGCAGCGCGATCAGGGATGCTGGCGTGCACACGGTGCGCGAGGCGCGCCAGCTGAAACCCGAGCTGCCCGTCATCATCTATTGCAACAAGGATACGGCGCCCCTCTACAGCACGGAGGCGGAAGCGGCCGGCGCGCGCTTCATCACCACCTCCGGTACCAGCTTATTGGCAGCCATCAACAGGCTGCTGCGCACTGAGCCCTGAGTCCTGAGTCCTGAGTCCTGAGTCCTGAGCCCGACGAGACTAGAGCTTCTCCATCTTTTGCCGCACGGCCGGCGCCGTGGCCGAGGTGGGCGCCAGTTCCAGATAGGTCTGATACGCCGTTCTGGCCTTGGCCGCATCGCCCGCCTTGGCGTAGGCATCGCCCAGGTTCAGATAGGCGATCGCGCGCGACGGGTCCATCTTGACCGTATTTTCAAACCAGCGGGCCGCTTCCCGGTATTTTTCCTGCTTGTAGAACACAAAACCCAGGTTGTTGGCCGCCAGCGCGAAGTCAGGCCGCAGTTTCAACGCCTCCGTAAATTGCGCTTCCGCCTGTGCATACTGTTTTTCCTTGTACAGCTGCAAGCCACGGTCGTTGGCCCGCTGCGCCAGCTGGCGCGCCGAGGTCGGCACGGCGCTCGGCGTGACGATCTTTTGCTCGCCGCCCTGCAAATCCTTGACCGTCACGCTGGCTGCCGCCGGCTTGGCGTCCAGCTTGCTGTTCAGGGCAATCGCTTCCGTCGACAGCTGGGTCGTGTTCGGGCTGAGGAATTCCGTTTCGGCCGGCAATTCAAACACGAAGTCGCCCCCTTCCGAGCCGGGCAGGCTGCCAAAGGCCGGCGTCTGGTTCGATACACTGGAGACCGCGGGCGCCACGTAGGCGGCCAGTTCCGTGGCCGTAATCAGGCCATCGCCATTCAGGTCGGCCTTGCCCGCCAGTCCTTGCAGCAAGGTCCACGTAAACACCGAGTGGCCATTCGGGCCGCCATCGGCCACCAGCTGGTCGCCGCCGCCCGCCGTCAGCATTTGCCGGCCGATGCGCCTGGCATTGTCACGCAAAAAGTTGCTGGAACCGGCGCCGCGCGTCAGGCCCAGGCCGCTGTAACAGGCGTCCATCACAAAAAAGGCGTGCTTGGCCGTCAGGCTTTCCGCGATATTCTGGATTTCCGTCATCGGGATTGCATCGGTGGCAAACTGCGCCGGGTCGGAATCGACGGGCACGATATAGCCCAGGTCGCGCCCCGAACTGAGCTTGCGCGTGGCGCCGTGGCCGGCAAAGAAGACGAAGATGCGGTCATTCCTTTGCACGCCGCCATGGGCCAGCTTGTCGTGGAAGGCGGCCAGGATGTTGTTGCGGGTCGCTTCGGCGTTCTTCAGGGTGACCACGCGCTCGGCCGCAAAGCCGAACTTCTCGATCAGGGTTTCGCGCACGCTCTGGGCGTCGCGCACCGCATATTGCAGCTTGGGCCAGCGGGCGTAGTCGTCGATGCCGATCACTACCGCCCAGGAATTGGCGTAACCGGTGCTGACAGGCACTTTTTCAGCGGCGGGCGCCGTGCTTTTTGCCACCTGGAAACTGGTGCCATCCCAGCCCGCGAATTGATAGCCTTCCGCCACCAGGCGATCGAGCACGGCCGGCAAGGCTTTCACCGTGCGTTCGTGGATGTCGTGGAACAGGATGATGCCGCGCCCCGCCTTGTCGACGGAGGCCAGCACCCGGTTTGTAATCGAGCTGGGCACGGGGTCGGCCCAGTCCAGCGAATCGATATTCCACATCACCGATTTCAGGTGGGCGCTGGCCAGCGCGGCCATGCCTTCGCTGTTGCGCGCACCGTACGGAAAACGGAACAAGGCGGCACGGTCCGGGCTGATGGCTTTCAATAAAGTGTCGGTGCCGAGGATTTCGCCTTTCAGCTTGTCGCCCGTTTCCTTCGATAATTGCGCATGGCTGAAACTATGGTTGCCCACGGCATAACCTTCGGCCATCAACTTGCGGGCGACTTCCGCGTTCGCCCCCAGCCTGGCGTGGCCTTCGGCATCGATGGCGCCCAGGTTGCGGCCCACGTTGAAGAACACGGCCGGCACGCCATATTGCTTCAGGATCGCGCTGATTTCTTCCGTGTAGCGGCGGTGCGGGCCGTCGTCAAAGCTCAGCACGATGGTTTTCTTCGGCAAGCCCAGGCCGAAGATTTCCGCTTCATCCTTTTTTACTTCCGCTTTGCTGTCCGGCACGGCGCCACCCGGTGGCACGGCATATGGCACGACAATGCCGTTTTCCTTGAGGATTTGCTCGCGGTTATACAGTTTTTTCAGGTGCGCCACATAATCGTCCCAGCGTTCGCGCTTGAGCTCGATGGCGCGCTGGCCCAGGTTGCCGAAGATCTGGCGGATTTCCTTTTCATAATTGCGCTCGATCTCGCCCAGTGCGTCGAGGTCTTCCGAAATGCGCTTGTGCACCTTGATCGCCGGCAAGGAACCATCCCTGGCCACGTCGGCCAGCATGCTTTGCAGCAGTTCGCGGAAAGCCAGGCGGTCGGCATCGTACAGGCCAGGATCCGACTCGATATAGGTTAACAGACTGTCGAGCGACTCGAAGCGGCCCGGATTGCCGGACGCCATCAACTGGTCCAGCATGGCGTCCAGTTTGGCGATGCGTTCCTGGTTTTCATGGAACAGGCTCTGCCCCACCTTGCGCGCCTGGTCGCGGGCGCCCTCCGGCAGCGATTGCTCATCGGCCAGCAAGACGATAATCTTGCGGAAATTGGCCAGCAAGTCGCGCAGTTGCGCCGCAATGGCCGCCGCATCCACGGCGCCTTGCGGCGTGGTGGCGGGAGCGCCGGCATGCGGTGCGACAGGGGTGCCGGTCGCGGCAGGACGCATGAACGTGTAGATGCCGGCACCGGCGGCCAGCGCCACGACCACGGTGGCGGCAATCTTGATCGGCTTGGAAGTCACAGGCTAGTCATTCCCTTCACATACTATTGAGCAAATTAAATCCGTGCAAATGCACAAGGCTCATTATTGTAGAGCACGCTTGGCAATTTGATCAGCCCGCTCTGATTGAAGTAGCAATATAATAGAAGATGTATGCCGCACTGCAACACCAACACTCTGGGACAGGACAGACGATGAAAAAGAAACTTTGCGCAGGTGCGCTGATGCTGGGCATGGCGCTGATGCTGCTGCAACTGCGCGCACATGCGGGCAATGGGGTAGCGTCAGGCGCCGCGTCGGTTATTGCCTGGGAAGAAGACTAAGGACGGAAATGCTTGCGCAGCCCCTGCCAGCATTCGAAATAATCGGTTTGCAGCAGGCCGCCATCGAGCGCAAACGGCGTGGGCCGGAGCATGGTGCGGGTTTCAAACATGAAAGCCATGGTCTCGCCCACTTTCACCGGCGTGGCCGTATCGCTGTGCGAGGCTTTTTCAAACGTTAACGCATCGGGGCCATGGCCCGACATGCAATTGTGCAGGCTGGCGCCGCCCGGCATGAAACCGGCGGCCTTGGCGTCATATACACCATGGATCAGGCCCATGAATTCGCTGGCCACGTTGCGGTGAAACCACGGTGGGCGAAAAGTGTGTTCGGCGGCCAGCCAGCGCGGCGGAAAGATCGCAAAATCGATCGCGCCCAGTTGCGGGTTGTCGCCGGGGGCCTGCAGCACCAGGAAAATCGATGGATCGGGATGGTCATAGCTGATCGAGCCGATCGTATTGAAGCGGCGCAGATCATATTTATACGGCGCGTAATTGCCATGCCAGGCCACCACGTCCAGCGGTGAATGATCAAGCGTGGTGCGCCACAGATGGCCGCCGAACTTGGCCACCAGTTCACATTCGCCATCGACATCCTCATACGCTGCATGCGGCGTTAAAAAGTCGCGCGCATTGGCCAGGCCGTTCGAGCCGATCGGCCCCAGCTCCGGCAGGCGGAAAGCGGGGCCAAAATTTTCACAGATATAACCGCGCGCCTGGCCATCGGGCAGGCTGACGCGAAAGCGCACGCCACGCGGGATGACGGCGATTTCCTGCGGTTCCAGTTCGATCACTCCCAGCTCGGTGGCAATCAGCAGCCGGCCCTGCTGCGGCACGACCAGCCATTCGCCATCGGCCGAATAAAAACACCGCTGCATAGCGCGGTTGGCTGCATACAGGTGTATCGCGCAGCCGCTCATGGCCTCGGCGCTGCCATTGCCGGCCATCGTCACCAGGCCATCGATGAAGTCCGTTTCAGCGTGCACCGGCGGCAGTGGCAGCGGATCCCAGCGCAGCTGGTTAGGCGGCGTGGGCGGCATCAGGTGAAAATCGCTGGCGATGCGCGTATTGTCCAGCAAGGTGAACGGCCGGTGCTGGCTGGCGGGGCGGATGCGGTATAGCCAGGAACGCCGGTTCTGCGCACGCGGCGCCGTGAACGCCGTGCCCGACAACTGTTCCGCATACAGCCCCAGGGGCGCGCGCTGGGGCGCATTCTGCCCCTGCGGCAAGGCGCCGGGGAGTGCTTCGGTGGCAAATTCATTGCCAAAGCCGCTTTGATAACGTGCCGTGGTCATGCCACGGCCCTGTCTTGCCGATGCTGCATATGGTCTCCTGCACGCGCTTTTTCGCCCATGATACGCCGCTTTTCCGGCAGCAGAGCAGACGTGAAAACGGCGGCGCCCTGTCAGGGGCGCCGCCGCCGGCGGTCAAATTAGCAAGGTATCAATGCTGCAGTGATCAGCGTGGCCTGATCGGCACATCCTTGACCGTCTGATTGCCGTAGGTGAAGCTGCCTTGGCCTACCCAGTCATTATCGGTGACGAAGGTTGCCGTGAACTTGGCCAGGTAGGTGCCGATGGCAGGCGGCGGCACGGACACCGTGTATTCGCCGCTCAGCGTGAACGCGCGGGTATAGTGTTGCAGGCCCAGGCCGTGCACTTCGCCGCTAATGGGACGAATCACCACGCGTCCGTTTGGCGGAGCAATCGCCTGCGCAACCAGCGCTTCGCCGCTCAGGGCGCCATCGGCCGAGTTGAAGAGCAAGGCCAGATTCAGGATGGGGGCGCCGGGCGAGCCAAGATTGCCTGCGACCAGATACAGGTGTTCGATCTCATTCAATTCATTTGATGCCATTATCTACTCCTTTTTTTGGGGGAGGGATGATTCCTGAGCCGTGAGGAGATCGCGGATTGCGACAGGCGCTGGCTATCAGCCTTGCCGATGATGGCATGCATTCGGCACTCCCAGCCATCATAGAGTTAATTTTGATGTCAATATACTCACATTATTGCCTTGAATTCCAGCTATTTTATGCAGCCCCCTATTACCGCAATTGGCTATCACCAAACGTAACGATGCCCCTAGATCTGGCGCAAAGATTATGTTGATGCAGATCAAAAATAAAAACGCCCGGCTAAGCGGGCGTCTGGATACAACGGGCAGGTTGGATCAGCCGCGCTGCGGCAACACCCAGTCCGGGCGCACGAAATGGCAGGTATAGCCATTTGGCAAGCGCTCCAGGTAATCCTGGTGCTCGGGTTCCGCTTGCCAGAACGGGCCGGCCGCTTCCACTTGCGTCACAACCTTGCCCGGCCACAGGCCGGAAGCGTCAACGTCACGGATGGTGTCCAGCGCCACCTGCTTTTGCGCTTCGCTGGTATAGAAAATGGCCGAGCGGTAGCTGGTGCCCAAATCATTGCCCTGGCGATTTTCCGTGCTGGGGTCGTGGATCTGGAAGAAGAATTCGAGGATCTTGCGATAGCTGATGACGGCTGGATCGAAAACGATTTCAATCGCTTCGGCATGCGTGCCATGGTTGCGGTAGGTGGCGTTGGCCACGTCGCCGCCGCTGTAGCCCACGCGCGTGGCCAGCACGCCCGGATAACGGCGCAGCAAGTCCTGCACGCCCCAGAAGCAGCCGCCTGCCAGGATGGCAGTTTCAGTGTTGTTGTCATGTGCCATGGTAGTCAATTCCTTGTTCAACAATGCGTAAAACAGCCATCTTACCGCGTCGCCGGTTTTTCGTCAGGCCGTGCCAGCAAACGCCTGAGTTGCGCTGCCTGATAAGCGCCGATGGCGTCGTTGAACAGGCAGCGTATCAAAGGATCGTCGACGATATCGGCTTCGTCGAGCAGCGCCTGGGTGGCCGCATCGAAGGCATGATCGTTGATGCGCATGTACATCGACGTCAGCGATTCGCCCAGCACCAGCGCCGCATGGCACTTCACCAGCGGCACTTCGGTGGTCCAGCCTGGCGCCTCGTCCGCCTGTTCCACCAGCGCAATCTGGTCGCCATGCGTGCGGTAGTGCAGCATAGTGACTGTGCCGTCATGGCCGTACAAGGACAGGCGCCACAGCCGCGGGGCCTGGAAATAGCTGTCCTCGGCCAGCTCCATGTCGCGGTAGCGCTGCAGCAGGCCGTCACGGCAAAAATCGAGCACCAGCGCGGCGTCAGGCCCGCTCAAGGGCGCAAAACGTCGCGCGATATCCGCCGTGGCGGGCGGGGTCAAGCCTGGCCGGTAATCGAAGTCGACATCCTGCGGCCCCACGGGGATCACCCACGGCAGCGGTGCGGCTGGTGTCAAGCCCTCGCCATCGAGCAGCACGGAGGTGGAAGGATCGAGCCTGAGTATATGCGCATCGGGCAGCGCAGCGCCGATTTCCTGCGCAAACTGGCGATAGGTGACGGGGAACATGGCGTGGTTATACCAGGACCAGTCTTCCTGCACGAACTGGCAGGAGCTGGGCACGATGTAGCGCGGCGCCAGCGCGCGCAGCTGCGGCACCCAGTCGTCGGGCAATTCCACCGGGCCGGCATCCGTGCCAGCGCGCGACGGTGCGATCACGGCGATTTCGCGCATGGTCTGGAATGGCCACAAGACCATGTCCCACGGCGCAAATTGCGCCAGTTGCGCGATGGTGTCGGGGCCGATCCAGGAATCGACCACGTTCAATACATTCAGGCCACCCGCCCGCACCTGGAACAGCGAATCGACATCATCATCCAGGGCGCGGCGCGGGATGATCTCGATGCTGCCCACCTGCACCGGCAGATCGACCTGCAGGCGGTGTACCTGCGCAAAGCCCAGCGCGCGCAGCATCGCGAACAGCTCGTCGAAGACGCAATACAGGTAGATGGGGGTGGCACGGTCGAAATGGTCGAGGCTGTCGAGCGACAGATGGTCGTCGTGCAGGTGCGAGATGAAGATCGCATCGAGGCGCAGGTGGCGCACCTGTTCCGGCTCGAAGCGCACGGATGGAAACGCGTGGCAGTTGCGGCTGAACGGATTTTCCACGATGGGATCGAAAGCGATGGACGTGCCACCGCTTTCGAAGACATAACCGGCGTGCAGGATGCGGGAGATTTTCAGGGACATGGGCAACTCATTATCAACAGCGCGCCATCATAGCGGAAATGGCGCGCCCTGCCCCTATCCAGGCTTAGAACACCCAACAAAACCGTAGCGAGCGGAAGAGAGTTGTGGCTGAGAAGCGGAGCCGTGCGCATGCACGGTGAGCATCGCAGGCCGCAAATCTCGACGCGCAGTAGGTTTTGATGGGTGTTTAATATGGGTTGTTCAGCACATCCATCGCAAAATAGGTAAAAATCATGTCGGCGCCTGCGCGCTTGATGGCGCCCAGGGTTTCCTGCACCACGCGGCGCTCGTCGATGGCGCCTGCCTGTGCGGCAAACTTGATCATCGCGTATTCGCCGCTGACCTGGTAGGCGCCGATCGGCAGACGCGTCGCTTCGCGCAGGTCGCGGATGATGTCCAGGTAGGCGCCGGCCGGCTTGACCATCAGCGCGTCGGCGCCTTCGGCTTCGTCGATCAACGATTCGCGGATCGCTTCGCGGCGGTTCATCGGGTCCATCTGGTAGGTCTTGCGGTCGCCCTTCAGGCTGCTGCCGGCCGCGTCGCGGAACGGGCCATACAGGCCCGAGGCGAACTTGGTCGAATACGCCATCACCGGGGTGTCGTGGAAACCGGCTGCATCGAGGGCGCTGCGGATGGCGGCCACCTGGCCATCCATCGCCGCCGATGGCGCGATGATGTCGGCGCCGGCCTGCGCGGCGATCACGGCTTGCTTGCCCAGGTTCAGTACCGTGCTGTCGTTGTCGACCGTATCGCCATGCAGGATGCCGCAATGGCCATGGTCCGTGTATTCGCAGAAGCAGGTGTCGGACATGACCACCATCTCGGGCACGGCATCCTTGATGATGCGCGACATGCGCGCCACCAGGCCGTCCGGGTTCAGGGTGTCGCTGCCGTGGCTATCCTTGTGGTGCGAAATGCCGAAGGTCATGACCGAGCGCAGGCCTGCGCGCGCATAGCGCTCGACTTCCTGCGCCAGCTTCGCTTCTGGGATGCGGCGCACGCCGGGCATGGAGGCGATCTCGATAAAGTCGCTGCTGCCTTCATCGACGAAGATCGGCAGGACCAGGTCGCGCGCATTGATCTCGGTTTCGCGGAACAATTCGCGCAGTTGGGGCGTTGCGCGCAGGCGGCGCATACGCGAAGTAGGGAATGTTGCTGGCATGGGGTGACTGGCTTCAGGTTAAGAACGCCGACAAGTATACGCCCATCGCGGCGCTTTTGCCTGGCGCCGCGATGAAAATGGCGCCCAAGTCAAAAAACGCCGGCAAGGCGTGGCTGCGCGGGACTGGCCGTAGCAGGTTTGGCCTGGCTGGCACCGCCCGTACTGGGCAAGTCCGGCAAATGCCGGCCCATGCTTACCGTACCAGGCGCAAACGTATGCACAGGCCCGGCGCCGCATCCTCGATCACCAGGCTGCCGCCATGCAGGGCAGCGATGGCGGCCACGATGGACAGCCCCAGGCCATTGCCGGGCAGGTGGCGGCTCTTGTCGAGACGATAAAAGCGCTGCGTCAGTTTCGGCAGTTCTTCCGGCGGCACGCCGGGACCGTTGTCGCGCACGGCCAGCCAGCTGCCGCTTTCATCCGCGCCGGCCGACACTTCCACCGTCGCACCGGAGCCCGCATACTTGATGGCGTTGTCGACCAGGCTGGCCAGCGCGCTGCCCAGCAGATTGCGGTCGCCGCGCGCCGGCACGTCCTGTCCATACATCTGCACCAGCAGCACGCCCCGCTCGTCGGCCGTGGCTTCGTACATTTCCACGATGTCGGCGCCGATCTGGTGCAGGTCGATGTCGCTGAAGTTCTCGGGCCGCATGCCCGATTCGGCGGCGGCGATCTGCAGCAGCTTGTCGAACACGCGCGTCAGTTCATCGATATCGTCGATGGCCGCCTGCGCCGCCTGCGCATGGCCTTCCCGCGTCTGCACTTCGGCGGCGACCCGCAAGGCGCCATCGAGCTTGTTGCGGATACGCCCCAGCGGCGTACGCAAGTCGTGCGCAATCGCGTTCGACACGTGGCGCACACCCTCCATCAAGTGCTCGATGCGGTCCAGCATGCGGTTGATGTCGCGGCTCAGCAAGCCGAATTCATCATCGCTGGTCACCGGAATGCGCCGGCTCAGATCACCGGCCTCGATTTCGGCCGCCGTGCGGCGGATGCGGCCGATACGCGCTTCCAGCTGGCGCCGGAACAGCAGCGCACCGGCCACCGCCAGCAGCACGGCCGCGCCGCCGCCGAAGGCCAGCGAGCGCACCACCAGGCTGCGGATCGATTCGCCCTCTTCCATGTCGCGCCCCACGAACAGGCGCGCACCGCCATCGAGGTCGCGTATCAGCAAACGCGCCGGCACGCGCCGGCCTTCGCGCGTCACGTCGCGGTGCAGCAGCCGGCCCACGGGACTGGCAGGGTCCGGCCAGTCCGACAGATTGCCCGAGATGCGCTTGCCATTGGCGCCCACCAGCAAAAAAATCTCGGTGTCGCTGTCGGTGCGGTCGGTGAGCAAATGGGCAATTTCAGCGGAAACGGCCGCGCCGCCGTCGCTCACATCGTACAGCGAGGCCAGGCGGCCGGACAGCACCACCAGCTTGTGGTCCACGCTGCGGTCCAGCACGCCGATGGTGCCGACATAGAACACGCCGCAGACAACGGCGATCGACAGCGCCGTCAGCAAGCCATAGCCGAGCGCCAGGCGGGCCGCGATGGAGCGGTGGATATTAAGCATATTCATTCAACATCGCCGTCACGCATCCTCATCAGGCGCCATCGAGCACGCCCAGCGTATACCCCACGCCGCGCACCGTGTGGATCAGCGGCGGAGAGAATTCCTTGTCAATCTTGGTGCGCAGGCGGCTGACCTGCACGTCGATGACGTTGGTCTGCGGGTCAAAATGGTAATCCCACACGGCTTCGAGCAGCATGGCGCGCGTGACCGACTGGCCCTGGTGGCGCATCAGGTATTCCAGCAAACGGAATTCACGCGGCTGCAGCGCAATCTGGCGGTTGGCGCGCGTCACGCGCATGGTGCGCATGTCGAGCACCAGGTCGGCCACCTGCAATTGGGTGGCGTCCGGCACGGGAGCCGCGCGGCGCAGCAGCGCCTCGATGCGCGCCAGCAGTTCGGCGATGGCGAACGGTTTCGACAGATAATCGTCGCCGCCGCTGCGCAGGCCGCGCACGCGCTCGTCGACGCTCGATAATGCCGACAGCACCAGCACCGGCGTATTGCGGCCCAGGCCGCGCAGGCGCGCGACGATGGCCAGGCCATCGAGTTCGCCGGGCAGCAATCGGTCCAGTATCAGGGCGTCCCACTCTTCGCCGCAGGCCAGGCGCATGCCGTCGATGCCGTTGTCGCAGGCAGTGACGTCGTGGCCCGCCTCGCGCAAGCCGGCGCAGATATAACGGGATGTATCGGCTTCGTCTTCAATGACCAGGCAGCGCACGGGGTATTCCTTGTAAAAAATCAATAACACCTGACAAAACCGTCGCGAGCGGATGAGAGTTGTGGCTGCGAAGCGGAGCTGTACCAGGCACGGGGCCGCCGAGGCAGTGAGCATCGCGGACCGCAAATCGTGACGCGCAGTGGTTATGTCGGGTTTTCTAAATGGGTGAATACGCGCAGCATACGCCAGGCAGCGTCTACTTACCAGTCCTGCCGTGCGGTGGTGGCGAAATGGCGCTGCAGGAAATCGATAAACGCCGTCACCCGCGCCGACAGGTTCAGCTTTTCCGGGTACACGGCAAAAATGTCGGCCGGCGCCAGGCTCCACTCGGGCAGCACGCGCACCAGCCGACCCGAACGCAGGTAGGGCGCCACGTCCCACTGCGAGCGCTGCACGATGCCCTGCCCGTCCAGCGCCCAGTCGAGCGCGATTTCACCATGGTTGGTACTGAGCTTGCCGCGCACCTTGACACTTTCCTGGGTCCGCCCCTGGTACAAGGTCCAGTGGCCATAGGCAGCGTCATTTTCACGCAGCACGATGCACTGGTGGCGGGCCAGGTCGCGCGGCACGGCCAGCGGCGGCCGCCCCCTTAAATACTGGGGCGCCGCGCACAGCCAGCGCTCATTGGCCGCGATACGGCGCGCATACAGGCGGGCGTCGGGCAGCGCGCCGATACGGATGCCCACGTCAAACGCCGTGTCAGCCAGGTTGGCGGGCCGGTCGCTGACCTGCAATTGCACTTCCACTTCCGGGTATTCGCGGGCAAAGGCAGCGATCGCCGGGCCGATATGGCGCCGTCCGAAGCCGATGCTGGCATTCACGCGCAACAGGCCGCGCGGCACGGCGCGGCTGGCCGCCACCGTGCTTTCCAGCTCTTCGATTTCGGCCAGGATGCGCGTCCCTTGCGCAAAATACAGCTCGCCTTCCTGCGTCACGCTCATGCGCCGCGTGCTGCGGTTGAGCAGGCGCACGCCCAGCCGCGCTTCCAGGCTGGCCAGGGTCTTGCTGATCACGGGCGGCGTGACGCCCATTTCGCGCGCTACCGCCGCCATGCTGCCATGCTTGACCAGCATGGCAAAGAAAGCCAGGTCCGAAACGGCACTCATTCTTCACTCCAAAGAAATAATGACTTAATCTTGAGCGAATTATATAGATAAAAACTATCCTAGAATACAGGCATACCGCTACTTTGACTTTGCAGGAGACACCATGTTCGAGCATTTCACTTCCTACACCCTAGAGGTCGACGGCTCGCCCGTGCACTATGTGCGCGGCGGTTCCGGCCCCGCCCTGCTGCTCTTGCATGGCCACCCGCAAACCCACGTCATCTGGCACAAGGTGGCGGCCCAGCTGGCGCGCCATTTCACGGTGATCGCCGCCGACCTGCGCGGTTATGGCGACAGCGCCAAGCCGGCCGGCCTGCCTGACCACAGCAATTATTCGAAACGCGAGATGGGCAATGAACAGCTGCGGCTGATGCAGCTGCTGGGCTTTGAGCGCTTCCTGGTGATGGCGCATGACCGCGGCGGCCGCGTCGCCTACCGCATGGCGCTCGACCACCCTGAACGCATCACGCGCCTGGTGGTGCTCGACATCGCCCCCACCCTGGCCATGTATGAACAAACCGACCGCGAGTTCGCCACCAGCTACTTCCACTGGTTTTTCCTGATCCGCCCGGCGCCGTTCCCCGAGCTGCTGGTGAGCGGCAACCCGGACGCCTACCTGCAATACACGATAGGCGGACGTTCGGCCGGACTGGCGCCGTTCACGCCGGAAGCGTATGCCGAATACCTGCGCTGCCTGCGCGACCCGGCCACCATCCACGGCATCTGCGAAGACTACCGGGCCAGCGCCAGCATCGACCTGGAACATGAACGGGCCGACCTGGCCGCCGGCCGGCGCATCACTTGTCCCATGCTGGCCCTGTGGGGCGCCGACGGCGTGGTCGGGCGCTGCTTCGACCCGCTGGCCGAATGGCAGCGACTGGCCGAACAGGTAGAAGGGCATGCACTGCCCTGCGGCCATTACATCCCCGAAGAAAATCCGGCCGGCCTGCTGGCCGCCACCCTGCCCTTCCTGCTGGGCCAAACATCTCTTGAAAGCCAGCCATGACCCACCAGCCAGCCGCCCCGGCCACGCTCTACCAGAAACTGGTCGATAGCCACACCGTCGAACGTCTCGATGCAGACCATGTGCTGTTGTACGCCGACCTGCACATCATGAACGAGTACACCAGCCCGCAAGCCTTCAGCAGCCTGCATGACAAAGGGCGCGCCGTGCTGCGCCCCGCCCAGCAACTGGCTGTCGTGTCGCACATCATTCCCACGGCGCCGCTGGCCGTCGGCCAGCGCGTGATCGGCGATCCTGCATCGAGCCTGCTGGCGCTCAACTTGCGCCGCAACTGCGAGCGCCACAGCATCCGCCTGTTCGACACCAATGACATCGACCAGGGCATAGAGCACATCATCGCGCCGGAACAGGGCCTGGTGCGCCCCGGCATGGTGATCCTGTGCGGCGACAGCCATACCACCACCTATGGCGCCCTGGGCGCGCTGGGCTTCGGCGTGGGCACTTCCGAAGTCGAGCATATCCTGGCCACGCAGACGCTGGTCTACCGGGTGGCGCAAGGCATGCGCGTCCGCATCGATGGGCAGCTGGCGCGCGGCACCTCCGTCAAGGACCTGACCTTGTACCTGATCAGCAGCCTGGGCGCCCAGGGCGCGCGCGGTTATGCGGTGGAGTTTTGCGGCACGGCCATCGCCGCGCTGACCGTCGAGGCGCGCATGACCCTGTGTAATATGGCGGTGGAGGCAGGCGCCCGCGCTGCGCTGATCGCGCCCGACGCGGCCACCCGCGCCTACCTGCGCAGCCACGCGGCGCCCTTCCACGACGGTGCGCTGCCCGCGCTGTGGGACGCACTGCATAGCGACGCGGGCGCCGTGTTCGACCTGGAACACGTATTCGACGCCAGCGCAGTGGCGCCCTACGTTACCTGGGGCACCAGCCCGGACCAGGGCATGCCCGTCAATGCCCGCATTCCCGCTCCCGATGCGCAGTCGGGCAGCGCCGACCCGCATGCGCCGGCCATGGCGAGCAAGGCGCTGGCCTACATGGGGCTGCGGGCCGGCGAGTCCATCACGGGCCTGCCGATCGACCGCGTGTTCATCGGTTCATGCACGAATAGCCGCATCGAAGACCTGCGCGCCGCCGCCGCCATCGTCGGCACGCACAAGGTGGCGCCCACCGTGCGCGCCATGGTGGTGCCGGGTTCGGGCGCCGTGCGCCGCCAGGCCGAGGCGGAAGGCCTGGCCGACATCTTCATCGCCGCCGGCTTCGAGTGGCGCCAGCCTGGCTGCTCGATGTGCCTGGCCATGAACGACGACGTGCTGTCGCCGCTGGAGCGCTGCGCCTCGACCACCAACCGCAATTTCGAAGGACGGCAAGGGCGCGCCAGCCGCACCCACCTGATGAGCCCGGCCATGGCGGCGGCCGCCGCGATCACCGGCGCCATCACCGACGTCCGCACACTGGAGCAAGCACAATGACTGAACAACTGACGAAGATCGCAGGACTGGCCGCGCCGCTGCTGATCGATAACCTGGACACCGACCAGATCATGCCCAAGCAATTCCTGCGCACCATCAGCAAGGAGGGACTCGATAAAGGCTTGCTGTACGATTTGCGCTTCGATGGCGATGGCCAGCCGCGTCCAGACTGCATCCTGAACCAGCCCGGCTATGAGAGCACGCGGATATTGATCGCCGGCTCGAATTTCGGCTGCGGTTCCAGCCGCGAACACGCCGTATGGGGCTTGCAGCAATTCGGCATCGCCGCCGTGATCGCGCCCAGCTATGGTGAAATTTTCTATGGCAATGCGCTCAACAACCGCCTGCTGCCCATCATGCTGGAACAATCGGCCATCGATGCGCTGGTCGGCGCCCTGGCGCAGGCCAGCCAGCCAACGCTGGAAATCGACCTGCTGGCGCTGACGATACGCGCGCCAGACGGCGCGCTCACGCCATTTACGCTGGCGCCGCGCAGCAGGCGCATGCTGGTCGACGGCATGGACATGGTCGCCCTGACCCTGCAATCACTACCGCAGATTGAAGTCTTCGAGCAGCGCCATGTGGCGGCGCAACCGTGGATGCGGGTCTTGTAGCTAATTACATTTGCCGCGCAGCTTGGCCACCGCCACGAACGGCAGCGCCAGGATGCCGCCAAGGCCGATCGGCCCGAGGTTGGTCGGCTGGCGCTTCAAACCGTCTTCATGCAGGCAATCGGGCACTTGCGCTTCACTGAAGGCGGCGCCAAATTTCTCATATTTGTCGCCGCGTATCGTCACCTGCTGCATGGCGGGCTGCCCCTCGGCCGCCTTGGCCTCCTCTGCCAGCACGGCGTGCACGGCGTCGCGTATCATCGTCTGCGTCAGTGCCGGCGCAACGGAAGGAGCCTGTGCTGCCGCTACCGGCGCGGGCGTTTGTGCCCCGGCAAAACCAGCGCCCAGCAAGGCCAGGCTGCAGACCAGCGTTTTCATCGGTGATTATCCAGTATCAAGGTAATAATCACTATACCAGCATTCCCGCGCCAGGCAAGATGGCAGGCGATCAGCGGATAGCGGACAGGCTCAGGTACAATACGGCCTCGACAATGATAGGCCGCGCCCGCGCACACGGTGTTGATGCCCCGTGCCGGCGGCCCTCTGCGTCACCGCTAACCAATTGACGAACCGCAGGCAGTGCGCCGCCGCAGGCGCACTGGCCAAAGACACGCTTATAGCCATGAAATCGACCACTACTCTCGCACTGGCGCTGGCATTGTCCATCGCTCACGGCGGCGCCTACGCCATTGACGCCAAAGATCCCAAAGACAGCAAACCGATCAAACAAACCGTGCTGTTCGATCAAATCCCGATTGGCAGCTGGGCCACCTCGGCCGAACTGGGCGCCATCACCACCACCGGCAATACCGTGGGCACTTCGGTGACTGGCAAGATCGATGCGCGCCAGGAGCTCGACAACTGGAGTAACGAGTACATTTTCAGCGGTTATTTCAAGGAAGACGAAACCACCAACGATGCAGGCCAGAAGATCCGCGAACGCTCGGCTGAACGCTTCTCGGCCTCGGCCAAGGCAGCCTACAAGCTGACAACGGAAAATGAAAAACTGTTCGTGCTGGCCTCGCACGTCAACGACCGCTTCGGCGCCTACACCAGATACTCGACCCTGGCAGTCGGTCATGGCTCGCGCTGGTACCAGTCGGACGACAAGAGCCTGGACGTGGAAGTCGGTCCAGGCTACTTCAACGGCACCTCGGAAACCGGCGAATCGGAACACGGGCTGACGATACGTGGCGCGGCCGCCATGAAATGGAAAATCAGCCAGTCGGCCCTGTTCACGCAAACGGTCAGCGTCGAACGCGGCACCTCGAACACCCACTCGATCGCCGAGACGGCGCTCAGCACCAAGATCAACGGCACCATGCAGATGAAGGCGGCCTTCAGCGCCCGCAGCGATACGCACGTCCCTGAAGACAAGAAGAACACCGATACCCAGACTTCGCTGACGCTGGTGTACTCGTTCTGAGGCAGCAGACACGCATGCTGATGCGCACCCGCGGCTTGGGAAATGGGCTGAAAAGCAGCCTGCTGCTGTGCGCCGCGCTGATGCTGAGCGGCTGCGCGGCCGTCACCGTCAG
The DNA here is from genome assembly GCF_049319705.1 of Janthinobacterium sp. Mn2066. Classification (NCBI taxonomy): domain Bacteria; kingdom Pseudomonadati; phylum Pseudomonadota; class Betaproteobacteria; order Burkholderiales; family Oxalobacteraceae; genus Janthinobacterium; species Janthinobacterium sp. Mn2066. The sequence continues at coordinate 23,055 of NZ_JBMOUF010000011.1, read as the reverse complement.
CTCGATCTCGCCCGCCGACTACCTGCAGCAGCGGCGCGGCGATATCCTCACCACCGGCAAGCTGAGCGCCTCGGCAAGCGAAGTGCTGCGCATTATCGGCAGCGACATCTCCGCCTGTGAAGCCAATGCCGGCTCCTGCCGCGCCGACCTGGCCCGCTCCGAATTGCTCAGCGACGAGCAGCGCCTGGCTACCCTGTCCGAACTATGGCTGGAAAGCGCACTGGCCGAAGAGAAACGGGAGGCAAAGAACAATGCCGAAGTGCTGGCCGCCTGGCTGGAATCGGCCCGCTACGCCTACGCCTACCTGTTTTACACGGCCCGCTCGCCCGGTGAACGCGCGTTCGAAGAACGCCAGACGCAAATTCGCGACTACTATAACTATGCCGTGCAAAAAGCCGTCGGCAACCTGTTCCACCATCGCGGGGAATACCGCCCCGATGGCAAGGTGATCCGCGTGGCCGGCTGGGACATCGACAGCGAGTTGTCGGCCCTGCGCCTGCCGCACGACGGCACCCTGCCGGAAGAACTGCTGCCGGCCACCTCATTGAAATTTTCCGGCCTGCGCAATGTCTACCGGCGCGACGGCTTCGGCGCCGACCTGGTGGCCGTCATGCCCAAGCCCGCGCAGGCAGCTGGCGCGGAAGTACCGTACCAGGAAACGCGCTTCCCGGTCGTCACGGCGCTGATCCGCTTCGAAGGCAAAACCCTCACCGAAGTGCTGGCCACGCAGCAGTTGATGATCGTGCTGGCCGACCCTTACCGTAACAGCACCATCAATATGGCCGGCCGCGAGCTGCCGGTGGCCGCCAACTTCACGGCCGGATATGGCTTGTGGCTGGCCCGCTCCGGCTTCGGCGTGCAGGCGCTGCGCACCCTGTTTGGCCGCGCCGAAGGCATCGCGCGCCCGCAGGTGCACCTGATGCAGCCCTACGACCCGGACAAGCGCACCATCGTCATGCTGCATGGCCTGGCCAGCAGCCCGGAAGCGTGGATCAATGTCGCCAATGAACTGATGGGCGACGAGCAGCTGCGCCGCCGCTACCAGATCTGGCAAGTGTATTACCCCAGCAATGCGCCGCTGGCCGCCAACAACCTGGCCATCCGCCAGGCGCTCGACGCCACCCTGGCCCACTTCGACCCGTCGGCCAGGGCGGCGGCCTCGAACGACATGGCCTTGATCGGCCACAGCATGGGTGGCGTGCTGTCGCGCCTGATGGTATCGGATGCGAACACGACCCTGCTCGACGCCATCACCGAAGAATACAATTTGAAGGGCAAGAAAGCGGAAAAAGTGCGTGCCGGCCTGGCGCCGTACCTGGAATTTGGCGCCATGCCGCAGGTGAACCGCGCCATCTTCATCGCCGCACCGCACCGCGGCACCTCGTTCGCCAACCACAAGGTGGCGCGCTGGATCGCCAACCTGATCACCCTGCCGATCACCATGCTGGACCAGTTATCAGACGCCGCCGGCAGCCTGGCACAGCTCGACACGGGCAGCAGCGAACCGCTGCGCATCCCCAACAGCATCGATAACCTCAGCGACAAGGACCCGTTCGTGCGCCTGGTAGCCGACCTGCCGATCAGTCCACGAGTGCGCTACTACTCGATCATGGGCAACGACACGCCAGACCTGCCGCTGCAAGATTCGAGCGACGGCGTGGTGCCCTACGCCAGCGCCCACCTGGACGGCGCGCAATCCGAGAAAGTCATTCCCTCCTGGCACAGCGTGCAGGAAAGCCCGCAGGCGATCCTGGAGATACGGCGGATTTTGCGGCTGGCTGATTAGGCCTGTAGCAAGCTCATGCGATGATAAACTTGCGAAACTCGAGAAATTTGCATATAGTGGACTGTGACTTCTAGCCTGCCCGAAGCAGTCGATGTATACATTTACCTGAGGAATCAATATGACACCGCATGTAAACCACCACGCTCTGCTACCCGGCCATCAGGAATTATCCGGTAGCGACTTGCGGCTAATTGAACAATTCTCAAGACTGGTCAGCGCGCGCCTCGACATACTGGCGCAAGGCCCTGACCGTAGCCGATTGCTCGATCTGGCCACGCGCGCACTCAATGAGGCGCGCATCGCGCTGGGTACGGACTTGCCGTCCACGCAAGCGCGGCTTCCAGTATCAAAGCTCAAGGTGTCAGAGGTAGTCGAACAAGGATGGGTGGAGCTGTCTCAGGCGTCGCTGTATCGCGCGGTCGACAACAAGCGGTTTTATTGCGTGACACCCAAGGGCCGCAGTATCGGCAAGGAATTTCCGGCCTGGCAATTTATCCAGCCGGTACCAGAACTGATAGCACCCGTACTGGCCATATTTACCGGCCAGCCGAGTAGTGAAATTCATGCCTTCTGGGTAAGCAGTGCCGAGGAACTTAACGACCTTTCACCTGCGGAAATGCTAGCAGGAAAATCGTTCGAAACACGTGCCGAGATTCACTCCAGCCAGCAAGCGCTGCTGGATCTGCCGGCACGCGAACGACTACGCAAGGTGATAACGGCGGCACAGTGGCAGCAAAGGGGCATGGCCGATATCATAGGCTAGCATGCTATATCAGCTCAAGGAAACGCCCATCCCGCCCGGGGTGGCGGCACAACTTCCATCGCTTGCCTTGCTGCGCGCTGAATTATGGAGCAATGTTATTACCCTTCAAGCAAACCAAGCCTTGGTGCGCGCAGCCTGGAACAAGGCATCGATCTGGCCATTGAAAGTCGAACGGACCTACCGCTTCGGCCCGCCTGCTGAGCTGGCCGGCTTGCATGGTTTTCCTTATCACTGGGTGTATCTTGCGGACGATGCCTGCACAGCAATCTGGGAAGCACAGCTTTGCCGTAACGACGTCACGCGTCCCGGCACGTTTTACATCGACTACGGTGCGGAGCAAGCCCTGATGGTGACCCTGTCATTCAGCGAGTCCTTGCACTTGCTCGACCTGACCGGGCTGGCCGCCAGCCGACTGGGCATCTACGATCAACTGCGCAATCCCGATCACTCCTGGTGCCAGTGGCTGGGCTGGCAGCTTGACCAGATCATTGCGCAGGAAGAAGAACCAATTCATGGCTTCGTGTATCCGTCACGCCGCCAGCCGGGCAAACTTGCCTATGCCATTTCCTCGCGCCACATGGAATCGCTGGGCAAACAAATGACGCACTCATTCCTGGCGTTCTGCGATAGCCAGGCCTATGCGCAGTTGCTGACCGATCAGTTGCGCGTAGCTCCGCCCTGAAATGAGGCCGGCAAGATATCAAGCCGGCTCGCGCCACTTATCCTTGATTTCCAGCATTGCCGGTAACTGCTCGACAAACAAGGCCAGCAGCTCGGGATCGAAGTGCGTGCCGCTGTCGCGCTGCATGGCGGCGATGGCTTCCTCGACTGTCCAGGCGCGCTTGTACGGGCGCTCGCTGGTGAGCGCGTCGAACACGTCGGCAATCGCCACGATGCGGCCTTCGTGGGGGATTTCCTCGCCCTTCAAGCCGTGCGGATAACCGCTGCCGTCCCATTTTTCATGGTGCGTCAGGGCGATGGTGCGCGCCATCTTCAGCAAGCCATGCGCGTGCTCGCCGATGATGGCGGCGCCGATCTCGGCATGGCTGCGCATGATCTTCCACTCCTCGGCATCGAGCTTGCCCGGCTTTTGCAGGATGGCGTCGGGGATGCCGATCTTGCCCACGTCGTGCATGGGCGCCGCGTTCAGCAAATCCTCGGCCTGCGCCGCGCTGTAGCCGGCCGCCAGCGCCAGCTGGCGCGCGTAATAGCTCATGCGGATGACGTGCATGCCCGTCTCGTTATCCTTGTACTCGGCCGCCTGGCCCAGCGTCTGGATCACTTGCAGGCGCGAGCGGCGCAATTCTTCGGCGTCGACCAGCGACAGGTGCGTACGCACGCGGGCGCGCACGATGGGCGGGCTGACCGGCTTGGTGATGTAATCGACGGCGCCCGCCTCGAAACCGTCCGCCTCATCCTTCACGTCGCACAGGGCGGTGACGAAAATGACGGGAATGGCGGCCGTCAGCGGTATCGCCTTCAGGCGGCGGCACACGTCATAGCCCGTCATGTCGGGCATCATGATGTCGAGCAGGATCAGTTCAACGGCATTGTTTTGCGCCAGTTCCAGCGCCTTGGCGCCATCCTTGGCATACAGCAGTCGGTAGTCGTCCTGCAGGATCTGGCGCAGCACCTGCAGGTTGGTCGCTTCATCATCGACCAGCAGCAAGGTTGGTTTTTGTTCGGGTAATTTCATCGTCATTATCTTGTTGTTACCATATTCAGTCAGCCAGGGTGCCCTGCGCCGGCGCCTGTTCCCGCAGCCATGCCTGCATGTCCTGCAGCACGGCCACGGCACGCGCGAATTCAAAATCATCGACGGCCGTGCCCAGCGCCTGCAACTGGCGCTGCTGGCCATGCGGCGCCAGCAAGGCGGCAATTTGCGTCATCAGGGCGTCGTCCAGCTGCCCGCCTTCCAGGCTGGCGATGGCCAGGCGCAGCAGGCCATCGGCGGCCACGCGGTCCAGTACCGGCGCATCCGCCTGCGGCAGTTCGAGCATGGCCTCATGGTTTTCTCCGTCTGCCAGCTCCGCCCCCAGCGCCAGGAAGGCCGCCGTCAGCTGTGCCAGCAATCCGGCCACATCGTTCTCGCGCGAAATGGCCTGTTCCAGCCGCGCCAGGATGCTGCCCAGCTGCGGCAGGCACAGGTTGGCGGCTGCGCCTTTTACGCGGTGCAGCAAGTGGCCCGCCACGCTGGTGTCGCCGCGCGCCAGTTCAGCCGCCAGCAGGCGCGCGCAGTCGCCGTTGGCCTGCACGAAGCGCAAGATGGCGCGCCGCAACGCTTCATGGCTGCCCCACAGGGCAACGCCGCGCGGCCAGTCGATCTGCTCCGTTCCCGTTCCCGCTGCTGCGCCTGCTGCAGCGCTGGCCTGCAATTGCGGCGCCGGCACGGTGATATCGAGCAGGCGCGCGATCTCCGCCGTCAGCTTGTGCATTTCCAGCGGTTTCGAGGCAAAACCATTCATGCCCGCTGTCTGCGCCGCGCGCCGGTCCTGTTCCAGCACGCTGGCCGTCAGGGCGATGATCGGCGTCGTCTTCAAGCCCTGTTCGCGTTCATGCACGCGTATCAAACGGGTCGCTTCCAGGCCATCCATGCGCGGCATCTGCACGTCCATCAGCACGATGTCGAAACTGCCCGTGCGGTATTCGCGCACGGCGCTTTCGCCATCGCTGGCGGCGATCACCTGGTGTCCGGCCGCGCCCAGGCTGATCAGCAGCAGTTCGACGTTCTGCGGCACGTCATCGGCGGCCAAAATGCGCAGCGGCGGCAGGGCCACCACCGGCTGTTCGCTGCGGCGCAGGACCGATTTGCCCGCCGCCAGCGGCAGCAGCACGTGGAACACGCTCCCCTCGCCCAGGGTACTTTCCACCGTGATGGTGCCTTTCATCAGTTCGACCAGCTGGCGCGAAATCGTCGTGCCCAGCCCTGTGCCGCCAAAGCGGCGGCTCATCGAGGAATCGGCTTGCGTGAACGGCGCGAAGATTTTTTCCAGGCGGTCAGCCGGTATGCCGATGCCCGTGTCGTGCACGGCGATATGCACCAGGCTGCCCTGCATGTCGACCGCCACGCGCACATGGCCCGCTTCGGTGAACTTGACGGCGTTGCCGATCAGATTCGTCAGCACCTGCTGGATGCGCCGCGCGTCGCCGAGGAAGAACTGGCCGATGCCGGGATCGTAGTCGACATGCAGCGCCAGGTTGCGCGCCTGCGCCGTGATGCGCAGCGAAGCGGCCACGTGGTCGACCAGGTCCGGCAGCGAAAAGTCCACCAGTTCCAGCTCGGTCGCGCCTTTTTCCAGCTTGGCCGTGTCGAGGATATCGTTCAGCAGTTCCAGCAGCGAACGGGCCGACTGGCGCACCGTGGTCAGGTGGCGCCGCTGCAAGGTGTCGAGCGCAGTACCCAGCAACACTTCCGTAAAGCCGATGATGGCATTCATCGGCGTGCGGATTTCATGGCTCATGTTGGCCAGGAAGCTGGTCTTCGACTCGGCCGCCAGTTCGGCCCGGTCTTTCGCGGCGCGCAGGTTTTCCTGCATCGCGCGCCGGTCGCTGACGTCGGTGGCGAATTTCACCACTTTGAAAGGTTTGCCGTCCGTATTGAAGATGGGGTTGTAGGACGCCTGTATCCACAGCGGCTTGCCGCCCTTGCCGATGCGCTTGTACTCGGCCGCGTCGAATTCGCCATTGGCCAGGCGCTGCCAGAACGCCGGGTAGGCGGGCGTGGCGACATAGGCGGCTTCACAGAACATGCTGTGGTGCTGCCCCAGCACTTCATCAAGATTGTAGCCGACCAGTTCAAGGAAGTTCTCGTTGGCGGCCAGCACCTGTCCATGCAGGTCGAATTCGATGACGGCCAGCGCGCGCGAGATGGCCGTCACCTTGCCCTCGTATTCGGCATTGCGCAATTCGCTTTCCGTGATATCGAGGATCACGCCATCGATCCAGCGCACCACGCCGTCCTTGTCGAGCACGGGGCCGCTGCTTTCGCGCACCCAGCGCTCGCGGCCATCGCGGTGCATGATGCGGTAGACGTTTTCGAAATCGCGTTTCTCGCTGGCCGCCTGCAGACAGTTGTCGCTGACGCGCTGGCGGTCGTCCGGATGCACCAGGTCGAACATGTCGACCCGGCCGGCGATGAAGTCTTCCGGCATCCAGCCCGTCAGGTTGTAGACGGCGTCGCTGATGAACAGCATGCGCCAGTCGGGGGCAAAATTGCAGTGGAAGGAGACGCCTGGAATATTGCGGATCAGGGTGCGGTACTGGCGTTCGCTGTCCTGCAGCGCCTGCGCCATGTCGCGCGAAGAGCGCATGTCGGTGACAAAGGCCACGAACAGGGGCTTGCCTGGCATATCGATCTTGCCGATGGCGACGCGTATCGGCAGCATGGCGCCATCGCGGTGGCGCCCTTCCAGTTCACGTCCGCTATCGAGGATATGCGAGACCCCGGTCGCCAGGTAATCGCGCAGATACCCCTGGTAGCGCACCGCGTCGGCATCTTGCAGCAGCAAGCTCGCTTCGCGTCCCACAATATCGGCTTCAGGCCAGCCGAACAGCTTTTCCGCCGCCGGATTGAAGGAGCGCACCTTGCCCTGTCCATCAATCGTGATCAGGCCATCGGCGGCCGTATCGACGATGGCGCGCAAACGCGATTCGCTGGCATTGGCGTGGCGCAGCAACTGGCGGTAGCGCAGCAAGCCATTGGCGGCGGCCACGAAGACCGTGAGGGTCACCGTGATCAGGGCCACGGCCAGCGCCACGAACGAAGCGTGCACGGTAAAGGTATTGTCGCCCATCACCGGCGTGCCGGAAAAGCGCGCCGCCAGCATGCCCGTGTAGTGCATGCCGGAAATAGCCAGGCCCATCACCACGCTGCTGAGCAGCAAAGAGGTCAGCGGCGGCAGGCGGCGGCACAGGGCATTCAAGCCGAAGCGTATCCACAGGGCCAGCATGGCCATGGCGATCGCCACCACCAGCGACAACGCGAACAAAACGGGATCATAATGCAGCGCCAGCGAGGTCTGCATGGCAGCCATGCCGCTGTAATGCATGGAACCGATGCCCATGCCCACCAGCACGCCGCCCACCACCAGTTGCCGCCCGTTGATGTGCGGCCGCGCCAGCAAGTGCAGCGCCACCCAGGAAGCGGCCATGCCCGGCAGCATCGACAGCAGGGTCAGGCTGGGGTCAAACGAGACGCGCGTGCAAATATCGAAGGCCAGCATGCCGATGAAATGCATGGACCAGATGCCGCCACCGAGCGCCACGGCGCCCGTGATGATGGCCGTCTGGCGCTGGAAACCGCGTTCGCTGCTGCGCGCCATGCCGGCAATCTGCAAGGCCATGAAGGAAGCAAAGATGGCGATCGCGATGGAAAACAGCACCAGCATGTGATCGTGGCTGCCATAAATCGTGGGCAACGTCGCGGAAGGAGCTTCAAACATGGAACTGAGCATAATGTCGTAACGCGTGAGCGTGATGATGAACGTGCCACCAGGCACAGGTGCCCTGCACACTTGATTAGCTAAGCGGCAAAACAGCGAAAATAACAACGGAAAGAATCGACCGGATGATGACTCGGTCATCACGCCCTCGCCTGGCGCGCGGGGTAGGCTTCTTCAGACAGAAAAAGCGGAATGCATACAAACCCTGGCGCGTGTTACGGGCGGCCAGCGTGACAAGGATTTTTCAAGAACTCGTGAGTATAGTTGCTTTACGAAAATATTCATAGGACTTCAGCAAGACCATTATCCGAAAAATAAGGTTCTGTCCTCATTAAATAGGGGAACCTGCCTGCAAAGCTGAGGTCTGACTGATGGGCATCAGCCATCAAGCCGTCAACTTGCGCGCTGGCATCCGCGTACGCGGCGCGGTTCACGTACAGAACGTCAACGCGTATCACAGCCGCTTGCGAGGATGGCTCAGCATCTTTCATGGCGTGGCCACGCGTTATCTGCCCAATTACCTGGGCTGGCGCTGGATACTCGACGCCAGGCGCATCCTGTCTGCTGAAACATTATTGAAGGCAACCTTGGGAGAGCTCCCACATCTGACGGTGACATAGCCAACAATAACGCCATTGATTCATGAAGCAACAACCTGGGCGCGCGGCGCGGCAAGCTGCCCGGGCAAGTGGGCGTTTTTCAGAAACTCGATAAACACCCTCAGCTTGGGTGGCATGCCGCGGTGATTAAAGTAGTACAGGTACAAGCCTTCCGATGGACTCCAGTCCTGCAACACTTGCACCAGATGGCCATTGGCCACGTGGCGGACAACATAATCCTCGTACAGGTAGGCCAGGCCCACGCCATCGAGCGCCGCTTGCAGCACCAGGATGGAATCATTGCTGATCAAGCGCCCCGTGACGGCCAGTTGATGCTGCTCGCCGTCCTTTTCCAGCCGCCACGCATACAAGGTTCCCGAGGAAACATGGCGAAAATGGATGCATTCGTGCTGTTCCAGGTCAACCGGATGCAGGGGTGTGCCGTGCCGCCGCAAATAATCGGGGCTGGCGACGATGGCCACTTTCAGGTCGCTCTTGAGCGGCACCACATGCATATCCTTTTCCAGTACATCGCCAAAACGGATGCCCGCATCACAACCCTGGCCAGTGATATCGGTCAAGCCATTGTCGATGATGATTTCCAGGCTCACTTGCGGATAAGCATCCAGAAAAGCACGCAGCACGGGCTCGACCAGCATAAGGCTTGCGCTGCGCGGCACATTGATGCGCAGCAACCCTGCCACTTCATGCGCCGATTTCCTGGCCTCGGCCATGACACTATTGATGCCACCCAGCAAAGGCTCCAGGCGCGTCAACAGATCCGCGCCCGCCTCCGTCAGGCTGACGCTGCGCGTGGTGCGGTTAAATAGCCGCAAGTCCAGGCTCGCTTCCAGCTGCCGGATGGCATAGCTGACGGCCGACGGCGAAATGCCGGCCGCCTTGGCCACGGCGCTGAAACTGCGCGTTTGTGCAACCTGGATAAACAGGCCCAGGCGGTCGAGGCTGTCGGGCGTCATTATGCAATCTCATTTCAAAGGGTGTGCCGATTATACAGATTGTTCTTTGTAATCGCGGCGCCCACAATAATGACATGACGCTCGGCGTCCCACCATTCAAAGGATCTGCATGACTACCAACAACAAACCAGTCTGGTTCATTACCGGCTGCTCCACCGGCTTCGGGCGCGCCATCGCCAGCCATGTGCTGGCCCTCGGCTACCCAACCGTGATCACCGCGCGCAACCGCGCGCAAATTGAAGATTTGCAAACAGGCCACGAAGAACAGGTTCTGCTGCTGGAACTCGATGTAACCCGGCCCGAGCAGATTGCCAGCGCCGTGGCGGCCGCACAGGCCCGTTTCGGCCATATCGACGTGCTGGTCAACAATGCCGGTATCGGCTATTTCGGTTCGCTGGAGGAAAGCGACATCGATGAAGTGCGCAAGATGTTCGAAATTAATGTGTGGGGCCTGGCCAACATGACGCGCGCCGTCTTGCCGCAAATGCGCGAACGCCGCTCGGGCGCCATCGTCAACCTGTCTTCGGTGGGCGGCCTTGCAGCCTTCCCTGCCTTGAGTTTCTACAACGCCAGCAAGTTTGCCGTAGAAGCCCTGTCGGAATCGCTGTCACAGGAAGTCGCGCCGATGGGCTTGAAAGTCATGCTGGTCGAACCGGGGCCTTTCCGCACCGACTGGGCCGGCCGCTCCGCCAACCAAGCACCGCAAGCGATAGCCGATTACCATGCCAGCGCCAAGGCCCGCATCGACATGATGCGCGGCTACAGCGGCAAGCAGCCCGGCGACCCGCTGCGCGCGGCGGCCGCCATCGTCAAGGCGGTCGAGGCCGAGCATACGCCGCTGCGCCTGCTGCTGGGCAAGGCCGCCCTGGCCGGCGCCCGCAAGAAAATCGATATGCTGACCAGCAACTTCGATGCCTGGGCCGATGTAACGGAATCGGCGGATTTTCCTGAACCTCAGTAGGCCCGCCTGCGCCACTCAATTTTGCGCTGTGTTTTCGCGGTGGCCGTAACTGAGTACGCGCGTCATTTGCCAGCCGGCGGAGCTTTGTTTCCAGACGATCGTGAAGTCCGCCAGGCCGTCACACTTGCCCGTGTCGAACTGGCAAAAACGGTGCGTGCCCTGCTCGATGGCGCCGAAATCCTTGATGGGATAAACGCGCTGGGACTGCGCGATGACTTCGCGGCGAAATTTTCCACAGACATATTTCTGGGTATTGGCCAGCATGGCGTCGCGGTTCCATGTCACGCCGCCCTGGTCATGATAAAACTCGACATCGGGCGCAAAGAAGCTCGCATGTTGCTGCAAGCGCCCCGGTTCGGCGCAGTGATTGAAAGCATCGAAGGCCTGGGCGTCGAGCGCCACGATGGTTTGCTCCAGGGTCGCTTCGGCGGCGGCATTGGCGGTCACCGCCAAAAAGCTGACAGCTAAAAAAGTACGCAACATCATGATGGACACTCTCCTGCCGGCAGGCAGGGTCCGGCGCATGACGATCTTAGCAGAACGCCATGCGCAATCCCATCCCAATCGATCAGTGCTGGCCGATCTTGGTGATTTTCAGCGAATTGGTACCGCCCACCTTGCCCATCGGCTCGCCCCAGGTCAGCACGATGGTGTCGCCCCTCTCGACCACCTTGTGCTCCAGCAGCAGTTCTTCGGCCTGTTTCAATACCTTGTCGCGGTCGGTGCCGGAACCCAGCTCCACCGTGCTGACGTTGCGGTACAGGGCCAGCTTGCGGCGCGTGGCAATGCTCGGCGTCAGGGCAACGATCGGAATGTCGATGTTATAGCGGCTCATCCACAATGCCGTGGAACCCGATTCCGTCAGGGTGGCAATCGCTTTGACGCGCAGATGGTGGGCCGTAAACAGCGCGCCGTAGGCGATCGACTGGTCGATGCGCGTGAAGGTGGAGTTCAGGAAATCGGCGTCGAGCTTGCAGATATCCCATTTTTCAGCATCCAGGCAAATCGCCGCCATCGCTTCCACGGTTTCTACCGGGTACTTGCCCGACGCCGTTTCCGCCGAGGTCATCACGGCGTCCGTGCCATCGAGCACGGCGTTGGCCACGTCGGACACTTCGGCGCGGGTCGGCACGGCGTTGACGATCATCGATTCCATCATTTGCGTGGCCGTGATCGCCAGCTTGTTCGAGGCGCGCGCCATCTTGATCATGCGCTTTTGCAGGGCCGGCACGGCCGCATTGCCCACTTCCACGGCCAGGTCGCCACGCGCCACCATGATGCCGTCGGAGGCGTCGAGGATTTCCTGCAGTGCAGGAATGGCTTCCGCGCGCTCGATCTTGGCGATCATCATCGGCTTATGGTCCCACGCTTCGCCGGCGATATTGGCCAGCTGGCGCGCCATGATCATGTCGGTGGCGTTTTTCGGGAACGATACGGCCACGTAATCGGCCTGGAAGCTCATCGCCGTTTTTACGTCTTCCATGTCCTTGGCCGTCAGCGCAGGCGCCGTCAAGCCGCCGCCCTGGCGGTTGATGCCCTTGTTGTTCGACAACTCGCCGCCGATTTTCACGGTCGTGTGGATTTCGCTGCCGATGACTTTATCGACCACCAGCACGATCAAGCCATCGTTCAGCAACAGCACATCGGCGGCATGCAAGTCGCGTGGCAATTCCTTGTAATCGAGACCGCAGCGTTCCTGGTTGCCCAGCTCGCCGTTCTCGCCCCATTTCGAGTCGAGGATGAATTTGTCGCCGTTTTCCAGGAAAATCTTGCCTTCTTCAAACTTGCCGACGCGAATCTTCGGGCCTTGCAAGTCGGCCATGATGGCCACTTCGCGGCCGCACAGGGCAGCCGCTTCGCGCACCATGCGCGCGCGGTCGATATGGTCTTGCGCCTTGCCGTGCGAAAAGTTCAGGCGCACGACGTCAACGCCGGCCTTGAACATGCGCACCAGGGTGTCGATATCGTTGGAAGCGGGGCCGATGGTGGAAACGATCTTGGTGGCGCGTTGTTGTACTTGCGTGCTCATGGTGTGCTGCTTTCTATTAATAAGTCGTGCTACAAGGGCCGGCCTTGTGGGCCAGCCGTTCTGTTGCGCTGGATCAGCGCTGCCTGCATTCAGGCCGAATTACTTGGCTGCCATCAAGGCAACCGTGGTGTCGAGCATGCGGTTCGAGAAACCCCACTCGTTGTCGTACCACGACGATACTTTCACCAGGCGGCCCGAGACCTTGGTCAGGGTGGCATCGAAATTCGACGACGCCGGGTTGTGGTTGAAATCGATGGAAACCAGCGGTTCCGTCTGGTACGTCAGGATGCCGGCCAGCGGGCCTTCGGAGGCTGCTTTCAGCAAGGCATTGACTTCTTCGACGGTGGTATCGCGCTTGGCGATGAAGGACAAGTCGACCAGCGATACGTTGATGACCGGCACGCGCACGGCAAAGCCATCGAGCTTGCCATTCAATTCCGGCAAGACCAGGCCCACGGCGGCGGCGGCGCCCGTCTTGGTCGGGATCATCGAATGCGTGGCCGAACGGGCGCGGCGCAAGTCTTCATGCATCACGTCCGACAAGACCTGGTCATTGGTGTAGGCGTGCACGGTGGTCATCAGGCCCGATTCGATGCCGATGGCGTCGTTGAGCGGCTTGACCAGTGGCGCCAGGCAATTGGTGGTGCAGGACGCGTTGGAAATCACGGTGTCCGTGGCTTTCAACACATGCTGGTTCACGCCAAACACGATGGTGGCGTCCACATCCTTGCCGCCCGGTGCGGAAATGATGACTTTTTTCGCTCCGCCCTTCAAATGGGCCGAGGCTTTTTCCTTGGTCGTGAAGAAACCCGTGCATTCCAGCACCACGTCCACCCCCAATTCGCCCCATGGAATTTCCGCCGGGTTGCGCTGCGCGAACACACGGATAGGGTCGCCATTGACGATCATATGCTCGCCTTCCACCGTGACGGTGCCAGGAAACTTGCCGTGCACGGTGTCGTGGCGCGTCAGATGCGCATTCGCCTTGGCGTCGCCCAGGTCATTGATGGCGACGATCTGGATATCCTGCTGCTTGCCGCCTTCGTAGAAAGCGCGCAAGACATTGCGGCCGATACGGCCATAGCCATTGATGGCAACTTTGATGGTCATGCTGTCTCCTTTTCCGGGGTCAGACCCGTCGGGTCTGACCCCATTCTTAGTTAAACGTAAAAGTATCAACCACTATTGCGCAACCCTGCCGCAATCCCGTTGATCGACAAATGAATACCCGTGCGTGCCGCCGCATCCTGCTTGCCTTCGCGGAAGCGTTGCAGCAATTCCACCTGCACGTGGTTCAGCGGGTCGATGTAGGGGAAACGGTTGCGGATGGAACGCTGCATCAGCGGGTTGGCTTGCTGTAATTCTTCCTGGCCCGTGATCAGTTTCAAGGCTTCCAGGGTGGCCGTGTATTCGGCGCGGATACGGGTAAAGATGGCTACGCGCAAGGCTTCATCCTTGACCAGTTCCGCATACTTGCCGGCAATCGCGATATCGCTCTTGGCCAGCACCATGTCCATATTCGACAGCAGGGACGTGAAGAATGGCCAATCCTGGTACATGCCGCGCAGCACTTCTGCGCCGTCCGCAGGATGGGCAGCCAGGTAAGCTTGCACGGCGGAACCGAAACCGAACCAGCCCGGCAGCATCAAGCGGCATTGCGCCCAGCTCAGGACCCAGGGAATGGCCCGTAAATCTTCAATCGAAGTCGATTTCTTGCGCGAGGCCGGGCGGCTGCCGATATTCAAGGCGGCAATCTCGGCGATCACGGTCGATTCCCAGAAATATTGCTCGAAACCTGCCGTGCCATACACCAGCGCACGGTAAGCGCTCAGGGCCGTGCCCGACAATTCTTCCATCGCCGCCAGGTGGCCGGCGCTGGCGGATGCGCTCGGCTGCAACTGCGCTTGCGGCAGCAAGGTCGACTGGATGGTGGCGGCGACCAGCACTTCCAGGTTGCGGCGCCCTACTTCCGGGTTCGCATACTTGGCCGTGATGACTTCACCCTGCTCCGTCAAACGGATCTGGCCTTGTACGGCGCCTGCCGGCTGGGCCAGGATGGCTTCATAGCTTGGGCCGCCGCCACGACCGACCGAACCGCCGCGGCCATGGAACAGGCGCAGCTTGATCTGGTGTTCCTTGAACACCGACACCAGTTCGATCTCGGCCTTGTACAGTTCCCAGCCGGAAGTGAGGAAACCGCCATCCTTGTTGCTGTCCGAATAACCAAGCATGACTTCCTGCTGGTCCGCGCGCGACGCGAGCAAACCACGGTAAAACGGCAAGCCGAAGGCCCGCGCCATGATGGCAGGGCCGGCGCGCAAGTCGTCGATGGTTTCAAACAAAGGAATGATGTTGACATCGACTTCCAGCGCGTCCTGGCGCAGCAGGCCCACTTCTTTCAGCAGCAATGCGACTTCCAGCAAGTCGGACACGCTGGCCGCCTTGGAAATAATGCAGTTCGGCACTGATTCGCGGCCATACAGGCTGTGCGCTTCACGAATGGCGCGGAAGATGTCGAGTTCCGAGGTGGTTTCTTCAGAGTACTGCGCATACGGCGACACCAGCAGGCGCGGCGAACTCAGTTCCGTCAGCAGCAAGCTGATACGTTGCTCTTCATCCAGGTCCGTGTAGACCAGGCCAGGTTGCACGCCAGCAAACAATTCGCCCACGACGCGCTCATGCACGTCCGAATTCTGGCGCAAGTCCAGCGGCGCCAGCGAAAAACCGAACACTTTCACGGCGCGGCGCAGCTGGCGCAAGCGGCCACGCGCCAGCGAACGCAGGCCGCTGCCCACCAGCGACTGATGCACCACGTCCAGGTCTGCCAGCAAATCGGCGGCCGACGCATAGGCCGCCACCGCCTCTTGTGATTTCCCCTTGGCACACAGGACAAAACGGGCCGCTTCCAGGCGCGCATGGATGCCGTGCAAGGCGCGGCGGTACGGCTCGTCGGCGTGGTGCGGCGAGGTATCGGCCGAGCTTTCGGCCAGCGCGCGCAGCGCATCGCTGCCGCCATTGAGTTTTTGCGCCAGGGATAACTGCGAAGCCAGCTTGCGCAATTCACCGAGGTAAAAGTCCAGTACCTTGTCGGCCTGGCGTGCCAGGGTGGCGCGCAGGATATCGGCCGTGACGAACGGATTGCCGTCGCGGTCGCCGCCTATCCAGCTGCCCGCTTTCATAAAATTAGGTAATTCTGCATCTTCCCAGCGGGCATCGCGCTGGGCCAGCATGGTTTCCAGCGAGGAATACAGCTGCGGCAATTCGCTCAGAATCGTGTGATCGTAGAAAGACAGGCCGTTTTCCACTTCGTCCAGCACGGACAATTTGGTCGTGCGCAACAGACGGGTTTGCCACAGGGTCACGATGCCGCGTCCCAGCGCTTCTTCATTTTGCTGCGCCTCGTCGGGCGTCATTTGCACGCGGTCGCGCTCGTTCAACAGGCGGGCGATAGCCATCTGGCAATTCTGGATGCTCTTGCGCTGCACTTCCGTCGGGTGCGCCGTAAACACGGGGCTGACGAAGGCGTCTTTAAAAAACGCTTCCAGCGCATCGGCCTGGCCCGCATCGAACACATTGCCAACCGCATGGCTGAGGCTACCCTGGCGCGGCGGCGAGCCGGCGATCAGGTGGGCGCGCGTGCGGCGGATGTGGTGCTGGTCTTCGGCAATATTGGCCAGCAGCGAGAAAAAGCTGAAAGCGCGTATCAGTTGCGTGGTTTCCTCCTGCGACAGCGCTTGCAGCGCATCCGACAGTTGCACGCGGGCCGCTTCGTCATGGTCGCGGCGGAAGCGGATGGCCAGCTGGCGCACATGCTCGATACGGTCGAAGGCGGGATCGCCCAGGTGGCTGCGGATGGCGTCGCCCAGCAGCCGGCCCAGTTGACGGATATCGCTGCTGAGCAGCTCGTCTTTCACTTCATTCATTTGCATCGGTTTTATTCCACGGGCACAACGCCCATTTGCAGCCACAGCAGCACCGCACAGATTGCATCACACGCGCTTCTCGTCACGAAAAACGCCCATCCTTGAGTCATCGACATCGCAATGTAGTAAATTTACCTCAATGTTTGGCAATCTCCTTGATTTTCATCAAGACAACCGAGTGAAAAGCAACATTACTGGGCTGGCTATCGATTCATGACTACAACAATATGAAAATTTACTACGCATCTGAGCGAAAAGCAATCGTCTTTTCATTTTTTGCGTAGGACAGTGTGCATGAATCAGATAAGGAAAAGACGGAAAAAGAGGCGCTGACGCGCTGCCGCCGTCACGCCATGGCTTGCTTTTGCTGTATGCTGGCGCCCTGAACAAAGATGTCATCCACATCTTTACCGCCCTGGAACACCCATGCGATTGACCGCCTATACCGATTACACCCTGCGCACCCTGATGTATCTGGGCACGCACCGCGACCGGCTCGTGACGATCCAGGACATCGCCGACCTGCACACGATCTCGAAAAATCACTTGATGAAGGTAGTCCACCAGTTGGGCTTGTCCGGCATCGTGGAAACCGTGCGCGGCCGCAACGGCGGCCTGCGCCTGGCGCGCGACCCGGCCGAGATCAATATCGGCACCGTGGTGCGCGAAACGGAAAGTGATTTTTATATGGCGGAATGTTTCAATCCAGACAGCAATACCTGCCCGCTCACGCCGGGCTGCCAGCTGAAGTCGGCGCTGGGACAGGCCACGGCGGCTTACCTGGCCGTGCTGGACAAGGTGACCCTGGCGTCGATCCTGGAACCCAGGCCGCTTGCGCTGGCGCCCGGAGTCATTCCTTTGCGCATGGAAAAGTAATTCTTACCCCAACTGCAAAATACCGGGGTCGGACCTTAAGGTCCGACCGCGGTCATTGCTTTGGGTGAAATTTAATGCGCGGTCGCGCCCGCCGCACCGATGCCCGTCTCCGAACGCATCTGCTGTGCTTCGTACCCTGCCCGGTCGATACGGGCGCGGGGGCTGCGGTCCAGTATCGAGAACAGCCAGATACCGACAAAACCGGCCGTCATCGAGAACAGCGCCGGCGAAGCGTAAGGAAATAATGCTTCGCCATGGCCCAGTACGTCGACCCAGACCGATTTCGATACCACCGTCAAGCCCACGGCCGTGATCAGGCCCAGGAAACCGCCGATGGTGGCGCCGCGCGTGGTGCAATCCTTCCACAGCACCGACATGAACAAGACGGGGAAGTTGGCCGAGGCGGCAATCGCAAAGGCCAGCGAGACCATGAAGGCGATATTCTGCTTTTCAAATGCAATCCCCAGCACCACGGCAATAATGCCCAGCGCCACAGTGGTCAAACGCGATACTTTCAGCTCGTTGGCGCCGGTCGCCTTGCCTTTCTTGAAGACGGTGGCGTACAGGTCGTGCGAGACGGCCGAAGCGCCCGACAAGGTCAGGCCGGCCACCACGGCCAGGATGGTGGCAAACGCCACGGCCGACATGAAACCGAGGAAAACGTTGCCGCCCACGGCCTTGGCCAGGTGCACGGCCGCCATATTATTGCCGCCCAACAGTTTGCCGGCTGCATCCTTGAAGTCGGGATTGGTGCTGACCAGCACGATGGCGCCAAAGCCGATGATAAAGGTCAAAATATAGAAATAGGCAATCCAGGTGGTGGCCCAGAACACGGATTTGCGCGCTTCCTTGGCACTCGGCACCGTGAAAAAGCGCATCAGGATATGCGGCAAGCCGGCCGTGCCGAACATCAGCGCCATGCCGAACGAGATGGCCGAGATCGGATCCTTGATGAAGGAACCTGGTCCCATGATGGCTTCCTTGGTGGCGTGCACGTCCACCGACTTGGAAAACAGCGCTTCCGGGCTGAAATTGAATTGTGCCAGCACGGCAATGGCCATGAAACTGGCGCCGCCCAGCAACATCACTGCCTTGATGATTTGCACCCAGGTGGTGGCTGTCATGCCGCCAAACAAGACATAAATCATCATCAGGGTGCCGACCAGCACCACGGCGATCCAGTATTCCAGGCCAAACAGCAGCTTGATCAACTGTCCTGCCCCCACCATTTGCGCGATCAGGTAAAACGCCACCACCACCAGGGTGCCGGAGGCGGAAAAGATGCGGATCGGCGCCTGCTTGAAGCGGTAGGCGGCCACGTCGGCAAAGGTGTAGCGGCCCAGGTTGCGCAGGCGCTCGGCCATCAAAAAGGTGATGATGGGCCAGCCGACCAGGAAACCGATCGCGTAGATCAAGCCATCGTAGCCGTTCAGGAACACGGCGGCGGAAATGCCGAGGAACGATGCAGCCGACATATAGTCGCCGGCAATCGCCAATCCATTCTGGAAACCCGTGATGCCGCCGCCGGCCGTATAAAAGTCGGACGCCGACTTGGTCTTGGCGGCCGCCCACTTGGTAATAAACAAGGTAAAGATGACGAAAATGGCGAACATGATGATCGCCGTCCAGTTGGTCGGTTGCTGGTGCGCCTGGCCCAGGTCGGGACCAGCCGCCCACACTGCGCCGCTGGCAGCGAGCAAGGCGGCAAGCGGCAGGCCGTATTTCACTTGCGGACGGGCGCTCATGCCTGCACCCGTGCCTGGATGGCGCTGGTCAGGTCGTCGAACTGCTTGTTGGCGCGACGCACATAAATGCCGGTGATCACCACCGTAAACACGATCACGAACAAGCCGATCGGCATGCCCCACGTCATCACGCCTTCGCCGGTCCTGCTGGCGAGAAATTCCTTGTTAAAAGCAATCAGCAGGATATAACCGTAATACACCAGCAGCATCAGTCCCGTCAGCGCCCAGCCGAAGCGGGAACGCAGCTTGACCAGTTGATGGTAGTTGGGGTCGCCCTTGATTTGTTGCACCAGATCGTCCTGCATCGTGTTGTCTCCTGTTATGAAAAAACGTGCTCTTTTGCGAGCTTGTTTTCACATTACAGGGCAAGGCTTACCCGCCCCTTACGCCGAATATTTTTCTCCAGCGCAAGGAAGAGCGGCGACGTGGCGTCAGTTCAAGGCAGACGCCGGGCCAAAAAACTCATGGTGCGTTTGCTGTTCCGGCACGCCCAGTTCACGCAGGGAAGCCTTTACGGCGCGCATGAACGGCTGCGGCCCGAGGAAATACGCGTCGACGTCGCGCGTGGCTGGCAGCCATTGCCCCAGCAACTCCGTACCCAGCAAGCCGACGGCATCGGGCGCCACGCCTTCCTCGCCATGTTCGGCATAACAGTAAAAGCGCTTGAGCTGCGGATGCCGGGCGGCCAGCGCATCGACCTGCGCCCGGAAGGCATGTACGCCATGGTGGCGCGCCGCGTGGATGAAGTGTACCGGGCGCTTGCCGCGCAGGGCTGCCGTCAGCATGGCCAGCGCGGGAGTAATGCCAACGCCGCCGCTGATCAACACCAGCGGCTTGTCGCTATCGCGCAGCACGAACTGACCCGAAGGCGGCGTCAGTTGCACCGTGTCGCCCGCCTGCACGCTGTCGTGGAAATAGTTCGATACCTTGCCGCCCTGCTCGCGCTTGACGCTGATGCGGTAGGTTTCGCCATTGCTGGCGGCCGACAGCGAATACTGGCGGCGCATGGGAACACCATCGACCGTCACCACCACGCCGATATATTGGCCCGGCTTGAAATCGAGCACGGCCTGGCCATCCACGGGCGCCAGCAGGAAGGAGGTGATTTCCGCGCTTTCCTCCACCTTGCTCACCACCGTGAAGTCGCGCGCGCCGCGCCAGCCGCCCGGCGCTGCCGCCTGGGCTGCATAAATGCGCCCTTCTTCGCCGGCCAGGATATCGGCCAGCTGGCCATACGCCGCCCCCCAGGCCTCGATCACGGCATCGGTGGCAATTTCAGTCCCCAGCACTTCGCGGATCGCCTGCAACAGGCTGGCGCCTACCAGCGGATAGTGTTCGGCGCGTATCTGCAGGGCCACGTGCTTGTTGACGATGGTGGAAACCAGGCCGCCCAACGCTTCGAGCTGGTCGATATGGCGCGCATACATCAGCACGCCATTGGCCAGCGCGCGCTGCTGCTCGCCGCTGTGCTGGTGTGCCTGATTGAAATACGGCAGCACTTCGGGATGGTCGCGGAACAGGTTCTGATAGAAATGGCGCGTCAGGGTTTCGCCGCCCTGCTCAAGGATGGGAACGGTGGCGGTGATGATGGCGCGATGTGATGGGCTAAGCATGGGCAACTCCTGTAAACAACGGTGATGGAAAGCTGCGGCAAGATGGCCGCCAGCCTTTGTGGACCCGCCCAGTGTAAAGGAATTTATTTAAACATGCAAAACATCTACATCTTTAAATTTCATGCCGGAGCCCCAGATAAGCATCGTATAAACCTGTCCAAATAAGGCTTCGGCTATAATCGGCGCGTACGAAACGATAACGTTTCGAGCCACCTGGGATGATTATTTTGCGGCTTCAAACGTTGATCAAAGGCGGACATCCGCCTGTCTTTTCTTGCATCAGGACTGTGCTGGCCTGCGCCGCGCTGGCCGCAGGCATGGCGCCGGCAGCCATGGCCAGGATGGCCACCGTGCCGGTGCCGGTACCTGCGACGGCGCCCGCGCCCATATCTGAAGCGCTGCCGGCCAGGCTGGTCTGCCATGACGACGTGTTCGTGCCCTATGTGATGCTGAACCAGGGCCATATCGAAGGCTTGAACGTCGATATCCTGCGCGAGGCGGCCACGCGGCTGGGCATCGCCATCGAGTTTCGCGTCATGCCCTGGCGGCGTCTGGAAAATGAACTGGCCCAGCCCCAGGGCAGCGTCGACTGCGCGTTTGCCATGAGCCGCACGTCGCCGCGCGAGCAATACCTGGAGTTTGGCAAAGTGCCCCTGCAGCCGACTGAATATGCACTGTTCGTGCGCCAGCCGGAAGGCAAGGCCGCCACCATCGCGAAACTGGACGACCTGGCAGGTAAAGTCATCGGCGTGCGTGCGGGTTTTCGCCTGCCCGACGCCATCGCAATTGGTGCCGCACAAGGCCGCTGGACGCTGGCCGAAGTGCCTACCGATACGGCCAACTTCCAGAAACTGGCGCTGCGCCGCATCGACGCCGTGCTGGCCGACAGCTCGGTGGGCCTGTACACGCTCAAACAATTGAAACTGGCCGATATCCGCAGGCTGGCGCCGCCTTTGGCGCGCTTCGATACCTACATCGTCTTTCGCAAGAACGCCGCTTCACCGGCACTGGCCGCGGCCTTTGACCGGGAACTGAAACGCATGCGCCAGGACGGTACTTTCGCGCGCATCAGCGCCACCTACCTGGGCGTCCCAACACTGGAATAATCACATGAAAACACGCACACCTTTGCTACGCATCACCATGATACTGGGCGCCCTGCACGCCCTGCTGGGATGGCTATTGCTGCCCGCCCTGCCCGTCGGTCCGGCCGGCTGGATCTTCGGCGCACTGGTCTTGCTGGCCTCGACCATGCTGATGCCGATGACGATCTTTGCGCGCGCCGTCACCAATGATCATCATCTGGCCGACCGCCTGGCTTGGGCCGGTTCGCTGTGCATGGGATTTTTTTCCTCGCTGTTCGTGCTGACACTGCTGCGTGAAATCGTCTTGATTTATCCACCGGCGCGCCCGCACGCAGAAGCGTCCTCGGTGGCCGTGCTGGTGCTGGCCCTGCTTGCCACCCTGGTAGGCTTCATCAATGCGCGCCGCGTGGCCCGCGTGCGCGAGATCGACGTGCCGATCGCCGGCTTGCCGAAAGCGCTGCAGGGCGTCACCATCGTGCAATTGAGCGATATCCACGTGGGCGCCACCATCAAGCGCGCCTATGTCGACGCCATCGTGGCGCGCGCCAATGCACTCAATGCCGACCTGATTGCCATCACCGGCGACGTGGTCGATGGCACGGTGGAGCAATTGCATGCGCATACGGCGCCGCTGGGCGAATTGCGCTCGCGCCATGGCACTTTTTTCGTGACCGGCAACCATGAATACTACTCGGGCGCCGCACCGTGGGTAGCGCAATTTCGCCGCCTGGGCATGCAGGCGCTGATGAATGAACACGTCGTCATCGAACACGATGGCGCGCGCCTGGTGCTGGCCGGCGTCACCGATTACAGCGCGGGCCACTTTGACGCCGCGCAAGCGAGCGATCCGCAGGCAGCCATCGCCGGCGCGCCGGCCGGCATACCCCGCATCCTGCTGGCGCACCAGCCGCGCAGCGCCGAAGCGGCCGAACAGGCGGGCTATGACCTGCAATTGTCCGGCCACACCCACGGCGGCCAGTTCTGGCCGTGGAATCTGTTCGTGCCGCTGCAGCAGCCGTATGTAGCCGGCTTGCACCGGCGCGGCAAGCTATGGATTTACGTCAGCCGCGGCACCGGCTACTGGGGCCCGCCGAAACGCATCGGCGCACCAGCCGAAATTACACGCTTGCGGCTCGTCGCCGCCTAGCTTAATGGCTATGTCACCGTCAGGTGTGGGAACTCTCCCAAGGTTGCCTTCAATAATGTTTCAGCGGACAGGATGCGCCTGGCGTCGAGTATCCAGCGCCAGCCCAGGTA
>NZ_JBMOUF010000010.1:0-265281 GCF_049319705.1 Janthinobacterium sp. Mn2066 | reverse complement strand
GTGAAAGTAGGTTATTGTCAGGCTTGTTATTCGAAAAAACCCCTTCCGGTGATCCGGTTGGGGTTTTTTTACGTCTGGTGATTTTGCAGCACATGCTTGCACCCCAACACCTGAAGAGCCGGGGTCAGACCCGGCGGGTCTGACCCCAGTCTTTGCGTCTGGGGTAATAAGCAAAAAAATCCGATTTTTCCACCATATCCAGGCAAACTCCTATATAATTCGCCTCCTCAGATCAGACGGTTTGCTGCCCAGTTGGGAGCAGGCTGTTGAAAAAGTTATGCCTGATGACCATAGCAAGTTGGTACCACCCCTTCCCATCCCGAACAGGACCGTGAAACAACTCTGCGCCGATGATAGTGCTGCAACCAGTGTGAAAGTAGGTTATTGTCAGGCTTGTTATATAAAAAAACCCCGCTAGATGCGGGGTTTTTTTTCGTCTGGAACTTCCATCTGCCTAGATACCCCAGACGATGCTTTCGCCTTCGGCCTTGGCCGAGCGCAACATTTCCATCAATGGAAACGCACGTTGCGAGAAATGGACTCTTTGCGCCAGTGCGTGCTCGACCGTTTCACCATCTTCGCGTGTCTCTGGCGTATGCACATCATGCTCGACATCATTTTCCGGATGCAACTTGGTTTCCGCGACTTCCTGTTCCAGCAAGGCCAGCGCTGCACCTGCTTCCGCCGGCGTGATCACGCCGCGGGTCGGGTTCTTGTGCAGGATGTCGAGGATGCGCTGGGCATGTTCCTGATACATCAGGACAGCAGGGGAGGATTTGGATTTGAATGAGATCAACATAAGAACTTTCTGAAACTTGTTATTGGTGTCGAAACAGTAGCACGACTTGAAAATTCGCACAGGGCGTCCGCTCACTGTGCCCGCATGCTGGTAAGCCAGCTGAGCTTATCTGTTGGACAGCGTACTTATTTACAAGCCCTTCGACCAGCAATAACTCTTACTTTAAGTTAAAACTAAGTATTGTTTTTTTGGTTAATGGCGACTTTATTCCAGCTTGACCGAATCCATGAAAGTGTCGATCGCTTCGCGTGACAGTTTCTTTTCATCGCCGATGATGACGACCTGGAAGATGCGTTTGTCTTGTGCAATGAAGCGCGCTATCAGCACCGTCTGCTTACCTTGCTGCGTGCCGCTTGCTTCAATGCTCAATGAACTTTGTTGACGTGTGCCGGCCGGCGTGCTGCTGGCTGCCGACACCGATTTTTCGCTGCGCACGCTGCCCTTGATATTGTTCAGCAAGGCAGCTTTCATCGCAGGCAGGGCTGCCTCGGCCTGTGCTTGCGTCGGCATCAGTGCATTGCCGATGGCAAAGGTATTCCCTTCAGCCTGGCTGGCCGTCATGGTCAGGCTGACCTTGCTTCCATCCAGATCCACGTCGCGCGTCAGACGCGAGGGCTTGCCTGGAAAGAGGGCGCTGAATTGCCCGTCAGGACTGCGATAGTCGCGCCAGTCGAATTTCGGACTGCAGGCGGACAGCACGCTGGCGGTAGCCAGTGCGGCAAAAACCATGGCGATTGATGTTTTTTTCATCATTCCATGGTAGCAGTACCATTCGCAGCTGGCAATCACGGTTCAATGCTCGCGTAGCACGCGCCGGTACTGGATGGCTTCTGCCACATGCGACTGGGTAATTTTTCGGCTGTCCGCCAGGTCGGCGATGCTGCGCGCCACACGTAACACCCGATGATAGGCGCGCGCGGACCAGTGCAGGCGCAGCATGGCATTGAGCAGGAGTTGCTCACCGCTCTGGTCCAGGGGGCAGTGCTGCTCTATTTCAATGCTGGACAGTTGCTGGTTGCGCTTGCCCTGGCGCGCCTGCTGTAGGGCAAAAGCGGCCGCCACGCGGGTTGCGATGACGGCGGAACTTTCACCGGTCGACTGGCGCGCCAGGGAAGAGGGCAGCATGGCGGCCACCTCGATCTGCATATCGATACGGTCGAGCAAGGGGCCCGACAAACGGCCGTGATAGCGCAGCACGGCGTCCGGCGTGCAGCGGCAGCGGCCGGAAGCGTGGCCCAGATAGCCGCAGGGGCAGGGATTCATGGCAGCAATCAATTGGAAGCGGGCAGGGAACTCGGCCTGGCGCGCCGCCCGTGAAATGCTGATGAGCCCCGATTCCATGGGCTGCCGCAAGACCTCCAGCACCCTGCGGTCAAATTCGGCAATTTCATCGAGAAACAAGACCCCACAATGTGCCAGTGAAATTTCACCTGGCCGCGGGATATTGCCGCCCCCTACAAGGGCCACGCCGGACGCGGTCTGATGCGGGGCGCGATAGGGGCGGCGCTTCCAGTTTTCCACTTTGAAATTGCCGCTCAGGGAATGCACGGCTGCCGATTCCAGCGCTTCGTCTTCGCTCATCGGCGGCAAGATGCCGGGAAAACGGCAGGCCAGCATGCTCTTGCCAGCGCCGGGCGGACCGACCATCAGCAAGCTGTGGCCGCCTGTCGCTGCCACTTCCAGCGCGCGTTTTACTTGCTGCTGGCCTTTTACGTCCAAGAAGTCAGGGAACTGGAAGGGCGCCGGCGCCAGTTGCGGCTGATGGCGTTGCAAGACGGTCTGGCTGTCGCGCGCGGCAAAGTGGGCGCACACCTCAAGTAGGGTGTGGGCGGGATAGATGCAGGCGTCGTGCACCAGGGCCGCCTCGTCGGCATTTGCGTAGGGCAAGATGAAGGCTCGCCTTGCACCGTCTTGGTTACGCTGCATGGCAAAGGTCATGGCCAGTGCACCACGGATGGGACGCAACTGCCCAGACAGCGATAGTTCGCCGGCAAATTCATAGCGGTGTAATTGATCGCCCGGTAGTTGGCCCGAGGCTGCCAGGATGCCGAGCGCGATCGGCAGATCGAAACGTCCGGATTCTTTCGGCAGGTCGGCTGGCGCCAGGTTGGCTGTAATGCGCCGCGCGGGCATCTCGAAACCGCAGTTCTGTAGCGCCGCACGCACGCGGTCGCGCGATTCCTTGACTTCGGTATCGGGCAGGCCGACGATGGTAAACGAGGGCAAGCCGTTGGCAAGATGGACTTCGACGTTCACCTCCGGCGCCTCCATGCCGGCCAGGGCGCGGCTTTTCAGGACAGCTAGGCTCATTGGATTCCCCGGCAGGATTGCTGCTGGAATCGTACTGGTTCGTAGAATGCAGCGTATTGAGGCGCGCCAAGGCGGGGCGCCAAGTTGGCATGGTAGCTTGTCAGTATTGCGTGACTCTTCCATTGCACGTAATCAGGTATATTGATGAAACCAGATTGTGCGACGTTTATGCGTTGATTCCGCATGCAGCCGCTGTGTTTGAGGGGGCACAAGATAGAAAATACGGTTTTACTGGCACGACGCTAGAATAGCGTGCTGTATTGAAATACTAAAACTGGTTGCATAATTGAACCTGATGAATTAGTATTCATGACTATAGTAATGGAGTAATACCTTGGGTTGCATGACAGTCAACGGGTGTCCGAATGGCCAGACATAAAGAATTTGAACCGGAAGCAGTATTGGATGAGGCTATCTCCCTCTTTTGGGAGAGGGGTTACGGGCGTACATCGATGAGCGATCTTGTCGAAAGGATGGGGGTGCACAAGCGCAGCATGTACGACACCTTTGGCGATAAGCGGACGTTGTTTCTGCAAGCCCTCAGCAAGTATGCCCAGCGGGAACATATGTTGCAGCGCGAAACGGCCAATGCGCAGAATTGTCAATCTGCCATTCGCTCACTGCTGGAATCGGCAATCGTTCCATCGCTCGCGCATCCTGCTGGATGCCTGCTGGTTAACTGTGCTGTCGAGGATGCGGCGTTTGATGAAGACATCGCCCGCCACGTACGAGCCACCTTTGCCTTCACTACCTCGCTTTTTTTACAAGTAATTATGCGAGGGCAAGAAGCTGGGGAAATTCAACAGCGTTATTCGGCGGCGCATCTGGCCGCACAACTCTTCAACACCTGGCTCAGTGTCCGGGTGCAGGTTCGCGCCGGAGTCGAAGTTTCCTGTCTGCGCGAGGTCATCGATATTGCCTTGGGCCAACTGAATTAAATTTTTTTGCCCTTTTCTGCACCGATCGTTCTCATATTTATCTGAAAGGAATTGTAATGTTGCTTCAACAAAAAGACGCAGGCGATATGCCTGCCAATTCGTGGCTGGGCGTGCTTGTCATTGCACTCGGTGCGCTGTCGCTGGTCGTCACCGAGTTCTTGCCTGTCGGGCTATTGCCAGGTATTTCCCGCGACCTGGGCATAGCCGAAGGCACTGCAGGACTGGCCGTCACGGTTACCGCTCTACTGGGTTTCATCGCTGCACCAATCACGGCAATTGCGATTGGCAAGGCTGATCGCAAATGGGTGCTGCTTGGCTTGACTGCGTTGCTGGTCATCTCCAGCGTGCTGTCGTGGAAGGCGGCAACTTTTGGAATGCTGCTGCTTGCACGCATTATCCTGGGCGTCGCGATTGGTGGTTTTTGGGCGATATCCATCACGGCGGCGGCAAAGCTTGTTGCACCTGAAAAAGTGCACGCTGCCTCATCGCTGGTGTTTGCCGGTATCTCGATTGGCTCTGTAATCGCAGTACCGGCCGGCTCGTACATTGGCGCCCACGCAGACTGGCGCGATGGTTTTCTCGGAGCTAGTGTTCTCGCGATGGTGTGCTTCGTATTACAGCTCATTTTCTTGCCGTCGCTCAAGATGAAGCATGGCGTGAACGTGCGCGACTTCTTTGGTTTGCTGAAAGACGCAAAAGTGCGTGCAATTTTCCTGACGGTTATTTTTGTCGTCGCCGGACAATACGCAGGCTACACTTTCGTTACGCCCTATCTTGAACAGATCACGCGCCTCGATACCGGGATCGTCAGCGCGCTGTTATTCGCTTACGGCGTATTTACAGTAGTGGGTAACTTTGTCGGCGGCGCTTTTGCCGGCCGAAATCTGCACAAAACCGTGCTTGCCACCGCCTGGATCTATCTGCTGTCGCTGGCTGCAATGGCACTCTTTGCGACCAGTCCAGTGCTCGCCGGCGTCGCATTGCTGGTGTGGGCCTTGTCATGGGGAATGGCGCCAGTCGGCACGCAATTGTGGCTGTATCACGCAACCCTGCATGCCCCCGAGGCTGCGCAGGCCATGAACACTAGTGTCTTCCAGTTGTCGATCGGACTGGGTTCCCTGCTTGGAGGTATTGCAGTCAATAAGCTGGGCTTGCACAGCTCAATGTGGCTGGGTGCGGCGATCCTGGCGCTGGCCGTCTTGATGGTCTATATCGTCGGCCGGATGAATCGGCCCGTAGCTATCGCGTAAGATCGAGACTGACAGGAGAGTGAAATGCAAGCAACAGCAGTTGTCGTGGGCGTTGGTTCGGAACAGGGATTAGGCGCTGCCGTGGTCCGTAAGTTTGCACGGCAAGGTTTTCATGTGATCGTTGCAGGCCGCACCATGGATAAACTTGAGAAAGTCGTCGGCAGCCTTGGGGTGGGCGGAGGTACGGCCATCAGGGTCGATGTCACCGAGGAAGCGGAGGTTCTTCGGTTGTTCGCATTGGCTAATGCGCCTGGTGCAGGGCGGGCAGCCGCAAGCGTCGTGGTTTTCAATGCTGGTAATAATCAGCATATTCCGTTCCAGCAGGTATCAGCAGCGCAGTTCGAGGATTTTTGGCGTGTCGGCTGTCTTGGCGGTTTCCTGGTCGGCCGGGAGGCCGCGAACCTGCTGCTGCCGCAAGGTCAAGGGACCCTCATTTTCACCGGTGCTTCGGGCAGTTTGCGTGGCAGTTCCGGTTACGCGCATTTCTCAGCCGCCAAGGCAGGGCTACGCATGATCAGCCAGAGCATGGCAAGAGAGTTTGGTCCGCAAGGCTTGCATGTTGCCCATGTGGTGATCGATGGGGGCATTAATGGCACCAGGCTGAAGACCCTGCGTCCCGATGCGGCTGCTCAGCGAGGCGCTGACGGGCTGCTGGATATCGATGCCATTGCCGAGACTTACTGGCAGCTGCATTTGCAACATCGCACTGCCTGGACGCAAGAAATTGATTTGCGACCATTCAAGGAGCCATTCTGAGACTGAGGAGGTGCGATGCGCGAAGGACCTGCCTAGTTCATGGACACGATGCGCGGCAGTAACACGTCTTCAGGCTGTAAAAGACGACCATCTTCGGACCACATTTCCAGTTTTTTGAGTGGGCGTTTTTTTCTGGCGTCCAGCGGAATGGAGCCCATTTCCTTGGGTTCAAAAAGGTGGTCGGCGCCCCATTGCCCCAGGGCGACCAGCACGGGGAGCAGGGCGACGCCCTTTTGCGTCAGGATGTATTCCTGATAGGCACTGCCGTCCGAAGCCGGGACGACTTCCAGGATGCCTTGTTCGGTCATCGTTTTCAGTCGGCTCGACAGGATGTTTTTTGGAATGCCGAGACTGCGCTGGAATTCGCTGAATCGGCCGATGCCAGCGGCAGCGTCGCGGATAATGAGCAAGGACCACCAGTCGCCGATGGCATCGAGCGATCGGGCGATCGCACACAGATTTCCTTGAAGGCTTTTACGTTTCATGCCAGACCCTACCTAATTGCCGTAGGATAGCATAAGAGTTTTATCATTAAACTGAATTCCGCATTACGGCCGGAGTTCGTGGCCAGCAATCGCATCCACTTCGATCCTGCGGCTCCAGAGCGAAGGCTGACACTGCAGCAGCAGCGTTACGCCATCTTGATGCCTGAAGCGCATCAAGACAGTGCAAGCGCAATGCTTACTTCTGTTGTTCGTTCAAGCGCGCTTCCAGTTCCACTACACGCAATTCCAGTGCGTCCAGTTTGGCGCGGGTCTTGGCCAGCACTTGCGCCTGGATATCGAATTCCTCGCGCGTGACCAGATCCAGGCGGGCAAAGCCCTGGGTCATCATCGACTTCACATTTTTCTCGATATCCTTGGCCGGCGAGTTTTCGATGGCCTGGTGGATCTTGCCTTGCAAATCATTAAAGAAAGTATTCATGTCCATGATGGGTCCTTTAGGTGTTCTTCGGGGTGTGGCAGGTGCAACGCACCATTGCGGTGCACTTCAGCCTTAATCTGGTGCGCAGCTGGGCTAATTTTCAAATCTTTAACAGGGTAGGTCCGTCATTGCTGCTGTTTGCAGGCTATGTGTGGGCATAAATACAGCTATCAAGGTGACAAGGTAGCTGGCACGTATTCTGCTAAAGAATTCATAAACGCTCTGTGATCTCCAGGCAAGATTTTAAACCTCAACCGCTTTAAAAGCTCAATAAAAGGAAATCGCCATGAAGAATCTGTCTCACAGTATCACTCTAGCAGCAGCGTTGACATCGGGCATGGCTATTCTGTGCGGCAACGCCATGGCGCAGGAGGTGGCCAGCGCTGCACCGGCCGTAGCGGACACTGTGCCTGATAATGTGGTGAGCTATAACGTGGCGCTGACCAGCGATTACCGTTATCGCGGACTTTCGCAAAGCCGTCTGGATCCCGCCATCAGCGGTGGCATCGACTATACGCACAATCCCACGGGACTGTATGTGGGCACGTGGATGTCGAGTATCAAGTGGATCAGGGATGGTGGTGGTGATGACAATCTGGAATGGGACATCTATGGCGGCAAGCGCGGCGACCTTGGCGCAGGGTTCAGCTACGATGTCGGTGGCTTGTATTACTACTACCCCTCGAATGGCCTGAGCACGAATGCCAATACCTTTGAACTGTACGGCCAGCTCAGTTACGGCCCGGCCTACCTCAAGTATTCGCATGCGACCACGAATCTGTTTGGCGTGGCCGATAGCAAACACAGCGGCTATCTCGATGCGGGCCTGAACTTGCCCATGTACGACGACTATACGCTCAACCTGCATGTGGGACACCAAAACGTCAAACACAATGACTCGCTCAGTTATTACGACTACAAGCTGGGCGTGAGCAAGGATTTCCCGGGCTTTGCCACCGTATCGCTGGCGGTTATCAAGGCCAATATCACCTCGCTGGCGCCCAACGGCACGAATCTGGCCAAAACCGGCCTAGTAGTCACTGTTTCCAAAACCTTTTAAACGAGACCGCCATGAAAATGATTACCGCGATCATCAAACCGTTCAAGCTGGACGAAGTACGTGAAGCCTTGTCGGCTATCAATGTGCAAGGGATAACTGTCACTGAAGTCAAAGGCTTTGGCCGCCAGAAAGGCCACACGGAACTGTACCGCGGCGCCGAGTATGTGGTCGATTTCTTGCCAAAAACCAAAATCGAGGCTGCCGTCGATGACGCCATCGTCGACCAGGCCATCGAAGCGATCGAGGGCGCCGCGCGCACCGGTAAAATCGGTGATGGCAAGATTTTCGTCTACAACCTGGAACAAGTTATCCGCATCCGCACCGGCGAGACCGGTAACGAAGCGCTCTAAGGGGAATCTTAATGAATAAAAATATAACAAAAGTACTTGCTGGGATAGCCTGTCTGTTTGCCTTTGGCGTGGCCGCGCCCAGTTTTGCCGATGCGCCGGCTGCCGCCACGACTGCGGCTGTAGCTACGCCTGCCGTGACGCCGGCGCCCGATGCGGTACCTGCCGCAGCTGCGCCGGCGCCTGCCGCTGCCACCCCTGCAGCGGCACCGGTGCCGAATAAAGGCGACACCGGCTTCATGATGTTGTCCACCTTGCTGGTGATTTTGATGACCATTCCCGGCCTGGCCCTGTTCTATGGCGGCCTGGTGCGTTCCAAGAACATGCTGTCGGTGCTGATGCAGGTGTTCATGGTATTTGCCCTGATCGTGGTGCTGTGGTGCATTTATGGCTACTCGATCGCCTTCACGGAAAAAACCGCCTTCTTCGGTGGCTTTGACCGCCTGTTCCTGAACGGCATCTGGGATCCGGTGAAAGGCACGTTTGCCACCGCCGCCACCTTCAGCAAGGGCGTGGTCATTCCCGAGTTCGTCTATGTTGCCTTCCAGGGCACGTTTGCCGCCATCACCTGCGCACTGATCGTCGGCGCCTTTGCCGAGCGCGCCAAGTTTGCCGCCGTGCTGGCTTTCGTGGTGCTGTGGTTCACTTTCGGCTACTTGCCAGTGGCGCACATGGTCTGGTTCTGGACCGGCCCTGACACCATCACCAATGCAGCCACCTCGGCCAGCGAAACCTTGAAAGCGGGCTGGCTGTTCCAAAAAGGTGCGCTGGACTTCGCCGGCGGCACCGTGGTGCACATCAATGCCGCGATCGCTGGCCTGATGGGCGCCATCATGATCGGCAAACGCGTCGGCCTGGGCCGTGAATCGATGGCGCCACACTCGCTGACGATGACCATGATCGGTGCCTCCCTGCTGTGGGTGGGCTGGTTCGGTTTCAATGCCGGTTCGTCGCTGGAAGCAGGCGATGTGGCGGCATTGGCCTTCGTCAATACCTTGCTGGCGACCGCCGCCGCTACCCTGTCGTGGGTGTTTGGCGAATGGATTACCAAGGGCAAGCCTTCCATGCTCGGCGGCGCATCGGGCGCTGTCGCCGGCCTGGTGGCCATCACCCCGGCAGCAGGTTTCGTCGGCCCGATGGGCGGCCTGGTGATCGGCCTGATCGCTGGCGTGGTCTGCCTGTGGGGCGTGAATGGCTTGAAACGCCTGCTGGGTGTCGATGA
This sequence comes from Janthinobacterium sp. Mn2066, assembly GCF_049319705.1. NCBI lineage: Bacteria > Pseudomonadati > Pseudomonadota > Betaproteobacteria > Burkholderiales > Oxalobacteraceae > Janthinobacterium > Janthinobacterium sp. Mn2066. Next base: position 255,675 of record NZ_JBMOUF010000010.1, on the reverse strand, counting down.
TTCGCTGGACGTGTTTGGCGTGCACGGCGTGGGCGGTATCCTGGGCGCCTTGCTGACCGGTGTCTTTGCTGCACCACAACTGGGCGGCCAGGGCGTGTTCGACTATGTCACCAATAAAATGTCGGCTGACCCGTATTCGATCGGCCATCAGGTGCTGGTGCAGGCGGAAGCTGTCGGCACGACCATCATCTGGTCGGCGGTGGTGTCCCTGATCGCCTATAAGCTGGTCGACATCGTTATCGGCCTGCGCGTACCGGAAGAAGAGGAGCGCGAAGGCCTCGATATCACCAGCCATGGCGAGCAGGCTTATCACGGATAATAATTAATTATTTGACATGGCAGCGCCCCGGCGCACCGTGTCAACGTTGTTTTGCTTGTAAGGGCGCCTCATCGAGGCGCCTTTTTTTTCTTTATACGAATGCAAAAGGTCTTTAAAACAAGGCTTTTGCCCCGATTTGGGGTACTTACACGGTAATATAGTCGGCAGTTCTGTGTGCTTTTCGATGCCTGCACATAATTTAAGGATGTAACTATGGTTCCCCACCTCGTCACGGCCCTGACTGGACCGCTGCTCGACCTAGAAAAAAAGATCCTGGCCGCGACGCCGGCCATTGAGCGCTGGTTCCGCATGGAGTGGCAAGAGCACACGCCGCCTTTCTATTGCTCAGTAGACTTGCGCAATGCCGGTTATAAGCTGGCGCCCGTCGACACCAATTTATTCCCTGGCGGTTTCCATCACCTGGCCACGGAAATGCTGCCCTTGTCGGTGCAGGCAGCGATGGCCGCCATCGACAAATATTGTCCGGACGCCCGCAATCTGCTGATGATTCCGGAATTGAATAACAACACGCCCCATTATTTGCAAAACGTGGCGCGGTTGATGCAGATTTTCCGCCAGACAGGCTTGCATGTGCGCCTGGGCTCCTGGTCGCCCGAGATTACCCAGCCGACGCCGCTGGCGTTGCCAGATGGCAATATGCTGGTGATCGAACCGCTGGTGCGCCTGAACAATGGCCGCCGCCTGGGCCTGAAGGATTTCGATCCCTGCACGATCTTGCTGAATAACGACTTGTCGGACGGCATACCCGATATCTTGCAAAATATTCATGAACAAAGCCTGCTGCCGCCTTTGCATGCGGGCTGGGCCTTGCGCCGCAAGAGCAACCACTACACGGCTTACGATGAAGTAGTGAAAAAGTTCGGCAAGATGATCGATGTCGATCCCTGGATGCTGAACCCTTTCCACGCCAAGTGCAGCGACATCAACTTCCAGGAAGGCGAGGGCGAAGATGCGCTGGCCGCCAGCGTGGACGTGCTGCTGGCGAAGATCCGCAAGAAATACAAGGAATACGGCATCAAGGAAAAACCGTTCGTGATCGTCAAGCCCGATGCGGGCACCTATGGCACGGGCATCATGACGGTGCGCGACGCCAGCGAAGTGCGCGACCTGTCCCGCAAGCAGCGCGACACCATGTCCATCGTCAAGGATGGCAAGGTGGTCACGGACGTGATCATCCAGGAAGGCGTGCCGACCTTTGAAAGCATCAAGGATGCGGTGGCCGAGCCGGTGGTCTACATGATAGACCGCTACGTGGTGGGCGGTTTTTACCGCGTGCACGCGGAAAAGGGCGTGGACCAGAACCTGAACGCGCCCGGTTCGCAATATGTGCCGCTGGCGTTTGCGCAGCAGCACGCGGTGCCGGACTTGAAGGCCAAGCCGGGCACGGCGGCGCCGAACCGTTTTTATGTGTATGGCGTGGTGGCGCGGCTGGCCCTGCTGGCTGCCTCGCTGGAAATGGAACGCACCGACCCGAATCCCGAGGTGTATTGATCCTGCCAGCCGTATCGCCAGGCGCGGGAGCAACCTCGCCTGGCGATCTCGGCTAGAATCAAGCATTCACCCTCAAGCATCTCCGACTGGACCGTACATGAAAATCGCATTCCTTGCCGACCCGCTGGCGGGCTTCAAGACCTACAAAGATTCCACTTTTGCCATGATGCGCGAGGCGGCCCGGCGCGGTCACGCCATCTATGCCTTCGAACAAAAGGACATGGCGCTGGAAGAAGGCATCGTCACGGCCGAAGTGCAGCACATCGTGCTGACGGGACATGAGCACGACTGGTACGAAGTCGTGTCCCGCGAGGAAGTGCGCTTGTCGACCCTGGACGCGATCATCGAACGCAAGGATCCGCCGTTCGACATGGAATATGTGTACGGCACGTATTTGCTGGAGCTGGCGGAAAAGCAGGGTGCGCGCGTCTTCAACAAGCCGTCGGCCATCCGCGACAACAATGAAAAGCTGGCGATTGCGCAGTTTTCCGAATTCACCTCGCCTACCCTGGTGACGTCGAGCGAAGCGCGCTTGCGTGCTTTTCATGCGAAACACCAGGATGTGATCTTCAAGCCGCTCGACGGCATGGGCGGCACGGGCATCTTCCGCGTCAAGGCCGATGGCTTGAACCTGGGCGCCATCATCGAAACGTTGACGCAAAACGGTGGGCAAACCATCATGGCGCAGCGTTTTATTCCCGATATCGCCAAGGGCGACAAGCGTATCCTGGTGATCGGCGGCAAGCCGGTGCCGTTTTCCCTGGCACGCATCCCGCAGGCCGGTGAAGTGCGCGGCAACCTGGCCGCTGGCGGCACGGGCGTGGCGCAGCCATTGACGGCGCGCGACCTGGAAATCGCTGAAAAGCTGGGCCCTATCCTGGCCGGCCGTGGCCTGATGCTGGTAGGATTGGACGTGATTGGTGACTACTTGACGGAAGTCAACGTCACCAGCCCAACTTGCTTCCAGGAAATCATGCAGCAGACCGGTTTTGATGTGGCCGCCATGTTTGTCGATGCGGTCGAACTGGGCGTCACGCAGCATCGTGCGCAGCAAAGTTAACAAGGTGAAATGATTATGGTAGGGATCTTGCTCATGACCCACGCCCCATTGGGACAGGCGTTTGTTGCCGCCTGTGCCCATGTGTTCCGCGGGCCGACCGAGCGTTTTGAAGCAATCGATGTGCTGGCCGACCAGGATCTGGCCGAAGTGCAGAAACTGGCCTCGGAAGCCATCTGCCGCCTCGACGATGGTTCGGGCGTGCTGGTGATTACCGATGTGAAGGGCGGTACGCCGTCCAATTGCTGCAACAAGCTGGCGGACGCGGGCCGGGTGGAAGTCATCGCCGGCATCAGCCTGCCGATGCTGTTGCGCGCCATCACGTATCGCCGTGACACGCTCGATGTGGTGGTGGAAATGGCGCTGGCCGGTGCGCAAAGCGGCGCCGTGCGCGTCGACAACCGCATTCGCGTTGGCGAGTAGGAAAGGAAATGGCCGCCGCCCTGAAGGCGGCGGATTTTATCGTAGTGACAGTCATCAGCGCAGTATTCAGGGATAGAGACTATACAAAAATGATTCAAAAAGAACTCGAAATCATCAACAAGCTGGGACTGCATGCACGCGCGTCCGCCAAATTTACGCAACTGGCCGCCAAGTTCAAGAGCGACGTGTGGCTGACCCGCAACGCGCGCCGCATCAATGCCAAATCCATCATGGGCGTGATGATGCTGGCTGCCGGCAAGGGCGCCAAAGTGACCCTGGAAGCGGAGGGCGAAGACGAGCAGGCTTGCGTCGACGCGCTCACCGCCCTGATTAACGACAGGTTTGGCGAAGGCGAGTAATGCCCGCCGAACGCAGCCGCAGCCGCATCCCGACAGGTCAACCCATGGCATCCTTCACGCTCCACGGCATCCCGGTCTCCCGCGGCATCGCCATTGGCCGAGCGCATCTGCTGGCGCCGGCCGCCCTTGACGTCAAACATTACCTGGTCGCCCAGGAACAGATCGAAGCCGAAGTACTGCGTTTGCAACATGCGTTCGCTACTGTCCACAAGGAACTGCAAACCCTGTGGAACGAGTTGCCCAAGGATGCCCCCACCGAGCTGGGCGCCTTCATCGACGTGCACGCGCTGATTTTGTCCGACCCGATGATTTCAGAGGCGCCGCTCGACATCATCCGCACGCGCCATTACAACGCCGAATGGGCGCTGCTGACGCAGATCGATGAATTGTCGGCCCAGTTCGACGAAATCGAAGATCCGTATTTGCGCGAGCGCAAGGCCGATATCCAGCAAGTGGCCGAGCGCGTGCTGAAGGTCTTGCTGGGCACCGAACAACTGCTGCCCGTGGCCGCTGCCGAAGATGAGCTGATGGCGCAGATGGTGGTCGTCGCGCACGATATTTCGCCGGCCGACATGCTGCAGTTCCGCGACCGCTCCTTCATCGGTTTCATTACCGACGTGGGCGGACAGAACTCGCATACGGCCATCGTTGCGCGCAGCCTCGATATTCCGGCGGCCGTCGGCATGTCGCAGGCGTCGACCCTGATCGAGCAGGACGACTGGATCATCATCGACGGCGATGCCGGCGTGGTGATCGCCAACCCCAGCGCGCTGGTGCTGGAGCAGTACCGCGAACGCCAGCTGGCCATGCAGCGCGCACGCAAGAAGCTGGGCAAGCTGAAGAAAACGCCGGCCGTCACCAAGTGCGGCACGCCGATTACCCTGCTGGCCAATATCGAATTGCCCGACGATTGCCCGTTTGCGCTGGAATCCGGCGCCAGCGGCGTGGGCCTGTTCCGCTCCGAATTCCTGTTCATGGGCCGCGCCCACAAGATTCCGTCCGAGGATGAGCAATTCGAGGCTTACCGCAATACCGTGGTGTCGATGAAGGGACGCGTGGTCACCATCCGCACGCTCGACATCGGCGCCGACAAGCCGCTCGACCAGTCCGACCATACGGCGCTGAACCCGGCCCTGGGGCTGCGCGCGATCCGCTACTGCCTGGCCGAGCCGCAGCTATTCCTGACGCAATTGCGGGCGATCCTGCGCGCGTCGGCCTTTGGCAAGGTGCGCATCCTGATCCCGATGCTGGCGCATGCGTTCGAGATCGACCAGTCGCTGGCGATGATCGAGCAAGCCAAGGCCAGCCTGCGCGAAGAGGGCGTCAAGTTCGATGAAGAAGTCGAAGTGGGCGCCATGATCGAGATTCCCGCGGCTGCGCTGGCGCTGCCCATGTTCGTCAAGCGCATGGATTTCCTGTCGATCGGCACCAACGATTTGATCCAGTACACCTTGGCGATCGACCGGGTCGATTACGAAGTGGCGCACTTGTACAATCCGCTGCACCCGGCCGTGCTGCAACTGATTTCGATGACGATCGCGGCCGGCCACAAGGCGGGCATCGACGTGGCCGTCTGCGGCGAGATGGCGGGCGATGTGAAACTCACGCGCTTGCTGCTGGGCATGGGCTTGCGGGAATTCTCGATGCACCCGGCGCAGCTGTTGTCAGTCAAGCAAGAGATCCTGAACAGCGACCTGGGGCTGATCGCACCACAAATGCGCAAAATTATGCGTTCGATGGAGCCAAATGTGATCGCCGAGGCGGTACAACAGTTGCAGCTCATGTAAACTGTCAGCTTATCAGCATCAGGGTACGGCGCGCGCGGCAAGCCGTGCTCTGGTGTCAAAGTTGCAGAGCCTATCATCGCGGCTTTGCATCGATCATGGCCCGTGGGGCCACCCCCTTTATAAACCGACACGAACATGTCATCCATTGGAATCGTTTCACCGCAAACCATGTATTTTGCGGAACCCCTGCAGCTGCAAAGCGGAGCATCGCTGCAGGACTATATGTTGATGTATGAAACCTACGGCACCCTGAACGCGGACAAATCGAACGCGGTGCTGGTCTGCCACGCCCTGAACGCCTCGCACCATGTGGCCGGCGTGTATGCAGACGCACCGAAAAACACGGGCTGGTGGGATAATATGGTTGGTCCCGGCAAGCCGCTCGACACCAACAAATTCTTCGTCATCGGCGTCAACAACCTGGGCTCCTGCTTTGGCTCGACGGGGCCGATGCATACCAATCCCGCCACAGGCAAGCCGTATGGCGCCGCCTTCCCCGTCGTCACGGTGGAAGACTGGGTCAGCGCGCAGGCGCGCCTGGCCGACCAGCTGGGCATCACCCAGTTTGCGGCCGTGATGGGCGGTTCGCTGGGCGGCATGCAGGCGCTGGCCTGGAGCATCATGTTCCCCGAGCGCCTGCGCCACTGCGTGGTGATCGCCTCGACGGCCAAGCTGTCGGCGCAAAATATCGCGTTTAACGACGTCGCCCGCCAGGCGATTCTGTCGGACCCCGATTATCGGGGCGGCGATTTTTATGCGCATGGCGTTGTGCCCAAAAACGGCTTGCGCGTGGCGCGCATGGTGGGCCACATCACTTATCTGTCGAATGACGACATGGCCGAGAAATTCGGCCGCAAGCTGCGCGATGCGGCGCAGACCGGTGATTACAAATTCGGCTTCGGCATCGACTTCGAGATCGAATCCTACCTGCGCTACCAGGGCGACAAGTTTTCCGAATATTTTGATGCGAACACCTATCTGCTGATCACCAAGGCGCTTGATTACTTCGACCCGGCGCGCGCCCATGGCGGCGACCTGGCCAAGGCACTGGCCGGCACCAGGGCCAAGTTCTTCCTGGCCTCGTTCTCTACCGACTGGCGTTTTTCGCCTGAATGCAGCCGCCAGATCGTCGAAGCGCTGGTGGTCAACCGCCGCCAGGTGACGTATGCCGAAATCGATGCGCCGCATGGCCACGACGCCTTTTTGCTGGAAGATGCGCGCTATATGAACATGGTGCGCGCCTATTATGGCCAGGTATGGAATGACATCGAGGCAGGCACGCCCGCTTTGGTACGGCAACCGCAGACAGCCCGCCAGGGCGCAAAGGAGACAGCATGACTTTTGACGAATTGAGCGCGCTGCGTCCCGACCTGGCCTTCATCGCCCACTGGGTGCCGAAAAACGCCCATGTGCTCGATGTGGGCTGCGGCGACGGCGTCATGCTGGAATACCTGCAAAGCGACCGCGAATGCAGCGGTTATGGCATCGAGATCGCCGATGACAAGGTGCTCGACAGCACCCGCCGTGGCGTCAACGTGATCCAGCAAGACATGGAAAAAGGCCTGGCCATCTTTGGCGACAACAGCTTCGACACGGTGCTGTGCCTGTCGTCCCTGCAAATGATGAAGCAGGTCGAGCCGCTGTTGCGCGACATCGTACGCGTGGGCACCGAGGCGATCGTCTCGTTTCCCAACTTCGCCCACTGGCCGCACCGGCTGGCGCTGCTCAAGGGCCGCATGCCGGTCTCGAAATCGCTGCCTTACCAGTGGTACGACACGCCCAACGTGCGCTGCGCCACCATCAACGATTTCCGTGAGCTGGCCGAGGAATGCGGACTGGAAGTGATCGAGTGCGTGGCCCTGGCCGAAGGCAAGATGGTCTCCGTGCTGCCGAACCTGCGCGGCGACCTGGCCGTGTTCCGCCTGCGTAAAAAAGCGGTGCATTGATGGACACTGTCCCGGCGCCAGGCTGGCGTAGCTATGCCAATGGCCGCATGCTGGCCGTGCTGGTGCTGGGATTCAGTTCCGGCCTGCCGCTGTTTATTTTGCTGTATCTGCTGCAGGCCTGGCTGGCCAAGTCGGGGCTGAACGTCAAGGCGCTGGGCTTGTTCGCCCTGGTGCAGTTCCCGTACATCTGGAAATTCCTGTGGGCGCCGCTGATGGACCGCTATCCCATCCTGGGCCTGGGACGCCGCCGCGGCTGGATGGCGCTGACCCAGCTGGCGCTGTTTTTTGCCATCGGCAGCATGGGCATGCTCGATCCGCTCACGCAGATTGGCCTGATCGCAGCTGCTGCCGGCGGCGTGGCCTTTTTGTCGGCCAGCCAGGACATCGTCATCGACGCCTACCGCCGCGAAATACTCAGCGATAACGAGCAGGGCCTGGGTGCGGCTGTCCTCGTCAACGCCTATAAAGTGGCGGGCATGGTGCCCGGTGCACTGTCGCTGATCCTGGCCGACCGCATGCCCTGGCAAGCCGTATTCTGGATCACGGCCGCCTTCATGCTGCCTGGTTTGCTGTGTACCTTGCTGATACGTGAACCGGCCGTGTATGGTGCACCGCCCAGTACCATGCGCGAAGCGATCATCTTGCCGTTCAAGGAATTCATCGCGCGCGATGGCTGGCGCAACGCAATGTGGATACTGGCTTTTGTGCTACTGTATAAAATCGGCGACAGCATGGCCACCGCGCTGGCGACGAAGTTTTATCTGGACCTGGGTTTCAGCATGACGCAGATTGGCCTGGCCGCCAACACCACCGGTTTCTGGGCCAGCCTGGCTGGTGGCATCGTGGGCGGCGTGTGGATGCTCAAGCTGGGCATCAACCGGGGCTTGTGGGTGTTTGGCGCCTTGCAGGCCTGCGCCATCCTGGGGTTTGCCTGGCTGGCACAGGTGGGACCGAATACCGCCTTGCTCAGCGCCGTGATCGGCTTTGAAGCCTTCGCCAGCCTGGGCCTGGGCGCTGCCGCCTTTGTCGCCTTCCTGTCGCGCAGCACGGACCCGCGCTATACGGCCACGCAATATGCGCTGTTTTCCAGCCTCAGCGCCGTGCCGCGCACCCTGATCAATGCCTCGGTGGGTTTCCTGGTCGCGGAGCTGGGCTGGTTTTCGTTTTTTATCGTCTGCTTCTTCCTGGCCTTCCCAGCCATGATGATGTTGCCAAAAATTGCTCCATGGAGGACTCGTGACACGACACCCGTTTAAATATCTCACTGCAGTGGCCAGCCTGTGCGCGGCCACCGTGCTGGCGCCGCTGCCCGTCCTTGCCCAGCAGGCGACGGTACAGGATGGCATCAAGGTGCGTCCGCTGTCGAACACGCGCATTTTTGCCGGCGGCGAAAATTTCAATGAAAAATCCAGGCTGCAGTACACGCAACTGCTGCGCGAGGCGAAAGACAAGAATGCCCTGGTGGGTGACAGCGATCCGCAGGTCAAGCGCCTGCGGGCCATCGCCCAGCGCATCATTCCGTTTGCGTCCCGCTGGAACAATGCGGCCAGCAGCTGGCAGTGGCAAATCAATTTGCTCAATTCCGATGAGGTGAACGCCTTTTGCATGCCGGGCGGGCAGATCGCTTTTTACAGCGGCATCCTGAATAAACTGAACCTCACCGACGATGAAGTGGCCGTCGTGATGGGACATGAAATCTCGCACGCCTTGCGCGAACATGCGCAGGCGCAGGCTGGCAAGGGCAACCTGGCGGCGGTTGGCGCCAAGCTGGCCGGCGCCGGCCTGTCGGCCTGGCTGGGCGTCGACCCGAATCTCACCAGCACCGCCACCAATATGGCGGCGCAGGGCGTGATGCTGAAGTTTTCGCGCGACGATGAGCGCGAAGCGGACCTGATCGGCATGGACCTGGCCGCGCGTGCCGGTTTCGACCCGCGCGCCGGCGTGGTGCTGTGGCAGAAAATGGCAGCGGTGAGCAAGGGCGCGCCGCCGGAATTCCTGTCGACCCACCCGTCGGGCAGTGACCGCATCTCGCAAATGAACAATCACATGGCGCAAGTGCTGCCGCTGTACGCGCGCACCAAGGGCGTGAGCGTGGATGCCTTGCCACCATACCGCAGCAACGTTGTCGCTGCGCGCTAGCATGTCTTCCAGCCGCAATCAGCCTGCACCACCGCCGTTACCCATGCGCGACGGCGTGGCGCCCAGCTATCTGTGGCTGCCGGAAGGACAGTGGCCGGACATGCTGTCCTTCCTGGTCGAACGTTATCCGCAAATCAGCGCCGCGCAATGGCAAGACCGCATGGCGCGCAGTGAAGTGGTGAGTGGCGAAGGCGCCGTGCTGACACCGGCCAGCCCTTATCAACGCGGCATGCGCATCTTTTATTACCGCGAACTGGAATATGAGACGCCGATTCCGTTCCAGGAGGAGATCCTGTTCCAGGATGAGCATCTGGTGGTGGTGGACAAACCGCATTTCCTGCCGATGACGCCGGGCGGGCGCTTCGTGCAGGAGACCTTGCTGACGCGGCTGAAGAAAAACCTGGGCATCGCCGAACTGACGCCGATCCACCGGCTCGACCGCGAGACGGCCGGCGTGGTGATCTTTTCGCGCCAGCCGGCCAGCCGTGGCGCGTACCAGTCGCTATTCCAGCGCCGCGAAATCGCCAAGGAATACGAGGCGCTGGCGCCGCGCCTGGAGGGGCATGCCTTTCCATTCACCTACCGCAGCCGCATGGTCGACGGCGACAAATTCTTCCTGATGCGCGAAGAGGCGGGCGAGCCGAATTCGGAAACCATCATCGACGTGATCGAGCAGCGCGGCGACCTGAATCTGTACCGATTGTTTCCGCATACGGGCCGCAAACACCAGCTGCGGGTGCACCTGGCGTCGCTGGGCATCCCCATCGTCAACGATGCGTTTTACCCGGTGGCCCTGCCGTGCAAAGAGGATGATATGTCGCAGCCCTTGCAACTGCTGGCGCGGGCGATCCGCTTTACGGACCCGTTGACGGGTGAGCTGCGCCACTTTGCAAGCCGGCGCCAGCTCGGCGTTTAAGCTTTCGGCGTGTAATCGATAATCAGCGGCGCGTGATCCGAGAAGCGCTCGTCCTTGTACACGCTGACCGTATGCGCCTGGGCGGCGATGCCGGGGGTAGCGACGTGATAGTCGATACGCCAGCCCACGTTCTTGGCGTAGGCCTGGCCGCGGTTGCTCCACCAGGTGTATTGTTCTTCGCGCTTGTCCAGGCCGCGGTGTACATCGATGTAGCCCAGTTCATCGAACACGCGCGTCAGCCAGGCGCGTTCTTCGGGCAGGAAGCCGGAATTCTTCTTGTTGCCTTTCCAGTTCTTCAAGTCGATTTCGTGGTGGGCGATATTCCAGTCGCCGCAGATGACGATTTCGCGGCCCAGCGCCTTCAATTCCAGTAAATGGGGCAGGAATAATTCCATGAAGCGGAACTTGGCTTCCTGGCGCTCCGGGCCCGACGAACCGGACGGGCAGTACACGGAAATGACGGAAAGGTTGCCAAAATCGCAGCGCACATAACGGCCTTCGGCGTCGAATTCAGGGCTGCCGAAGCCGATATGCACGGCGTCCGGTTCGACCTTGCTGTACACGCCCGTGCCGGAATAGCCTTTTTTCTCGGCGTAGTGGAAATGGCCATGGTAGCCGTGCGGATTGAGGAATTCCGGCGTCATGTCGGGCAGTTGCGCCTTCAATTCCTGCACGCAGATGAAATCGGCCGTCTGTGTGCCCATCCAGTTGAAAAAGCCTTTTTTGGCGGCGGAACGGATGCCGTTCAGGTTGGCGGAGATAATTTTTGGCATAGGTAATCAGGAAAAATGGGGCGGAGCAGGGCGGCGGAACGGATTGTCTCGGCGGTGCGCGCGGATTAAAATACAGGCACTTTCAAATAATGAGGCTCATGTGAATAATTTACGCCAGCAGTTTATCGCGTTTTCAGTATCCAAGGGAGTCTTGCGGTTCGGCGAGTTCACCACCAAGGCCGGGCGCCAGTCGCCTTACTTTTTCAATGCCGGCTTGTTCCACGACGGCGCTACCCTGGCCGAGCTGGCGCAGTTCTATGCCCAGACCCTGCTCGACTCGGGCGTCGAATTCGACATGCTGTTCGGCCCCGCCTACAAGGGCATCACGCTGGCCTCGGCCACTGCCGTGGCGCTGGCCGGCAAGGGCCGCAATACCTCGTTTGCCTTCAACCGCAAGGAAGCCAAGGACCATGGCGAAGGCGGCACCATCGTCGGCGCCAAATTGCAGGGCAAGGTTGTCATTATTGACGATGTGATCTCGGCCGGCACCTCGGTGCGCGAGTCGGTGGACATGATACGCGCCGCCGGCGCCGAACCGTGCGCCGTGCTGATCGCGCTGGACCGCATGGAGCGTTCCGGCCCGGACGGCCAGTTGTCGCCGAGTTCGGCGGTGCAGGAAGTGTCGAAACAGTATGGCATTCCTGTCATCTCGATCGGCAATCTGGACGATTTGTTCGGCTACCTGAATGGCGCTGGCGCCGATCCGGAGCTGCTGAAGTTCAAGGACGCCGTGTCGGCCTACCGCAGCCGTTACGGGATCTGATATCAACGTCCTGTTCGTCTGCAGCCGTAACCAGTGGCGCAGTCCCACGGCGGAGCGCGTGTTCCGCCGTCACCCTGCGCTGGCCGTGCGTTCGGGCGGCACCAGCCCGAACGCGCGTCATCCCGTCAATGCCAATGACCTGGCCTGGTGCGATGTCATTTGTGTGATGGAAGAAAAGCACAAGTCGCGCTTGCGCGCACAATTTGGCCGTCTGCTGGAACACAAGACCATCCACGTGCTCGATATTCCAGATGATTACCAGTTCATGCAGCCGGAACTGGTGGAACAGCTGGAAGTTTCGGTCGTCTCCATTCTCGGCCTCGACTGACCCAGCATACCTGCGCATGGCGCCGCAGGATGTCGCGCAACAGCGCCCTGGCCACGCCGTGGTGGCGAAATGGCGGTTTCACAAACACCATGTTCAGCGTGACTTGTCCGCCGTTGCGGCTGAAGTCAAGCATGGCCACTTGCTGGCCATCGATGCAGGCCGATAGCGCGTGTTCGCCCAGCGGCATGATCGTGATATCGATTACCCCAGCCATGGCTTGAGCGCCGCATGCAGGCCCAGGGCGAACAGGCCTATAAAAAAGCATTTCTTGAACAGTTCGGGCGCGATGCGTCCGCGCAGCCATTGGCCGGCCAGCATGCCGGCCAGCGCCGGCAGCAGGGCCCAGGCCGAAGCGCCTGCCGCGCCCAGGCTGAAATTGCCCTGCAGCGCCAGGCTGGCGGCCAGTGCGATGGTCGATGCGGTAAACGCCAGTCCCAGCGCCTGCACCAGTTCGTCGCGCGCCAGTCCCAGCCCCTGCAGATACGGCACGGCGGGGATCACGAACACGCCCGTGGCGGCCGTCACCAGGCCCGTCGCCGCACCGACTACGGGGGCCAGCCAGCGTTCATGCCGTGGCGGCACGTGCAGCCGCAGCGACAGCAGGCCAGCCAGCGCATACAGCATCAGCGCCAGCCCCAGGGCGATGACGGCCCAGTCGCCGCTGTCGCGCGGCAGCAGCGCGCCACCGGCGACGGTACCGCTCATGACCGTCAACAGCAGTGGCCACAGGCGGCGCAGCAGGGCGCGCAGGCCCGGCCCGGCTGCCAGTTGCCACACATTCGTCACCATCGACGGTACGATCAGCAGGGCGGCCGCCTGCACCGGCGGCATGACCAGGCCCAGCGTGCCCATGGCCACGGTCGGCAAGCCCAGCCCGACTACGCCTTTGACGAAGCCAGCGAGGATGAAGCTGGCGCAAACGACCAGCAGAAATGAGCTGTCCATGATGTTGAGTGATGAGTAAGAATGAGCGAATTTTGCGCCGGCTTGCCGTATTTGCAAAGATGGATTATCTTGACTCAGCCTCAGTGAAATCCATAGGCTGATAAGATGTGCCGAAGGAGGCGTCATGCGGTTTGATCTGGTCGATTTGCAATTGTTCGTGCACGTGGTGGAAGCGGGCAGCCTGACGGCGGGCGCCGAACGCAGCCATCTGGCGCTGGCGTCGGCCAGTGCGCGCGTGCGCGGCATGGAGGAGGCGCTGGGCATGCCCTTGCTGCTGCGCGGCCGGCGCGGCGTGGAAGCCACGCCCGTGGGGCAAACCTTGCTGCACCATGCGCGCCTGGTGTTGCAGCAGATGGAAAAAATGCGCGGCGAACTGGGTGAGTTTGCGCGCGGCTTGAAAGGGCAGTTGCGGCTGCTGTGCAATACGGCGGCGCTCAGCGAATTCCTGCCCGAGGCGCTGGGTACTTTCCTGGACCGCCATCCCAACCTGACGGTCGACCTGGAAGAGCGCCTCAGCTACGATATCGTCAAGGCCGTTGCGGAAGGGCTGGCGGACATGGGCATCGTCTCCGATTCGGTCGACATGCGCGGCTTGCAAACCTTTTTGTTCCGGCCCGACCGCCTGGTGGTGATCGCTGCCGATGATGGCCTGCATCACCGCACCATCGGCCAGGATGGCGCCGTCGATTTCGCCACGGTGCTCGACCACGATTTCATCGGCCTGGCCGATGACAGCGCGATGCAGCAGTACCTGATCTCGCACGCGGCGCGCGCGGGCTGCCCCTTGAAAGTCAGGGTGCGCCTGCGCAGTTTCGATGCCGTCTGCCGCATGGTGGCCAATGGCGTGGGCATCAGCGTGGTGCCGCTGGCGGCGGCGCGCCGCTGCCAGCAGACGATGGCGCTGCGCTGCCTGGAATTATCCGATCCCTGGTCGGTACGCAATCTCACCATTTGCGTGCGCCAGTTCAGTGAACTACCCCTGTATGCGCGCCAGTTGATCGACCACCTGAAGGCGTGACGGGGAAAACAGGAGCCAAGATGCGTTTTTCAGAAGACAGGATGGATACTTTGCGCTGCAGCGACCAGGTCGAGCGCCCGATTCATATCTGGCAGCCGCCAACACCGCCACGCGCCGTGATCCTGGCGCTGCACGGCGGCATGGCGCATGCCGGAGACTACGTCACGCCAGCCCTGTATTTTCGCCAGCACGGCATCGCCACCGTCAGCTTCGACATGGTGGGCCACAACGGCCAGCGCAAGGTGGATATCCCTTCGTTCGAGACTTTTCTCGACGATGCCGAGCTATTCCTGGCCTGGGTCAGGCAAACGTATCCGGGCTTGCCCATCTTCGTCATGGGCCACTCGATGGGCGGCCTGATCGCCACGCACCTGGGCTTGCACCGCTTTGCGGGCGATCCGGCGATTGCCGGCTTCATCATCTCTTCGCCCTACTATGTGAATGCGATTCCCGTGCCGAAAGTGCTGCAGATGCTGTCCGGCTGGCTGGCCAGCCGCTTTCCCACCATGAAAGTGCCGCTAGGAAACTTGACCATGCTGCTGACGCACGACCAGGCCATCACCGCGCGCCACTTCCAGGATGAGCGCGACGGCATCCGCGCCAGTGAAGTGTCGGTGCGCTTCGCCCACGCCCTGACGACGGCGCAAAAAGCCCTGTCTGGCGGCCTGTCCAGCTGGACTTTCCCGCTGTTTGCGGTGGTGGCCGGCGACGACAAGCTGGCCAGCAGCCGTGCCACCGAAGCCATGCTGCGCAGCGTGCCGGACGATCTGCTCGACTACCACCTGTATCCGGCCAATTTCCATGAAAATTTCAATGAGATCAATCGCGAGACCATCTTTGCCGGCATCCTGGACTGGATGGAAAAATTCCTTTCACCCGCCACGCCGCAGGGGGAGTAAACTAAGTTCGTCCTAAGCTGCGCTTTTTATCTTGATACAGTGAACTGATGGAGGGTGACATGGCACATGACAGCGGTAGTACTCCGGGTCTGGCGGCGGCAATGCTGGTTGCAGGATTGCTGTGGGGCGGCGCGGTGCAGGCGCAGGCCGACAGCGCATTGCCGCCGATACATAAAAGCGGCGCGGTCGAGTATTTAAGCGGCGGCATCGGCCTCGATGAATCGACGGCCATCAAGAACGCCAGCCGGCAGTGGCCATTGAGCCTGGTGTTTTCCGTGCAGGCGGCGGGCCGCGCGCAATTTGCTTCCGACGTGAAGCTGGAAGTGCGCGACGCCAAGGGCACGCTGGTGCTGCAGACAACCGCCAGCGGGCCGTACCTGCTGGCGCGGCTGGCGCCGGGCAGCTATCGCCTGCATGCCAGCCTGGCCGGCAAGACGCTGGAACGTCAAGTCGAAGTCAAGGCCGGCAGTTCGGCGCGCGTGGAGCTGGTATGGCCCGCAGGGACGAATCAGGGCTAACTCCGATCTCGGACAAAGACGACAAGGCCCGCGAACGGGGCTTGTCGGCGCATATCCTGCCCACCTCGGCCACGATGATCGGCGTGTGCATGACGGTGCTGTCGATCGGCCACCTGGGGCCGCGCGGTGAATTGCGGGTGCTGGTCGACAAGCTGCTGGCGGCGGATGCCTTGCTGTTTCTGGTCAGCGCCGTGCTGTCCTTCATGTCGCTGCGCCCCGGCCAGGCGCGCCAGCGCTACGAATGGTGGGGCGAGCTGGTGTTCATTTGCTCGCTTGCCATGCTGGCGCTGGGCGCGGTGGTGCTGGCTTTCCTGGTCAGCTGAATTCAGCTGACATCGACCACGCGGCCTTCTTCTGCACTTTGCAAGGCCAGCTCGATCAGGCGTATCGTCGCCAGTGCGTCTTCGGGGGCTACCGGTGCGGGCGCACCGCGAAGAATGGCGTCGGCCATGCCCTGGTAAAAATCCTGGTAGCGGCCGGCCTGCATGGGCAAATGGTCGAACTGGCCATCGGGCTGGGTGCCCAGGTGCAGCGCGCCACGCACGGGGTCTTGTCCCCAGCCTGGCTGGTCCGGCTTGCCGCCCGCCTTCAGGGCGTCTTCCTGCGGGTCGAGGCCAAACTTCACAAAACTGCCTTTATCGCCATGCACGGCAAAGCGCGCCGTGGGTGCTTTCACCAGGCAGCCCGCCTGCAGCACCACGCGCAGCCGGTCGTAGTACAGCACGAGGTGCATATAGTCGATGGCTTGCGCGCCATCGCGCTGCAGGGCGATATCGGCGTAGATTTTTTCCGGTGTGCCGAACAGCTGCATGGCCTGGTCCAGCATGTGCGGCCCCAGGTCGTACAGCAAGCCGCCACCCGGCGCGCTGGATTCACGCCAGCGCTGGCGGATCTCGGGGCGGTAGCGGTCGAAATGCGATTCGAAACTGGCGATGCGGCCCAGCGTGCCTTGGGCCAGCAGCGCTTTCAAGGTGAGGAAATCGCCATCCCAGCGACGGTTATGGTACACGCTGAGCACCAGCTTGCGTTCATTGGCCAGGTCGATCAGGGTTTGCGCCTGGGCGCTGGAAATCGTGAAGGGCTTGTCCACCACCACGTGCTTGCCTGCCAGCAGGGCTGCCTGCGCCAGGCTGAAATGCGCTTCATTGGGCGCAGCGATCACCACCAGTTCAATCGCCGGATCGGCAAACAGCTGCGCCGCATCGGCGTACACGGTCGCTTGCGGCCAGTCCTTGTGCACCAGCTCAGGTTTGCTGGAGGCGACGGCCGTCAGTTCGAGGGCATCGACGGTAGACAGGACGGGGGCGTGGAAGGTGGCGCCGGCAAAGCCGTAGCCAACCAGGCCGGTGTTGATTTTTTTCATGGCATGTTCAGGGCGTGGAAGAATCCATGATCATACCTGCAAGTGGGCGGCGGCATCGTTGCCGTGATGCGCTGCGATGCCGCCGCTTTCAGATTAATCCAGGGTCCAGACGTATTGTATTTGCACGCTGGAGTCGACTGGCTTGCTATTGGCCAGTGCCGGCTTGAAGATGCACTTGGCGATGCCGCTGCGCGCCGCTTCATCGAGGGCAGGATGGCCGCTGCTCTTGACCACGCTCGAGCCCTGCACCTTGCCGCTGGTAGCGACATCGAAAGACAGGGTGACGGTGCCGGTTTCCTTGGCCTGTATCGATGCGGCAGGATAAACAGGCTTGGCGCATACGCCAAAGTCGATGATGGCTTTTTGCGTGACGACCGGTGCGCTGGCAGCGGCGACGGCCTGGCCGTAGATGCCAAGGCAGGCGCCGGCCAGGGCCAGCAGCGGCACGGCTGCTTTCCAGTTCAATGCTTGTGGTGCGGGGCGCAGCAATCGTTTGATACGTGACATAAGATCTCCTCCGTTGGCCGCCTGGGCCAGGTGGTGGGTTGAGAACTGGAGACGTTCCAGTTCCGAAAGTGCAAGAGCCAGACGCCGCGGTTCGCCTAGTTGTCTTGCTGCGAAATCGTCTGCAATGTGTTCGCGCTCGATGCGCACGCCACGTGAAATCCACCAGACGGCAGGGTGGAAGAACAGCAGCGCCTCGATGGCGTTTTGCAGCAGGTTGAACAGGTAATCGTGGCGGCGGATGTGCGCCAGTTCGTGCGCCAGCAGCGCCGCCAGCAGGTCGGGCGGCATGCCCGTGATCAGCGAGGCGGGCACCAGCACCACCGGGCGCCAGACGCCGGCCGTGACAGGGCTGGCGATGCCATCGAGTATGCGCAGGCGCACGGTGCGCGTCACCCCGGCTGCTTGCGCCATCTGCGACAAGCGTGTTTGCCACGCGGCGTGCGTGACGCCGGTGCGGCTGGCGCTGCGTTCTATCCACAGCATGCCCAGCGCCATGCGCAAGGCCAGCACGGCGGCGCACAGTGCCCACACGCTGACGATGACGCTCAGGGCGGTGTGCAGGCCGGGCCAGCCTTCGGGCGCCAGCAGTGTTGTGGACAGCAAGGGACCGGCAAACGCAGCGCTGGCGGCGTCGCCGCTGGCCAGGCGCAGGGACAGCCCTACCGCTGGCCAGCACAGGCAGGCCAGCAGGGCGCCGCAGCCGACTGCGTAGCGCGCTTCCGGGCGGGCGTTGCGCAGGGCTGCCCAGGCCAGCGCGGTGGCGCAGCCGATCAGCAAGCCTTGCCACAGGAAGTGCAGCAGGGTCCAGCCCAGCGCTTGTACCAGGGCGCTCATGATTGTTCATCCTTGAGCATTTTTTCAATTTCCTCGCGCTCGGCGCGCGACACGCCAGTACGCAGCGCCGCCAGCACCAGCGCCTTGGCCGAACCGGCAAAGGCTTTCTGCATCAGTTCCTTGAGCAGATTGGTCTGCAGGCTGTCTTGCGCCTGGGCCGGTGCATACACGTGCGAGCGCTGGCTTTCATCACGGATCAGCAAGCCCTTGCCATGCATGATCTGCATCAGGCGCAGCACCGTGCCGTACGTGATGGCCGGCTTGGCCAGCGCCATCGCCTCATGCACCTGCTTGGCCGTGGCCGCGCCCAGGGGCCATAGTGCTTGCAGCAGGTCGAGCTCGGCTGCCGTGGGTTTTGGAATGGCGGAAGTCTTGGCCATGTTGTTTTTCCTCTTGCTGGAATTTCAATATGGCTAGATTAATCGTTGTAGACAGAAATGTATACTTTAATTTTCAATACTGCCAAAAAGCTTCTTAATTCAGGCTAGAGAACCAGACAAGATTGTTTATGAGTCGTTCGTTCAGACGAAAAAAAAGGACGCCGCAGCGTCCTTTCTATTTTCAGGCGGTGATCAGCCCGCCAGCTTGGCTTTCAGCAGTTCCGTCAGCTGGGCCGGGTTGGCCTTGCCTTTCGAGGCCTTCATGGCCTGGCCGATCAGCGCGTTGATCGCTGCTTCCTTGCCGGCGCGGTACTGCTCGACCGACTTGGCGTTCGCTGCCAGCACTTCATCGACGATGGCTTCCAGGGCGCCCGAGTCCGAGATCTGTTTCAGGCCCTTGGCATCGATGATGGTGTCGACCAGGTTGTCGTCGGACGACTTGGCTTCCCACATGCCGGCGAAGACTTCTTTCGCGGCCTTGTTGGAAATCGTGCCGTCGGCAATGCGTTTCAGCAGCGCGGCCAGCTGGGCGGCCGAGACGGGCGCGTTATCGAGATCCACGCCTTCGCGGTTCAGGGTCGATGCGACATCGCCCATCAGCCAGTTGGCGGCGGCCTTGGCGTTTTCCTTGCCGGCTTTTTCCACCACGGCGATGAAGTAGGTCGCCATCGCCTTCGATTGCGTCAGCACCAGCGAGTCGTATTCCGGCAGCGCGTATTCGCTGACGAAACGCGCGCGCATGGCCGCTGGCAGTTCCGGCATCGAGGCCTTGACCGTGTTGATCCATTCTTGCGAGATGGTCAGCGGCGGCAGGTCCGGGTCCGGGAAGTAGCGGTAATCCTGGGCGTCTTCCTTGCTGCGCATTTCGCGCGTTTCCTTGCGGTCCGGGTCGTACAGGCGGGTCGCTTGCACGACCTTGCCGCCGTCTTCGATCAGCTCGATCTGGCGGCGCACTTCCACGTGCACCGCTTCTTCGATAAAGCGGAAGGAGTTCAGGTTCTTGATTTCGCAGCGGGTGCCGAATTCCTTCTGGCCGACCGGGCGCACGGACACGTTGACGTCACAGCGGAACGAGCCTTCCTGCATGTTGCCGTCGCAAACGCCCAGCCACATCACCAGCGAATGTAGCGCCTTGGCATAGGCCACGGCTTCGGCGGCGCTGCGGATTTCCGGTTCCGAGACGATTTCCAGCAGCGGCGTGCCGGCGCGGTTCAAGTCGATGCCGCTCATGCCCGCATAGTCTTCATGCAGCGATTTGCCGGCGTCTTCTTCCAGGTGGGCGCGCGTCAGGTTGACGGTCTTGGTGACGAACTCGCCATCTTTTTCGTAGCCGAAGGTCAGCGCGCCGCCGATCACGACCGGGTCTTCGAACTGGCTGATCTGGTAGCCCTTCGGCAGGTCAGGGTAAAAATAGTTCTTGCGCGCGAAGACCGATTGCGGCGCGACGGTGGCGCCTACGGCCAGGCCGAAGCGGATCGCGCGGTCGACGGCTTGCTTGTTCATTACCGGCAGCACGCCTGGCAGGGCCAGGTCGACCGGGCTGGCCTGGGTGTTGGCATCGGCGCCGAACTTGATCGGCGAACCGCTGAAAATTTTTGAGTCGGTCGTGAGCTGCACGTGGTTCTCAAGACCGATGACGACTTCCCATTGCATAGTGTTCTCGCTTAATTTTGGTGGCGCCGCCTGGGCGGCGCGAATCTGTTCTTGGTCTGCTTTTTACACGCCTGCAGGGCTGCGCGTATGCCAGTCCGTCACTTGCTGGAACTGGTGGGCGACGTTCAGCAGCTTGGCTTCGGCAAAATAATTGCCGATGATTTGCAGGCCCACCGGGCGGGCGCTATTCTTTTCGCCCGTGCCGAAACCGCAAGGGATGGACATGCCAGGCAAGCCGGCCAGGCTGGTCGACAAGGTGTAGATGTCGGCCAGGTAGTTGGCGACCGGGTCGTCCGTCTTGTCGCCCAGGTCCCAGGCCACGGTCGGTGCGACCGGTCCCATGATGACGTCGCAAACGGCGTTCGGGCCATTCAGCACGGCTTCGAAATCCTGCGCGATCAGGCGGCGGATTTTTTGTGCCTTCAGGTAGTAGGCGTCGTAGTAGCCGTGGCACAGCACATAGGTGCCGATCAGGATGCGGCGCTTGACTTCGGCGCCAAAACCTTCGGCGCGGCTCTTCTTGTACATGTCCTGCAAGTCCTTGTACTCGCTGGCGCGGTGGCCATAGCGCACGCCGTCGTAGCGCGACAGGTTCGACGATGCTTCGGCCGGGGCGATCATGTAGTAGGCCGGAATCGACAGCGCCGTGTTGGGCAGCGAAATGTCGACCAGGGTGGCGCCCAGCTTTTCATATTGCGCCAGCGCGCCGCGCACGGCCGCTTCCACATCCTTGGACAAACCCTCGCCGAAGTATTCGCGCGGCACGCCGATGCGCAGGCCCGTCAATGGTTGATCGAGCTCGCGCGAAAAATCTTCCGCCACGCCGCCCTGTTCCGGCGTCAGACTGGTGGAATCGCGCTCGTCGAAGCCGGCCATGGCACTCAAGAGCAGGGCGCAGTCTTCGGCCGAGCGGGCCATCGGGCCGCCCTGGTCCAGCGACGAGGCAAACGCGATCATGCCGAAGCGCGAGACGCGGCCATAGGTCGGCTTGATGCCGGTGATGCCGCAAAAGGCGGCGGGCTGGCGGATCGAGCCGCCCGTGTCGGTGCCGGTAGCCGCTGGCGTCAGGCCGGCAGCCACGGCGGCGGCCGAACCGCCGGACGAACCGCCAGGCACGGCCTGGTGGTCCCACGGATTCCTGACCGCGCCGAAGGCCGAGTTTTCATTGCCGGAGCCCATGGCGAATTCATCGCAGTTGACCTTGCCCAGGCTGACCATGCCGGCCGCCAGGAATTTTTCCACCACGGTGGCGTCAAACGGGCTGACGTAATTGCCCAGCATCCTTGAGCCGGCCGTGGTGCGCCAGCCTTTGGTCACGAATAAATCCTTGTGGGCGATCGGCACGCCCGTCAGCGGGGTAGCCGTGCCGTTGGCGATGCGCGCATCGGCTTCGGCCGCTTGCGCCAGGGTCAGCGCACGGTCGACGTGCAAGAAGGCGTTCGAGCTGTCCGCTTCGATGCGGTCGAGGAAATGCGTCGCCAGGGCTACGGCGGAAATTTCCTTGTTCTGCAAAAGCGTGGACAGCTGTTTGATGGATTTTGTATGCATGGCGGTTCTAATCTAATCTAGTCTGTTCGGCGAAGGAGGGTATCGAGGTGCGGCGTATCGCGGCGTATCGATTATTCGATGACCTTCGGCACCAGATACAGGCCGTCCTGCACCTTCGGCGCCACGGTCTGATAGTCGTCGCGGCGATTCGGTTCGGTGGCCACGTCTTCGCGCAGGCGCAGGGCGATCTTGTCCATGTGGGCGGCCAGCGGGTGGCTCAGCGGGGCGACGCCATCCGTATTGACGGCTTGCATTTGTTCGGCCAAGGCAAAAATTTTGTTCAATTGTTCAAGCGACGCCGTCGCCTGCTCGTCGGCCATGTCAAGTTGTGCCAGATGGGCGATGCGTTTTACGTCGGATAGTGTCAGGGACATGTCGAATGGCGCGGAGTGCCGCGCAGATAATATTAAGTTAGCGTTTTGATAAAACGCGGGTATTTACTGCTCTTTTGCTCACAAAAACTCTGGAATGCCGCGTAACTCGCGGCCGCAAGACTCGCACTTTTCCATGGTTTTTGAGCAAATCGCATTCAAATTATAAGGTAGAATGGCGGGTTAATGCGTTGTCGGCGCTGATGGACTGCTGCCGCAGCATAGAAAAGATTGCGCAAGCGCCAAGTGAAACCCGGAAAAATCGCCTTATCGGATTTTTAAGGGGCCGGAAAGCGCCCGCTTTGAAACTCCCTATAAACAGCTTTTGCGCAGCTCGATGCGCTACAGGACACTCATGTTTGGTTTTTTACGCAGGTATATCTCCACCGATCTGGCCATTGACTTGGGCACGGCCAACACCCTGATCTATGTACGCGGCCTGGGCATCGTCCTGGACGAGCCGTCCGTTGTTGCAATCCGCCAGGAAGGCGGTCCGAATGGCAAAAAGACCATTCAGGCAGTCGGCAAGGAAGCCAAGCAGATGCTGGGCAAGGTGCCGGGCAATATCGAAGCCATCCGCCCGATGAAAGATGGCGTGATCGCCGACTTCACCGTGACCGAGCAGATGCTCAAGCAGTTCATCCGCATGGTGCACGACTCGAAATTCTTCCGTCCATCGCCGCGCATCATCATTTGCGTGCCATGCGGTTCGACCCAGGTCGAGCGCCGCGCGATCCGCGAATCGGCGCTGGGCGCCGGCGCATCGCAGGTCTACCTGATCGAAGAGCCGATGGCTGCCGCGATCGGCGCCGGCCTGCCGGTCTCGGAAGCGACCGGCTCGATGGTGGTCGATATCGGTGGCGGTACCACCGAAGTGGGCATCATCTCGCTGGGCGGCATGGTCTACAAAGGTTCGGTGCGCGTCGGCGGCGACAAGTTCGACGAAGCCATCGTCAATTACATCCGCCGCAACTACGGCATGCTGATCGGCGAACAGACGGCCGAAGCGATCAAGAAGGCCATCGGTTCGGCTTTCCCTGGCTCGGAAGTGAAGGAAATGGAAGTCAAGGGCCGCAACCTGTCCGAAGGCATTCCGCGCTCGTTCACCATTTCCAGCAACGAGATCCTCGAAGCGCTGACCGACCCGCTGAACAACATCGTGTCGGCCGTGAAGAACGCGCTGGAACAGACGCCGCCGGAACTGGGCGCCGACATCGCCGAAAAAGGCATGATGCTGACCGGTGGCGGCGCGCTGCTGCGCGACCTGGACCGTTTGCTGATGGAGGAAACCGGCCTGCCGGTGCTGGTGGCCGAGGACCCGCTCACCTGCGTGGTGCGCGGTTCCGGGATGGCGCTGGAGCGCATGGACAAGCTCGGCTCGATCTTCTCCTACGAATAATCTGACAGAAGGGCCGGAGAAGTATTTCCGGCCTTTTTTGGGTTTTGGCGCCGACGTTTGAGCGGCGCCTGTACGTTGGCGCACTGCGCCTGATTATTGGATGTCATGGAATACAGTCCTCCGCCACTTTTCAAACAAGGCGCCTCTGCCCGCGTCAAGATGATGGTGTTCGCCGGCATTTCGATCGCCCTCTTGCTGGTCGATTCACGCATGCACGCCTTGACCGCCGTGCGCCAGGCGGTCGGTACGGCGCTGTATCCGGTGCAGATGCTGGCCCTGATGCCGCGCGATGTGGCCCAGGGCGTGGGCAATTATTTTTCTTCGCTGTCCGTGCTGGAAAAACAGGTACGCGACCTGAAACAGGAACAGATCACCTCGGCGCAGCTCTTGCAGCAGGCGCAGTTGAATCTGGTCGAGAACAATCATTTACGTAAATTGATGGATGCGCGCGAGCGCGTGCCCGTCAAGACCATGCTGGCCGAAGTCCTGTACGACACGCGCGACGCTGCCACCCGCAAGATCGTGCTCGATCGCGGTACGCAAAATGGCGTTGAACTGGGCCGCCCCGTGATCGACAACCTGGGCGTGGTAGGCCAGGTGACGCGCGTGTTCCCGTTTACGTCGGAAGTGACCTTGCTGACCGATGAAGAGCAGGCGATACCGGTGCAGCTGCTGCGCAATGGCGTGCGCAGCGTGGCCTATGGCCGCGGCAAGTCCGGCACCATGGAATTGCGCTTCACGGCGCCCAGCGCCGATATCCAGATCGGCGACATCGTGATTACCTCGGGCCTCGATGGCCTGTATCCGGCCGGCCTGGCGGTGGCGCGCGTGACCCTGGTCGAACGCAATGCGCATGGACCGTTTGGCCGCGTGGTGTGCCAGCCGCTGGCAGGCATCGAGCGCAATACCCAGTTGCTGATCCTGATGACGTCGCCGCAGATTCCCCCGCGCCCACCGGCGGAAGACATCAAGACGGGCCGCAAGATTGCCGGCAAGATGGCGCCGATCAAGGATACGGCGGCGACGCCGGCCGCGCCTGCGGCCAATGCGCCAGCCAATGCCGCTGCCAATGCCCCGGCGAATACGGCAGCCAGGACGCCGGCAGCGCCGGCGCCGCAGCCAGCACAGAAACCCGCGCCTGCGCCCGTTAATGCAGCACCGAAAGAAACGACACCATGAACCGCCCGCATTACATCCTGCTGCCGGTCAGCCCGATTTTTATCGGTTTCAGCCTGCTCTGCGCATTTTTGCTGAACCTGTTGCCATGGGGGCAAACTATCGGCGTGCCCGATTTCGTCGCGCTGGTGCTGGTCTTCTGGGGTATCCACCAGCCGCGTAAGGTCGGCATCGGCGTGGCCTTCTTCATGGGCTTGATGATGGACGTGCATGATTCGACCCTGATGGGCGAGAATGCGCTGGCCTACACCTTGCTGTCCTACTTCGCCATCATGATGCACCGCCGCGTGCTGTGGTTCCCCGTCATGACGCAGGCCTTGCACGTGCTGCCGCTGCTGCTGCTGACGCAGCTGCTGCAGATGGTGACGCGGCTGATCGTTTCCGGGCGTTTCCCCGGCTGGCTCAATTTCATCGAAAGCCTGGTGGCCGTGATCCTGTGGCCGGTGATTACCTGGGTCTTGCTGGCGCCGCAGCGCCGTGCCGTGGACCGCGATCATAACCGGCCGATTTAAGCGCTCGCCCAGCCATGACTGAAATCAAGAACACCGAGCGCGAACTGCATTTTTTCCGCATGCGCCTGACGGCCCTGGGCGTGCTGGTTTTCATCTGCTTTTCGCTGCTGCTGGCGCGCTTCATCTGGCTGCAGGTGATCAAGCACGAAGACTATGCGACCAAGGCCGAGGATAACCGCATCTCCGTGGTGCCCATCGTGCCCACGCGTGGCCTGATCCTGGACCGCAATGGCGTGGTCCTGGCGCGCAATTATTCGGCCTATACGCTGGAAATCACGCCGTCGAAACTCAGTGCCAGCCTCGATTCCGTGATCGATGAGCTGTCGACCCTGATCCAGGTCGACATCAAGGACCGGCGGCGTTTCAAGAAGCTGCTGGAAGAATCGAAGAATTTCGTCAGCGTGCCGCTGCGTACGCGCCTGACTGATGAAGAAGTGGCCCGTTTCACGGCCCAGCGCTTCCGTTTCCCGGGTGTTGAAGTGCAGGCGCGTTTGTTCCGCCAGTATCCGATGGGCGAGATCGCCTCGCATGTGGTGGGTTTTATCGGCCGTATCAACCGCAATGAATCGAAAGCGCTGGAAGAGGGCGATGACGCCGCCAACTACAACGGCACCGACCATATCGGCAAGGAAGGCCTGGAAAAAAGCTATGAAAAGCAGCTGCACGGCACCACCGGCTATGAAGAGGTGGAAGTGTCGGCCGGCGGGCGCGCCATGCGTACCCTGTCGCGCACGGCCGCCATCCCCGGCAGCAATCTGATCCTGTCGATCGATATCGAACTGCAAAAGGTGCTGGAAGAATCGTTCGGCGAATGGCGCGGCGCAGCCGTGGCGATCGATCCGGAAACCGGCGATATCCTGGCCTATGTTTCCAAGCCCGGCTACGATCCCAACCTGTTCGTCGATGGCATCGACCAGCAAAGCTGGAACGACTTGAATACCTCGCTGGACCGGCCGATGGTGAACCGGCCGATTTCCGGCACCTACGCGCCCGGCTCGACCTTCAAGCCCTTCATGGCGCTGGCCGCGCTGGAACTGGGCAAGCGCACGCCCAGCCAGTCCATCGTCGATCCCGGCTACTTCATGCTGGGCGGGCATATGTTCCGCGACGATAAGGTGGGTGGCCACGGCATCGTCGACATGCATAAATCCATCGTCGTGTCGTGCAATACCTATTACTACCAGCTGGGCCGCGACATGGGCATCGACGCCATCCACGACTTCATGAAGCCGTTCGGCTTCGGCCAGCTGACGGGCATCGACCTGAGTAATGAAAAGACGGGCGTGCTGCCATCGACGGAATGGAAGCGCAACCGCTTCAAGACGGCGGCGCAGAAGAAATGGCAGGGCGGCGACACGATCTCGGTCAGCAACGGCTCGGGCTACAACTCCTACACGCCGCTGCAGATTGCCCACGCGGTGGCCAACCTGGCCAATAACGGCGTGGTCATGAAGCCGCATCTGGTGAAAATCATCGAGGATGGCGGCACGCATGCGCGCACCCTGACGGTGCCGAAGGAAAGCTACCGCATTCCGCTCAAGCAGGAAAATATCGACGTCATCAAGAAGGCCATGGTCGGCGTGACCAGCGAAGCGGGCGGCACGGCCGCGCGCATCTTTGCCGGCGTGCCATACACGGTGGGCGGCAAGACGGGGACGGCGCAGGTGGTCGGCATCAAGAAAAACGAGAAGTACAACGCCAAGCTGCTGGCCGAACGCCTGCGCGACAACGCCCTGTTCACGGCTTTCGCGCCGGCCGACAAGCCGCGCATCGCGATTGCCATCGTGGTGGAAAATGCCGGTTTCGGCGCCGGCGTGGCCGCCCCGATCGCGCGCAAGGCGCTCGATTACTACCTGCTGGGCAAGCGTCCTAGCGACAAGGAAAAAGACACTACCAAGGTGCCGAAGGAAGACGTCGACGAAGTGCGGACCCTCGAAGAAATCAATGACGAGCAGGCTGCCCCGGCGCCTGCCAGGCAATAAGGAAATCCATGTCCATTAACGAAAGGCGCTCGCTGTGGCGGCGCGCCAAGCCCTATCTGATGGTGTTCGACCTGCCGCTCATGGTGATCATCCTGATGCTGCTGGCGACCAGCCTCGTGACCTTGTATTCCGCCAGTATCGGCATCCCCGGCAAGATCGAAGACCATCTGCGCAACATCCTGCTGTGCTTTTTCGTGATGTGGCTGGCGGCCAATGTCACGCCGCAAATGCTGATGCGCATCGCCGTGCCGGCCTATACGGTCTCGGTGCTGCTGCTGGTGGCCGTAGCCCTGTTCGGCACCATCAAGCTCGGTGCGCGGCGCTGGCTGCATATCGGCGTGATCGATATCCAGCCGTCCGAATTCCTGAAGATCGCCTCGCCGCTGATGCTGGCCTGGTTTTTCCAGCACAGTGCCGGCGCGTTGCGCTGGAAGTCCTTTGTCGCGGCAGCCGTACTGCTACTGGTGCCGGTCTACCTGATCGCGCGCCAGCCTGACCTGGGCACGGCCTTGCTGGTGGTGGCGGCAGGGTTTGCCGTGATTTTTCTCGCTGGCCTGTCGTGGAAAGTCATGGCGGGTTTGCTGCTGGCCGCAGTCTGCAGCTTGCCTATCGTCTGGTCGCATCTGCATGACTACCAGCGCGACCGCGTGATGATGCTGATCGATCCGACCAAGGACCCGCTGGGCAAGGGCTTCCATATCATCCAGTCCATCATTGCCATCGGCTCGGGCGGCATGACGGGCAAGGGCTGGACGCATGGCACCCAAGCGCACCTGGAATTCGTCCCGGAACGCACGACCGACTTCATTTTCGCCGTGTATTCGGAAGAGTTTGGCCTGATCGGCAACCTGATCCTGATGCTGATGTATCTGCTGCTGATAGGGCGCTGCATGATGATCGCCGCCAACGCCCCCAGCTTTTTCACGCGCCTGCTGGCAGGTTCGCTGACCATGATTTTCTTTACCTACGCTTTCGTGAACATGGGCATGGTCAGCGGCATCGTGCCGGTGGTCGGCGTGCCGTTGCCTTTCCTCAGCTACGGCGGCACCGCGCTGCTGACCCTGGGCGTGGCGGCCGGCATCCTGATGAGCATCCAGCGCCACCGCAAGCTGGTGCAGACCTGATGGCCGGCGATCTGGACATCCGCCGCTTCCGGCGCCGCCTGGCCGCGCTGGCGCTGCTGATTGTCGCCGGCCTGGTACTGATCATGGCGCGCATGGTGTGGCTGCAGGTGGCGCGGCACGAAGAACTCGCGGCCCAGGCTGAACAGAACCGTATCGTGCGGCCGGCGCCGGCATCGCCGGCTGGTGGTGCACAGTGATGGCGGCAGGCGGACGCCCGCTGTGGCAGCGGATGCGTCCGCACCTGATGGTGTTTGACATACCGCTGACCATCATCATCGTGATGCTGCTGTCGGTGGGGCTGGTGACCTTGTATTCGGCCGGGCTGGCGATACCGGGCCGTGTCAACGACCAGCTACGCAATATCGTGGTGGCTTTCCTGGTGATGTGGATGGCGGCGAATATCCCTCCAGCCATGCTGCAGCGTCTCGCGGCGCCCGTCTACATGCTGGCGGTGGGCTTGCTGGTCGTCGTCGCGCTGTTCGGCACGATCAAGGGCGGTTCGCGCCGCTGGATCACCATCGGCATCCAGTTGCAGCCATCTGAATTCATGAAGATCGCCATGCCGCTGATGCTGGCCTGGTTCTTCCAGCGCCAGGCCGGGTATCTGCGCTGGCCAGTGTACGTGCTGGCCGCGCTGCTGCTGGCGATCCCGGTCGGCCTGATTGCGCGCCAGCCTGACCTGGGCACCGCGCTGTTGGTGGTCGCAGCAGGCGCCTGTGTGATTTTTCTCGCGGGTTTGTCGTGGAAGGCGCTGGCGGCGTTGGCCCTACTGGCTTGCGCCAGCCTGCCCGTGATGTGGCCCTTCTTGCACGACTATCAGCGCGAACGCGTGCTGACCTTGATTGACCCGTATCATGACCCCCTGGGCAAGGGTTTTCATATTATCCAGTCGACGATCGCCATCGGTTCAGGCGGCGCGGTTGGCAAGGGCTGGACGCATGGTACGCAGACGCATCTGGAATTTCTGCCCGAGCGCACGACCGATTTCATTTTCGCCGTATTCTCGGAAGAGTTCGGGCTGGCCGGCAACCTGGCGTTGCTGGTGTTGTACCTGCTGCTGATCTGGCGCGGCCTGGTCATCGCCTCGCGTGCGCCGACTTTGTTTACGCGGCTGCTGGCGGGGGCCATGACCATGATTTATTTTACCTATGCCTTCGTCAACATGGGCATGGTCAGTGGCATCGTGCCTGTGGTTGGGGTGCCGCTGCCGTTCATGAGTTACGGTGGTACGGCCTTGCTGACGCTGGGCCTGGGCGCCGGCATATTAATGAGTATCGAGCACCATAGCCGCAAGGTGCGCGGTGCTGATGGCATGCGGACCTGGAGCTTGCCTGCGTGAGCAGGGCGCCCGCAGACAAAACAAAGAGGACGTGTCTATGAATCGAAGTACTATCCGAAACGCTGCCGCGGTGCTGTCCGTGCTGGTATTGACCGCCTGCGGCACCACGCCGCAAAAGTCATCCAATGTGCCGCTGCCGCCTTCTGGCGGCAAGGTCAAGGTGCCCGTGCGCCAGGATCCGACCTTGCCGGCGCTGCCGGCGGCCGGCTCCGGCCGCGGCGGCTATTACAAGGATGACGGTCCTGGCGACAATCCGCCGCCTAACCTGCGCGACGTGCCCGATGCGGAAGTGCGCAACGAACCGTATTCCACGCGCGCCAACCGTCCGTATGTCGTGTTTGGCAAAACCTATACGCCGATGACGGATAACCAGCCGTTTACGCAGCGTGGCATCGGCACCTGGTATGGCAAGAAATTCCATGGCCAGCGCACCTCGTCGGGCGAGATCTACGATATGTACAAGATGACGGCGGCCCATCCGACCCTGCCGATACCGTCGTATGCGCGGGTGACCAGCACCGAGAGCGGCGAGCAGGTGATCGTGCGCATCAACGACCGTGGCCCGTTCCACGCCACGCGCGTGATCGACGTGTCGTACACGGCCGCGCTGAAACTGGGTTTCCTGGGCAAGGGCAGCCACGAGGTGATCGTCGAGCGCTTGCTGCCGGCCGATATCGATGCGATCCTGGCATCGCGCGCGGCGCCCAAGCCGGCGCCACTGACGCCGTCGGTGGTGGCCATTTCCATCGATACGCCGCCCGAGACGAGCGCCGTGGTACAGCCGGAAGTCACGGCGCAGGCAGTCGATGCCACCGTCGCGGCGCCTGCGCCAGCCGCACTGGCCAGCGGTTTTTATCTGCAGCTGGGGGCGTATTCGCGCGCCGACAATGCGGAAACAGGGCGCACCCTGCTGGCGCCGTATGCGTCCAGCCTGGGCAAGCTGGAAGTGGTGCCGGCCGGCCCGCTATTCCGTTTATACGGTGGACCGTTCGCCAGCCGCGCCGATGCGGCACGGGCGGCGGCCAGCTTGCCGGAATCGGCCGGTGTCAAGCCGATTGTCATTCAACGCTGATTATTTGCAGCTGCGCAGTTCCTGGTCCGGGAACTTCGCCTTGATCTCCAGCAGGCGCGCATGCGTGGCCGCATCGAGGTCGCGGAACTGGTAGGACAGCAGTTTGCTGGAACTGTAGCGGGGACCGACGCGGGCGCTGTGCACGCCCCGTTTATTGAGCGCCGCCAGCTGGCTTTGCGCGCTGTCTTCCGACTTGAACACGCCCAGTGAAATCCCCCAGCGTATGGGGCTGCCTTCGCCCATGACGAAGTAATTCGTCACGCCCAGCTGTTTCAGTTCGCCGGCCTTGCGGTCGGCGCCTTCCTTGCTGCCTTGCGAAGGGATGTAGACCATATAGCTGGAAATTTCCTGTCCCGCGACATTGCGGCGCGACTGGCGGTCGCCCAGTGCCAGCGCGTCCAGTTGCGCTTCGAAACGGCGTCCGTCGGCCAGCACGAAGTTGCCCACTTCCGTGCAAGCATAGGTTTGCGGTGCGGCAGGTGCGGCCGGTATTTCTGGCGCAGCGGCGGGCGGCGTGACGATCGCTTGCGCCTGCGCTTCGCTTAGCAGCTTGATCTTGTCGATGTGAAGCTGGGCTTGCAGGCGTGCCGGTTCGTGCGTCTCGCTGCGAAAACTGCCCAGATAGCCCTGGCCGATGGCCAGTACCAGCACATTGATGGCGGCCAGCAGCCAGAAGACGAATTTCAGCATGCCTGTTCCCCTTGATGGTCAATCTGTGCGGCCGTTTGCAAACCGGTCATGACGATATTGTCCACCAGCCGGAAGGCAATCGAAAGGGCGGAAGCGATGCGCGGCGCGGCGCCGCCCGACAGCAAGCAAGCCGTGGCGCCATGCATGCGCACGGCCCGCTCGATGGCGCCCGCCTGGGCCGCCAGGCAGCCGCTGAGGATAGCGTCATCGGTATTGTCGGCAAAGCCGCTTGGTGCGCGGTTCCCGTCGCCGATCTGCGGCAGCTGCGCCGTATTGCGCGCCAGCGAACTGGCCATCAGGCCCAGGCCCGGCAAGATCATCCCGCCCAGGAAAACGCCGTCGGCGGTGATCGCGTCGATGGTGGTGGCGGTGCCGCAATTGGCGACGATGACGGCCTGGCTGGGCGCCAGCGCGTGCGCGCCGATGGCGGCGGCAAAGCGGTCGCAGCCCAGTTGCGACGGATCGCGGTACGCGTTGACGACGCCGGCCAGCCGCGGCAGCGAGGCGAACAGGCCCGCCTGAACCGGCAGCATGGCTTGCAGGCGCGCGCCGATGGCGGTTCCTGCCACATTCGACAGCAGCACTTCCGAGACGGCCAGGCCGGCCCAGGTGGCTTGCAAGCTATGCAGCTGCGCGTGCGCCACGGCGCCGCTGGCCAGCCAGGCGCCGGCCGCGCTGCCAGGCGAGACCAGGGCCCATTTGATGCGCGTATTGCCGGCGTCGATCAACAGCAGCATGGCTTACTCCTGGCCCAGGCGCAGCGAGATATCGCCGGACATGATTTCGACCAGGCCGGTCTCGGTGCGCAGCAGCAAACGGCCCAGGTGGTCGACGCCACTGGCGACGCCTTGCTGCAGCAGCTGGCCATTGTCGAGGATTTTCACGTGCTGGTCCTGCCACGCGTGCAGGCTGTTCCAGCGTTCCGCAAAGGGCGCGAAGCCCGTGTCGTCGAATTCGGCCAGCACGCCGGCCAGGCGGCTGAGCAGGGCGGCCACCAGGGTATTGCGCTCCATCTGCGCCAGCCACGGCACGGCCGATACGCTGCGCCCGATCTGCTGCTCCAGTGCGTCGGGCATCAGCAAATTGATGCCGCAGCCGATCACCGCCCACACACCATCGGGCGTTTGCTGCGATTCGACCAGGATGCCGGCCAGCTTGCTGCCATCCTTCATCAAGTCATTCGGCCATTTCAGTTGCACCGGCACGCCCAGCGCGCAGATGGTTTCCGCCAGCGCCACGCCGACGGCCAGCGGCAAGCCGACCAGCTGGTGCAGCGGTCCCTTGAAGCGCCAGGCCAGAGAGAACATCAGGGTGGCGTCGGGCTGCGATAGCCATGGACGGCCCGCGCGGCCACGGCCGGCCGTTTGCTGACCGGCGATGCGCAGGGTAGGGCCGGCCAGGCTGGCGCAGCGGGCCAGCAGGTCGGCGTTGGTGGAGCCGGTTTCCTCGACCACTTCGATGGTCACGTGGGAGGCGCCGGTGGCGCAGTGCGCGCCAATGGCCGCGCTGGTCAGGTCGGTATGCTTGGTCATGGTGTCCGGTATTACTGGTGTTCGCCCGATGGCTTGCGTGCCTGGCGCGCCTTGCGCGGCGCCCTGGCGAACAGCCGGTCGTAGAGAAGGTTGGGCAGCGCGCGCAGCAGCTTGGCGACGATACCCATCTGCCAAGGAATCACGCGGTAGCTGTCGCCGTCATCGATGGCGCGCGCGGCGCGGGCGGCGAATTTCTCGGCCGGCATCAAAAAGGGCATGCGGTAGGCATTGTGGCGCGTCATCGGCGTGTCGATATAGCCGGGGGTGATGGTGACGACCCGGATGCCGGCTGTTTTCAATTCCAGGCGCAGCGATTCGCAGTAGCTGATCACGGCCGCCTTCGAGGCGCTGTAGGCTTCGGCGCCGGGCAGGCCGCGGATGCCGGCCACGCTGGCGATGCCCACCAGGCGCCCGCTGCCCTGGACTTTCATGGCGGCGATAAAGGGCGCAAAGGTGGCGACGGTGGCCGTGACGTTAATCTCCATCAGGCGGGCAAACGCATACAGGTCTTCCGCGTGTTCGGTCAGGGTGCCGTAGGAAACGCCGGCGCTGGCGATGACGACGTCGATGCGTCCTGCTGCCTGTAAAAAATCCTCGGCCGCCAGCTTCAGCGCCGCGTGGTCGCAGACATCGACGGCGTAGGCGCGGTGCAGTTCAGGCTGGGGCAGGGAGGCGATCAGGTGGGCCAGGCTTTCGCCGCGGCGGGCCAGCAGGCCCAGCCGGGCTCCCTGGCGCGCGTACTGCAACGCCAGGGCGGCGCCCAGTCCGCTCGACGCGCCGGTGATGAATACGCTCGATACGCTATTACGCACGGCGCGCCAGGGAGGTGTGCATGCTTACTTCTTTTCCGCTTTGGCTTTCGCCACCAGGATGTCCATCACGGTCAGGGCCTGGCTGTTCAGCTGCTCTTCATTTTTTGCCGTCTTGCTGCCCTGGTCGGCTTGCGAAGGCGAGGTGATGTAGCGGCCATCGATGGCGATCATGGGCCAGAAAGTGACGTTATATGCCTGCATCATGGCATCGGCGTGGCGGATGCGGCCCGAGATGCCCATCGAGCGGTAGGTGTCGATGAATTTCTGGCGGTCGACGCCCTGCTTGGTGATGAAATCGAACACGGCATCATCGGTGTTCAGGCGGTTGCGCTCCACGTGCATGGCCTGGAAGACCTTGGTGTGCAGCTTGTCGACCAGGCCCATGGCTTGCAGCGTAAAGAACAAACGCTGTTGCGGCGCCACGCTTTCATCGCGCGACACGTGCACGCGCTTGAAGACGATATTGTCGCCCTGTTTCTTGACCCACGCCGACAACTGCGGTTCGAGTGCATTGCAATGCGGGCAGTAGTAGGCGAAAAACTC
Source organism: Janthinobacterium sp. Mn2066 (assembly GCF_049319705.1). NCBI lineage: Bacteria > Pseudomonadati > Pseudomonadota > Betaproteobacteria > Burkholderiales > Oxalobacteraceae > Janthinobacterium > Janthinobacterium sp. Mn2066. The sequence goes on along the minus strand of NZ_JBMOUF010000010.1, from coordinate 221,136 downwards.
CGTCACTTCGACCTTCTTGCCCGCATCCGTTGGCTGCGGCGTGGCCAGGGTTTCATACTCGACGCCGTTTTTCGGATCGGACGGCGAGGCATGGGCTCCCAGGGCGGCGCTGCACAGGGCGGCGGCGAGCAGGACTTTGTTCAGAAAACGCATGCTGATTCCTTATTTTTGGTTGCGAACGACGGCGACATCGACGCCGTTTTCAGAGAGCTTGGTGCGCGCGCGGTTCATCGCCTCGACCTGGTTGAAAGGACCGATACGGACCCGGTGCAGCACGCCGTTATCGGTGCTGCGGTCGCTGATGGCCGCTTCAAAGCCCAGCAAGGCCAGTTTGCCGCGCGTGCTTTCGGCGTCTGCCATATTCTGGAAGGCGCCAGCCTGCAGATAATAAATCCATTTGTCGCTGGCTGCATCGGCTGCCTTGGTTTCCACCTTTGCCTGTGGCGCAGGTGCGGCGGCAGGTGCTTTCGGCGCCGGCTTGTCCTTCAGGGTGCCGATCAGTTCCTGCAGCGGATCGGCCGGTGGCGCCTTGGGCGCCGGTGCTGCCGGCGCCACCGGGGCTGGCGCCGCTGGCGTTGCCACCTGTGTGCCTGGCGTGGACAGTTCACGCGGCTCTTTCGAAAAATCGCGCGCCGCCTCCTTGGCTGCTTCCTTGTTGCCGTACATCGGCTTGTTCGGATCGGCGATCTGGCCGGCCGTCGGCTCGGCCGATTTACCGGCCTTGCCACCCGACTTGTCGGTGAAAGGCGACGAACCCTTGGTGATCATCAGGGCGACCACCACGGCAATACCCAGGCCGACGACCAGGCCGATGATGATGCCGACCAGGGTGTTGCCCTGCTGGCGGCGGACAGGAGAGAAACGGGAAGCGCAAAGGGAGGCGTGGTTCATTGGCGGTTAGACTTTCGCGATTACATTTTGGTTGGCGCGGATACGCCGATCAGTGCCAGGCCGTTGCGCAGTACCTGGCGCGCAGCCACCACCAGCGCCAGACGGGCCAGTTTGACGGCTTCGTCTTCGACCAGCACTTTTTCGGCGAAGTAGAAGCTGTGCAGGTTGGCGGCCAGGTCGCGCAGGTAGAACGCCACCTGGTGCGGTCCCAGTTCGCTTTGCGCGCGCACCAGCATTTCCGGGTAGGCGGCCAGGGTCGCCAGCAAGGTCGCTTCGGTCGGCGCTGTCAGGGCAGACAGGTCGGCGCCGGCGATGCTGCTTTCATCGCCGCCCCAGTTTTCCAGGATGCGGCAGATGCGCGCATGCGCGTACTGGACGTAATACACCGGGTTTTCATCGGTGGTTTTCAGGGCCACGTCGACGTCGAACACGAATTCGGTGTCGGCCTTGCGCGAGATCAGGAAGAAGCGCACGGCATCGCGGCCCTTGGCGATATCGCCGCCGCCCGACCATTCGATCAGGTCGCGCACGGTGACGTAGGAGCCGGCGCGTTTCGAGATCTTCACTTCTTCGCCGTCCTTCATGACGGTGACCATCTTGTGCAGCACGTAGTCGGGATAGCCCTGCGGGATGCCCATGTCGAGCGCCTGCAGGCCGGCGCGCACGCGGGCGATGGTGCCGTGGTGGTCGCTGCCCTGGATGTTGATGGCCTGGTTGTAGCCGCGCTGCCATTTCACCAGGTGGTAAGCCACGTCCGGCACGAAATAGGTGTAGCCGCCGTCGGTCTTGCGCATCACACGGTCCTTGTCGTCGCCATAGTCGGTGGTGCGCAGCCACAGCGCGCCATCCTGTTCATAGGTGTGGCCGGCCTTGACCAGGTTTTCCACCGCGGCGTTGACCTTGCCGTCGGCGTACAGCGAGGACTCCAGGTAGTAATTGTCGAACTTCACGCCGAACGCCTGCAGGTCGATGTCCTGTTCGTTGCGCAGGTAAGTGACGGCGAACGGGCGGATCGATTCGAGATCGTCCACATTGCCATTGGCCGTGGCGGGCAAGCCATCGCTGGCCGAGACGGTCTTGCCGGCTTTAAAATCTTCGGCGATGTCGGCGATGTAGTCACCGTTGTAGGCCGATTCAGGCCATTCGGCGTCGCCCGGCTTGAAGCCGCGCGCGCGCGCCTGCACGGAATGGGCCAGGGTCTGGATCTGCACGCCGGCGTCGTTGTAGTAAAACTCGCGCGTGACCTTGTAGCCTTGCGCATCGAACAGCGACGACAATGCATCGCCCAGCGCCGCCTGGCGGCCGTGGCCCACGTGCAGCGGGCCGGTCGGATTGGCCGAGACGAATTCCAGGATCACCTGTTTGCCGGCGCCGGCCGTGCCGCGGCCATAGCGATCGCCTTCGGCCAGGATGGTCTTGACCACGGCCTGTTTCGCGGCGGCCGAGACGCGCACGTTGATGAAGCCGGGGCCGGCGATTTCCACCGCCTCGATCAAGCCTTTGCCGGCCGGGTTGGCCAGTACGGCCGTGACGATGGTTTGTGCCAGTTCGCGCGGATTCTGTTTCAGCTGCTTGGCCAGTTGCATGGCGATATTGCAGGCGACGTCGCCATGCGATGCATCGCGTGGTCGCTCGAGCACCACGGACGGGGTCAGCGAGGTGCCGGCCAGGACGGGAGCGAGGGCGGCCTGGAACAGGGCGATGATTTCTTGTTTCTGTTGGGCGAGCATGAGCAGGATGGCGGTGGAACCGCGTTAAGAATGAATAGAATGAATAAGGATGTAGCAATAAGGTGCAACAAAAGCAAACGGACGGCTGGCATGCGCCGCCGCCCGGACAGCTTTAATTATACTGGTTTGCTGTCAGGAACAATACGCAAGCGGGCCTGCAGCGCGACAGCAGGCAGGACCGCAAGTGGGGGCACGAGTGGGACAGCCTGTCCAGGCTGGCCATTTTCACTATCTTATCAGAGCGGCATGCCGGCGCATGGTGATATTAATATTGCCAATTAAATACTTTTAATGTGCGATAACGATGCGGGAAAACATCAGCACTAGCAGTTCTCCCTCTATATAGGCAGTTTTTTGCCGCAAATTGCCCGGATCGCTGCAATCGTCTGGTTCAGAGAGCGCCACAAACGCTACAATCGACCCTTTATTGATGACGCGCGGCCGCGATTGCCCCCATGCCGCCAGCCGCGCGCAGCCACACCGGATACTCTATGATCAAGCGCCCCACGCTGAAACTGAAAACCAAGCCGGCGCCAGGCCCGGCGACGGCGCCGAAATTGCGTCCCAGCTACCATCCCGATTTGAAACCCGTGTTGCAGCCCGGCTTCCAGCCTGATCTGCGCGCCGATTCACTGGCCTTTTGCCTGCTGGGCGCCGCCAATGCGGTAGCGCAAGTACGTACCGGCACGGCCTTGCCGCAGGCGCTGGCCAAGGTGTTTACGCAATCGAACGCCAGCCCGCAAGCGCGCGGCGCGATCCAGGATATTTCCTACCGTACCATGCGCCAGCTGGGCCGCAGCGAAACCCTGGTCGGCTTGATGACCTCGAAGGCGCCCGAGCCGCCGATGCTGGCCGCACTGCTGTGCTGCGCGCTGTCGCTGATGTCGCCCGAGCCGGGCGAGCAGCCGTATGAAGAATTCACGGTGGTGGACCAGGCCGTCACGGTCGCCACCTCGCATCCGGACCTGGCGCACGCCAAGGGCATGGTCAATGCCGTGTTGCGCCGTTTCTTGCGCGAACGTAAATCCTTGCTGGAAGCGGCTTTGCAACAACCGTTGGCACAATGGAACTATCCGCAGTGGTGGATCGATTCCTTGCGCCTGGCCTACCCGCGCGACTGGCAAGCCATTTTGACGGCAGGCAATGCCGCGCCACCGTTGACCTTGCGCGTGAACCGCCGCAAGAGCACGGTGGAAGCCTACCTGGCCGTGCTGGCTGAGGCCGGTATCGCAGCGCGCCAGGTGGGACCGTTTGCCGTGCGCCTGGACAAACCGATCGGCGTGCACCTGATTCCCGGCTTTGAGCAAGGTCATGTTTCGGTGCAGGATGCCGGCGCCCAGCTGGCCGCACCGTTGCTCGATTTGCACGATGGCATGCGCGTGCTGGACGCCTGCGCGGCGCCGGGCGGCAAGACTTGCCACATCCTGGAGATGGCTGAGGTGCAAGTGACCGCCATCGACGCGGACGCCAAGCGCTTGCCGCGCATCGCCGAAAACCTGGAACGCCTGGGTTTGCACGCGACCCTGAAGGCGCAGGATGCGCAATCGAACGCGTGGTGGGATGGCCAGCAATACGACCGTATCCTGGCCGACGTGCCGTGCACGGCATCCGGTATCGTGCGCCGCCATCCCGATATCCGCTGGCTGCGCCGCAAGGGCGATGCGTTCCAACTTGCAACACTTTCATCGAAAATCCTGGACAACCTGTGGCAGATGCTGCGCCCCGATGGTAAATTGCTGTTCGTGACTTGCTCTTTGTGGCCGCAAGAATCCGAAGCGCAAGCGGCGGCCTTTGCGGTACGTAATAATGCGACTCGTTTGACAGCCCCTGGCCAGCTCTTGCCCACCGGCAGCGCGGAACAGGACCATGACGGTTTGTTCTATGCGTTATTCCAAAAAAATGCGGCTTGAGCACGGCGTCGCTCTTTTTCCTACGGACTACACTGGCACACTTGTGACAAAACGACTCTTCCGACTCCTGGCCCTGCTGCTGATGCTGGCATGTCTGATGCCTCGCGCGTATGCCGCCGATGTGGTTGAGATCACGCGTTTTTACATCGAGTCGGGGGAAGATGGTTACAAACTCGATGCCCGCTATTCCTTTGATCTGAATCATGATCTGGATGACGCCGTGCAGCATGGCGTGCCGCTGTTTTTCACCACGGAAATCGAGATTACCCGGCCGCGCTGGTATTGGTTTGACGAAAAAGCCATCGTGGCGCGCCAGACCAGCCGCCTGTCGTATAACGTATTGACCCGCCAGTACCACGTTTCCATCGGCGGCTTGCAGCAAAGTTTCCCCAGTCTCGACGATGCGCTGTTCCTGATCCGGCGGCCCAGCCGCTGGCTGGTGGCGCCGCGCGGCGCGCTGAAGGTGGGGCAGACGTATAACGTCACCTTGCGCATGGGCATGGACCGTGATTACCTGCCCAAGCCGATCCAGGTCAACGCCTTCAATAATAGCGACTGGCGTCTGGCGTCGAATAAAAAAACCTTCTTGTATACGGCGGAGTAGTGACACAAGCATTGCGCTATCTGCTGGTGGTGGGCGGCGGCATAGTCAGTATCCTGCTCTTCCTGCTGGCGTCCGCCTCGGACAATTCCGGCTTCTTCGACCGTTACTATTCCTGGCTGCTGGGCCTGAACGCGGCCGTGGCCGTCTCGCTGCTGGCGCTGGTCGGCATTTCGCTGGCGCGGCTGTATGCCCGCTACAAGAGCGGCAAGTTCGGCTCCAAGCTGATGACGCGGCTGGTGATGCTGTTCGCCGCCGTCGGCATCTTGCCGGGACTGGTGATTTTTCTTGTTTCCGTGCAATTTGTTTCCCATTCCATCGAATCGTGGTTCAACGTCAAGATCGAGGCGGCGCTGGAATCGGGACTGGAACTGGGGCGTGCCGGTCTCGATGCGGCCCTGGTCGAGCTCGATCATCGGGGCCACAAGGCGGTCGAGGAGCTGCACCTCGATCCGGTCGCCAGTCCCATCATCCTGACGAGCCTGCTGCGCGAGGAGGGGATGCAAAATGTGATGCTGGTCAGCGCCGATGGCGTCTTGCTGGCCAGCGCGGGACCGCATAGCGCCGCTGACTTGCCCACGCCGGCCATGCTGGCGCAGGCTGCCTTGCCGGCCGGCTATGCCTCGGCCGAGGGCGGGCTGGAACTGCACGATGACGGCATGGAGTCGGGCGCCGCGCCGCGCGCGCCGCCTTCGCCGCTCGACACGGCCGCCAGCCTGCGCTTGCGCGTGCTGGTGGCCGTGCCGGGGCCCTCCGTGTCGCCGCGCTACCTGCAATTGCTGCAATCGGTGCCGCCCAAGCTGGCCACCAATGGCGAAATGTTGCGCGCTGCCTACAGCGAGTACAAGGAACGTTTTGTGGCGCGCGTGGGCTTGCGCAAGATGTACATGGAAATCCTCACCCTGACCTTGCTGCTGGCCATCTTTGGCGCCATCGGCAGCGCCTTTCTGATCGCCGGCAAGCTGGCCCAGCCTTTGCTGCTGCTGGCGGAAGGCACGCGCGCCGTGGCCGAGGGCGACTTGTCGCCGCGCCCGATCGTCGCTACCAAGGATGAACTGGGTACTTTGACGCAATCGTTCAACATCATGACGCGCCAGTTGCTCGATGCGCGCACTTCGGTGGAAAGCAACCGCGCCGCGCTGCAAAATGCCAAGGCCCACCTGGAATCGGTGCTGGCCAATATGTCGGCCGGCGTGATGGTGCTCGATGGCGATTTCAAGCTGGTGACCTGCAATGAGTCGGTCGAGCGCATCTTGCAGCATTCGGGCATCAGCATGGTGGGCTTGCCACTGGCAAGTATTGTCGGAATGGAAGAGTTTGGCGAGGCCATCATCAGCGCCTTCACGGCGCAGAGCGCGCAATCGGCCTCGGGCCGCAACCAGCAGCGACTGCACTGGCAGCAGCAGATTGAAATCCCGCGCCGCCTGGGCAGCAGTGCCGATGAGCATGACATCACCTTGCTGGCGCGCGGCTCGCGTTTGCCGCTGGAGTCCGGCAGCGGCTACATCGTTGTCTTCGATGATATCTCCGACGTGATCTCGGCCCAGCGTTCGATTGCCTGGGGCGAAGTGGCGCGCCGCCTGGCGCATGAAATCAAGAATCCGCTGACGCCGATCCAGCTGTCGGCCGAGCGCCTGCAAATGAAGCTGGAAGGCAAACTGGAGCAGCCCGACGCCGATTTGCTGGGCCGCGCCACCACCACCATCGTCAAGCAGGTCGATGCGATGAAGCGCATGGTCGATGATTTCCGCGACTATGCGCGTACGCCGCCGGCCGTGCTGGTGCCGCTGCGCCTGAATGAACTGATCGAAGAAATCCTGAACCTGTATCTGCGCGGCGATGATGGCGACATCATCCACCCGCAACTGGCGCCGAATTTGCCGATGGTGATGGGCGATCCGACTCAGTTGCGCCAGGTAATCCACAATTTGCTGCAGAATGCACAGGACGCCATGGCAGAGCTGCCGCCGCACTCGCCACATCCCCGGATTGACGTGAGGACGGAAGCAATTCATTATCGCAGTGCAGACGGCGGCGTGAACATCGCCGTGCGGCTGGCCATCACCGACAATGGCCTCGGTTTCGCGCCGAAGATCCTGGCGCGGGCCTTCGAGCCCTACGTCACGTCGAAGGCGCGCGGCACGGGGCTGGGCCTGGCGATGGTGAAGAAAATCATCGATGAGCATGGGGGGCGCATCGATATCGAGAACCGTGTGGACGGCAATGGCGCTTCAGTGGTCATTTTGCTGTTAAAGTTAGCTCCCGACGCCCCGGCTTAGCAATTGCTGGACGGGAAGTCTGGTTTAGTATTTAAAACACTAATAAAATCATAGTTGTCCGCTGTGCGCCTGTTGTGTGCGGGGGGCGGCGAAATGAGGAAGGCAATACACGAATGGCAAACATACTCGTAGTGGATGATGAAATGGGTATCCGTGAGTTGCTCTCGGAAATATTGGGCGACGAAGGACATGCTATCCAGCTGGCCGAAAATGCGCAGCAGGCGCGCGAGGCCCGTGCGGCCGGCGCGCCCGACCTGGTGCTGCTGGACATCTGGATGCCCGATACCGATGGCGTGACCTTGCTCAAGGAATGGCAGCGCGATGGCTTGCTGACCATGCCTGTGATCATGATGTCGGGCCACGCCACCATCGATACCGCCGTCGAAGCGACACGCATCGGTGCACTCAACTTCCTGGAAAAACCGATTGCCCTGCAAAAACTGCTGAAAGCAGTCCAGCAAGGCTTGACGCGGGCCCAGGAAACCGTGCGCGCCCCTAGCGTGGCGCCGCGGCCTGCCGCACCGGCGCCTGCCGAGGAAAGCAGCAGCCATCCGGCGCCCAGTTTTGGTGGCAGCGCACCGCAGCAGATGATGGTGCGTCCGGGCATCGCAGCACCGGCGGCGACGGAAGGCCATGGCTACAATCTGTCGTTTGACCTGCCTTTGCGCGAAGCACGCGACGCCTTCGAGCGCATGTATTTCGAGCATCACCTGGGCCGTGAAGGCGGCAGCATGACGCGCGTGGCGGAAAAAACGGGCCTGGAGCGCACCCATTTGTACCGCAAGCTGAAACAGCTGGGCGTGGAACCGGGCAAGCTGGCCAAGAAAAACCTGTGATGGATGGTGTGACTCACGTTGCGTAATCTCCCCCAGCGCGCGACGCGGCTGACCCTGGTCAGCGGCGGGCGCGCCCCTGAGCGCGAGGCCGCCATCGCGCAAGCCTTGCAGCCGCAGGAAAGCACGGCCGTCATCCTGGAAGGCCTGGCGACTGGTAATTCGATACTGGCCGACCTGGCTGAACCCACTTCCCCCTCTTCATCGTTACCCTTGCAACTATTGCGTATTGCGCCAGGCTGCCTGTGCTGCAGCGGCAATCTGGTATTGCGTGTAACATTGAATCGTCTTCTGCGCCATCCCCCTGCGCACCTGTTCATCAGCCTGGCAGACGCCACGCATATCGAACAATTGCGCGCCTGGCTGTCTGCCAGTCCCTACGACGTCTGGCTGGCGCTGGAGGCGGATCTGCTGCTCACTTAGTTTGATCGTTCTTGCATCTCGTTACAAATGTGACCCCGCAGAGGTGGGCGTGGCGCTTGAAATGGCGCCGGTGAACCCCACCTCAGTTCTGAAACCGCAGGAGCTTCTCCTGCTTGAGCGAAGGACGCAAAATGAACCTGATCTATAACAGCGAGCAATATAGCGTCGTCGAATTCGGCGCCGACCGTGACCTGGAAGCCTTGCGTTTTGGCGGTTATGAAATCGTCGACAAGGGCGGCAAGCGCGAAACCTTTATCGCCGGCGTGCTGGCGCAGAACTTCCGCCGCGATGTCACCGAACTGATCGCCAGCGAACCCAGCATGGAAGAGATCGATGAATTCCTGGGCAGCTACGATTCCCTGATGAGCCAGCCTGTTTTGCTGCATTGAGGTAGTGTTGTTTGATGGCGATAGCCACCATACCAATCCGCGAGTCGGCATGGTATGGTGGCAGCGTTACCTCGCTGCAAACAGACCATGTGCCAACTTCTCGCAATGAATTGCAATGTCCCTACCGACATTGTGTTTAGTTTTACCGGCTTTGCCATGCGTGGCGGCCACACCGATACCCACCATGACGGCTGGGGCATCGCGTTTTTCGAAGGCGCTGGCGTGCGCCATTTCGTCGACCACCAGGCTGCGATCAATTCGCCGGTGGCTGAACTGATCAAACGCTATCCGATCAAGTCACGCAATGTCATCGCGCATATCCGCAAGGCCACGCAAGGCCAGGTGGCGCTGGAAAATTGCCATCCCTTCGTGCGCGAACTGTGGGGCCGCTACTGGGTGTTTGCCCATAATGGCGACCTGAAAGAGTTCAATCCCGTGCTGACGGGCAGCTACCGCCCCGTGGGCTGCACCGACAGCGAGCGGGCCTTTTGCTACCTGCTGCAAGAATTGCACGCGCGCTTTGGCGACGCCCCGCCGGACCTGCCGCAGCTGCACGCGGCGCTGGCCGAGTTGCTGCCCGGCATAGCCGCCCATGGTACGTTCAATATGATGCTGTCCAGCGGCGACGCCTTGTTTGCCCATTGTTCCACCAGCTTGCATTATCTGGTGCGACAGCATCCGTTTCCCACTGCTACACTGTCCGACAATGATCTGAGCGTGGACTTTTCCCAGGTTACCACGCCACTGGACCGGGTCGCCGTCATTGTGACCCAGCCGTTGACCACCAATGAGTCGTGGACGGCATTTGCGCCGGGCGAATTGAAGTTATTTGTCGATGGCGCAGTACAGGAACAGTAATCCGTATAATTTGTTGACGACAATAGTAGCAATTGCTGCCAAAATACATCCGAAACAAAGAAATTCGGGTAAAGTATTGTCAATATTGAACCTAGATGCGGGCGCAGAGGGCAAGGCCGGCGTCACTCGACGTGATTGATGAAGAATTAATGATCGATATTTCCAGCAACGACATTTCCCCCAAACCCTTGCGCGTACGCGAGTTTTATTTGGGCCGCCAACCGATACTGGACCGTAACCAGGCCCTGTTTGGTTATGAGTTGCTATTCCGCAACGCCCCTGTCGGCCCTGCGAATATCACCAGCGACCTGTCCGCTACCGCTGCCGTGATCGCGCATGCCTCGCAGCTGGGCATGGAAAAAGTGATCGGTGACGCGCTCGGCTTCGTGAATGTCGATGCCGACGTGATCATGAGCGATATCTTTGTTTTCCTGCCGCGCGAAAAAGTGGTGCTGGAAATCGTCGAATCGATGACCGTCACGCCGGAATTGCGCACGCGTATCAGCGAGCTGGTGGGCCACGGCTACACCTTTGCGCTGGAAAACGTGGTGTCGGACACGAATCAGGTGCAGCAATTGCTGCCGCTGGTGGACTACGTGAAGATGGACATGAGCACCGTCGATCCGGCCGTGCTGGCCAGCCTGGCGCCCCGCTTCAAGCAGGAACACAAAAAGCTGGTGGCGGAAAAGGTCGAGACGCGCGAAGAATTCAAGACGGGCCTGGATCTGGGCTTCGATTACTTCCAGGGCTATTATTTCGCCAAGCCGGCCATTATCACCGGTAAAAAACTGTCGCCGTCGCAACTGGCCGTGATGGAACTGATGACCCTGGTGACGTCCGACGCCGATAACATGGATATCGAGCGCGCCATCAAGCGCGACGTCTCGCTGGCCCTGAACCTGTTGCGCCTGGTCAATACGCCGGCCGTGGGCGCGCGCCAGCGCATCGATTCGCTGAGCCAGGCCGTCACCGTGCTGGGCCGCCGCCAGCTGCAGCGCTGGCTGCAAATCATGCTGTATGCGGAACCAAGCAAGCGCGGCCATAGCATGACGCCACTGCTGATGCTGGCCACCACGCGTGGACGCTTGCTGGAATTGCTGGCGCATAAACTGCGCCCCAATCACGCGCATTCGGCCGACATCGCCTTTACGGTCGGCATCATGTCCTTGATGGATACCCTGTTCGGCGTACCGATGTCGGAAATCCTTTCCCAGATCGAAGTGATTGATGAAGTGAGCGAAGCCTTGCTGTCGCGCAGCGGTTTCTATGGCGACCTGCTGCGCCTGGCCGAATGCATCGAACGCATCGAAGACCTGGAAGGTGAAATCGTGCCCACCCTGCGCGACCTGGCGATGTCGCCGGACGACCTGGTGGAGCTGGAAATGGCCGCCTACGAATGGAGCGACAACGTTGTCAGATACGCCCTTTAATTGATGCACTCTTCTTGAAAAAGCCCCGCCCGGCGTTGCCATGGCGGGGCTTTTTACTTATGCTGCGGCACCGGGCCAGTGCTTGTGCAGTTCGGGGTCGGTGCGCAGTTCCCACAGGGCCAGGATGACCACGGCGATACCGACGATCAGCTCGTTCCACAGCATCACGCGTTGGTCGGCCAGCCGTAATATCCAGGGCGACGCGGCGACCCAGACGCCCACCAGCAGGTTGACGACGACGGCCCAGAAATACGTCTTGTACAAGTCGAAGGCCGCCAGCACGGCGATCACCAGGCCGGAGATGATGGCATTGCTCATTTGCGCCGAGCCGTCGGGATAGGAAAAGACCCATGGCGACACGATCAGCCACAAGCCCAGCAGCAGGATCACTTGATCTTGCCAGCGTTTGAATGCGAAATGGTTTGCCATGGCAGCTCCTTGACGTTGAGGGAACGGGCCGGAGCGGCCATGCAGCATGCCGACCGGCATACTGGGTTAGTGTCTGCGGCGCGCTGAAAGTTCCACGCGCCGCCAGCGTCAAGCCAGGGCAGCGCTTACGATAAATTCGGCGCCAGCCAGCGTTCCACATCGTCCACGCTGGCGCCACGGCGCTTGGCCATGTCTTCTACCTGGTCCATGCCGATCTTGCCGACCACGAAGTATTTCGATTCCGGGTGGGCAAAGTAAAAGCCGGAGACGGCCGCGCCAGGGAACATGGCGTACGACTCGGTCAGCAGCATGCCGATTTCCTCGGCCTGCATGACATCGAACATCTCCCGTTTGACCGTGTGTTCGGGACAGGCCGGGTAGCCGGGTGCGGGCCGGATGCCGACATATTTTTCGCCGATCATGTCGTCGTTGCTCAGGTGTTCGTCGGGCGCATAGCCCCACAAGTCCTTGCGCACGCGCTCATGCAGGTATTCGGCAAACGCTTCGGCCAGGCGGTCGGCCAGCGATTTCAGCATGATCGACGAGTAATCGTCGTGCGCCTCTTCGAAGCGCTGTTCATATTTCTCGATACCCAGCCCGGAGGTGACGGCAAACATGCCGATGTAATCTTTCACTCCGGAATCTTTCGGCGCGATAAAGTCGGCCAGGCATTGATTTGGCCGCTGCACGCCGTCGACAATGGGTTTCACGCCTTGCTGGCGCGTACCGTAATAGGTGAACGCGACGCTGGTGCGGGTATCGTCCGTATAGATTTCGATATCGTCATCGTTGACGGTATTGGCCGGCAACAAGGACACCACGCCATTGGCCGTCAGCCAGCGCCCGTCGATCAGCTTTTTCAGCAAGGCCTGGCCTTCCGCGTAGACCTTGCTGGCCGCGTCGCCCACCACTTCATCGGTCAGGATGGCGGGGAAGGGACCGGCCAGGTCCCAGGTCTGGAAGAACGGCCCCCAGTCGATATAGTGGGCCAGGGTGGCCAGGTCCACATTCTTGAACAGGCGCCGGCCGATGAATTTCGGTTTCACGGGCGTGCAGGCGCCATCGAACGGCACGATCATGCGGTTGGCGCGCGCCTGCGCCAATGGCAGGATGGGCAGCGCCTTCTTGTTGGCGTGCTGTTCGCGGATGCGCGCGTAATCGAGTTCGATTTCTTCCACGTATTTTTCGCGCTGTTCCGGCGTCAGCAAGGATTGCGCCACGGACACGGAACGCGAAGCGTCCGGCACGTAGATCACGGGGCCTTCGTAGTTGTGCGCGATCTTGACGGCCGTGTGGGCGCGGCTGGTGGTGGCGCCGCCGATCAGCAGGGGAATTTTCAGCATGCGGAAGTGTTCGTCGCGCTGCATTTCCTTGGCGACATAGGCCATTTCTTCCAGCGACGGCGTGATCAGGCCGGACAGGCCAATGATGTCGGCGTTTTCCACCTTGGCGCGGGCCAGGATTTCCGAGCACGGCACCATCACGCCCATGTTGACCACTTCGAAGTTATTGCATTGCAGAACTACGGTGACGATATTCTTGCCGATGTCATGCACGTCGCCTTTTACGGTGGCCATGATGATCTTGCCTTTCGGCTTGGCGACGATGCCCGTGCGTTTTTCCTCCAGCAGCTTTTCTTCTTCGATAAACGGGATCAGATGGGCCACCGCCTGTTTCATGACGCGCGCCGATTTCACCACTTGCGGCAAGAACATCTTGCCCTGGCCAAACAAGTCACCGACCACGTCCATGCCGGCCATCAATGGTCCCTCGATCACGTGGATCGGGCGGCCGCCATTGTGCAGCAATTGCTGGCGCGCTTCTTCCGTGTCTTCCACGATGAATTGCGTGATGCCGTGTACCAGTGCGTGCGACAGCCGCTCCTGTACCGTGCCTTCGCGCCAGGCCAGGGTTTGCGCTTCGGCCTTGCCGCCCGCTTTCAGGGTGCCGGCAAATTCGATCATACGTTCGGTGGAATCTTCGCGGCGGTTCAGCACCACGTCTTCCACCCGCTCGCGCAATTCCGGATCGAGGTTGTCGTACACGCCCACCATGCCCGCATTGACGATGCCCATGGTCATGCCGGCCTTGATGGCGTGGTACAGGAACACTGTGTGGATGGCCTCGCGGGCCGGATCGTTGCCGCGGAAACTGAAGGACACGTTCGACACGCCGCCCGAGATCTTCGCGTACGGCAAGTTTTCCTTGATCCAGCGCGTGGCGTTGATGAAGTCCACGGCGTAGTTATTGTGCTCTTCGATACCGGTCGCCACGGCAAAGATGTTCGGGTCGAAAATAATGTCTTCCGGCGGGAAATCGAGCGCATCGACCAGCAAGTGATAGGCGCGGGCGCAAATCTCGATCTTGCGCTCGAAGGTATCGGCTTGCCCCTTTTCATCGAAGGCCATGACGATCACGGCCGCGCCATAGCGGCGGCACAGTCTGGCCTGGCGCAGGAATTCCGCTTCGCCTTCCTTCATGGAAATCGAATTGACGATGGCCTTGCCCTGCACGCATTTCAAGCCAGCCTCGATCACCGACCATTTCGACGAATCGACCATGATGGGCACGCGCGAAATGTCCGGTTCCGAGGCGATCAGGTTCAGGAAGCGCGTCATGGCGGCCAGCGAATCGAGCATGGCCTCATCCATATTGATATCGATCACCTGTGCGCCATTTTCCACTTGCTGGCGCGCCACCGACAGCGCTTCGTCATATTGCTCGTTCAAGATCATGCGCGCAAACGCCTTCGAGCCCGTGACGTTGGTGCGCTCGCCCACGTTGACGAACAAGGATTCGTCATTGACGACGAACGGTTCCAGGCCGGACAGGCGCAGGTCGTGCGACGGGGCCGGCACGGTACGTGGCGTATTTTTGGACAGCAACTCGCCGATGGCGGCGATGTGCTCGGGCGTGGTGCCGCAGCAGCCGCCGGCCATGTTCAGGAAGCCCGCGTCGGCAAATTCGCGCAGCAGGGCGGACGTGTCGGCTGGCAACTCGTCGAAACCCGTGTCGCTCATGGGGTTGGGCAAGCCCGCGTTCGGGTAGATACACACGAAGGTGTCGGCGATCTTCGACAGTTCTTCCGCATACGGACGCATCAGGGCCGCGCCCAGCGCGCAGTTCAGGCCGATCGTCAGCGGTTTGGCGTGGCGCACGGAATTCCAGAAGGCGGGCACGGTCTGGCCCGACAGGATACGGCCCGAGGCATCGGTGACGGTGCCGGAAATCATCAAGGGCAGGCGTACCACCTCCGGGTTTTGCTCGTAGAACAGGTCGATGGCGAACAGGGCTGCCTTGCAGTTGAGCGTATCGAAAATGGTTTCCACCAGCAGCACATCGGCGCCGCCGGCTACCAGGCCGCGCGTCTGTTCCAGGTAAGACGCCACCAGCTGGTCGAAGGTGATGTTGCGCGCGGCGGGGTCGTTCACGTCGGGCGAGATCGAGGCCGTCTTGGGCGTGGGCCCCAAGGCGCCGGCGACGAAGCGCGGCTTGTCCGGCGTGGAATATTTATCGCAGGCGGCACGCGCCAGCCTGGCCGCGGCCACGTTCATTTCATAGGCCAGGTGGGCCATATGGTAATCGTCCTGAGCGATCGTGGTGGCGCCGAAGGTATTCGTTTCGATCAGGTCGGCGCCGGCCGCCAGGTAGCGCTCGTGGATTTCCTGGATCACGTGCGGCTGGGTCAGTGTCAGCAGTTCGTTGTTGCCTTTGACGAACAGTTCACGCGCACCGCTATCGGCCGGTGCGGCGAAATCAATAAAACGGCCTTGCGGACCACCGCGGTAGGCTTCTTCGTCGAGCTTGTATTGCTGGATGATCGTGCCCATCGCGCCGTCCAGGATCATGATCCGCTGCGCCAAAATGGCGCGCAAGGTGGCTTCGGTCGGGGACAGGGCGGGGATCACGGTATCGGTCATTTCAAGCTTTCAATAGGCAACGGGCGGTGTGGCGCGGCGGCAAGGCGCTTGCGGACCAGCCTGATAGGCTGGGGGAGAGTGCCGGCCGGGTAGGCAGGCAAGGGCTGGCAAAAGCGGGCAAGCCTTGAGACACCGGGCCTAAAATTATACGGCATCAGGCTGCTTTAGTTTCCCGGCCCGCCCTTGCGGCGGCCAATACTGGCCATGCCTGATGTTGCCATGCCACATGCAGTTCCCTTCCCGGCCCTCCGCGCCACTGCCTTGCCTTGCGCAGCCGCCACTATCAATTCGATAGTTGCATTTCTGAAAATGTTAATTATTCCATTTGACTTCCCTGATTGATACGACAAGCTTGCGATTTTGCTGTGTGGAAAATCTTCCACACTTCATGATTTTCGGCATTTATTTTTTAGGGCGTTGCCGATAAAAAAACCAAGCTTGAGGTACAGCAATGCAGAGTGAAAAGGGGCATGTTTTAAATAAACATTGTTTTTTATTTCATGTAATTCATTATTAAAATTCATTAAACCAAAAGCACTGATAGTTGTCTTTCGGAATCAAACTCGCGGATAATAATGGCTTTCTGAATTCTAATTCTCACTAAAAGTCACCAATATGTCACATTTCTTATGTTTGCTGCCTGGCTGCGCGCCACGCGGAACCAGGGGGCAGCAATGAAATACCGTCTGCTAGTTTGTCTGTTTGTCATGCTGGGCCTGTCTGCATGCGGCGGCGGCGGTGGGGGCGGTGGCGACACCGTGGTGGCAACCAGCTCGAACAGTCCGGCCATCAAGCCTGCCGTGACGGCAGTGTCAGCGAGCAATGTCGCCGTTGGCGGCAACCTGGTACTGACCGGCACGAATCTGAGCCAGGTGACGGCTTTCCAGATCGCCGGCGTGACTGTCTCGACCAGCAGTGTCAGCGATACCAGCGCTACGCTGGTGATGCCTGGCGTGCCGGTATCCGGCGTTTTGAGCCTGGTTTCTGCCAGCGGCACGGCCGCTACCAGTTATAACGTGACGGTGTATGTGCCGCTGACGGTGAGCAGCATTGCGCCGGCCAGTGGTGGCGTGGGATCCGGCGTGACGCTGACGGGCAATGGCATGGGCGCCGTGACGGCGGTGCTGTTCAGCAACGGCACTGCCGCCACCTTGCAAAGCCAGGGCGCAAATAGCGTGGCGTTGGTGGTGCCCGTGGGGGCAGCGACGGGACCGTTGACGGTGCGCGGCCCGTATAACGATGTCATCACCAATGACAGTTATACCGTGTTGCCGAGCGTGTCGGTGACTTCGATCACGACGGCCGTGAGCGGCGCAACCATGTCGGTGACGATACAGGGCAGCAATCTCGACCAGGTGACGACGGCGACGGTCGGCAATACGCAGGCGACCATCGTCAGCGCCACGGCCAGCCAGCTGGTATTGAACGTGCCTGCCACGGCGACCGGCAATGTGCTGCTGTCGGCGCCGTCGCGCGTCGCCGTCAATGCGGGCACGGTATCGGCATTTACCCTGGGCAGCATCGACTTTGCCCAGGTGCTGGACTTTAACGCCAGCGATACGTCCTTGCACCTGACGCGCGGCAAGGCCGCTGCCGTGCGCGTGTCCGTGCTGGGCACGCAAACGGGCCGCAGCAGCCCGGCAGTCACCTTGACGGCGACCTCGGCCACCGGCGCCAGCCTGGGCAGCATCGCCATGAGCGGTCCGGCAACCTTGCCAACGGCAATCAATACCTACAGCTTCAATGGCAACTTCAGCGCTGTCTTGCCGGCAAGCTGGATCGCGCCGGGACTGCAAGTCCGCGTGACGGCCGTCGGCAATGACGGCACGCAAGTGAGCCAGCAAGCTACGCCGGCCATCTCGAGCGCGGCAAAAATCAACCTGGTGCTGGTCCCCCTGAGCACGGACGATGGCATTTCGCAAGTGCCGGATGCCGACGTGATCCGTGCGGCGCTGGCCCTGGTCTATCCTTATGCAGCGGACAATATTACGATCAGCACCCGTGCACCGCTGGCCATTGCCGGCAGCAGCAGCGTCGATAGCTGGTGGACCGACATCGCCTTGCCGGCCCTGGAGTCGGCGCGCGCCAACGAAAACAATACGGCGTTCTACTTTGGTTTCGTCTCGAAACTGTCGGCCAGCCGCACGGCCGGCCTGGCGTATATCAGCAACCGCACGACGGGCGGCGCCAACCCTTCCGCACTGGGCCTGGACGCCACCTTCGGGCAGACGGCGTCGATCGATCCGTTTGGTAATGCCTGGCCGCAATGGCTAGCCACCATGGTGCATGAGCTGGGACACAACCATGGCTTGTTCCATGTCAATTGCGGTTCGCCAGCCAATCCCGTGACCGATTACCCGTACAACAACGGCGACCTGGGGCCGCAACCGATTTACAGCAGCAATTATGGCGCCACCATCGGCCAGCTGAGCCAGGCTGCCTACGCCAGCGGCAACACGACCAAGCAGATGAAGGACGTGATGAGCTATTGCAGCGGCGCCTGGTTCTCGGACTACAGCTACACGCGCATCCAGCAATTCCTGGAAAAGCGCACCACCTTGTTGGGCCGCAGCGTGCAGGTCGGCGCCAGCACCGTGCCACCGGAAAATGGCTATCTGACCATTTCCGGCCGCATCACGCCAGCCGGCGTGCAATTGCGTCCTGCCGAAGCGTCCACCACGGCCGGCCAGCAAGTTGCCGGCGCGAATGCGGCTTATACCTTGCGCGTGCTGACGGCGTCCGGCAAGACTATCGACGTGCCATTCGATAGCATGCAGCTGGCCGACCACAGCGGCAGCGTCAGCCACTTCCGCGTCACCCTGGCCAATCCTGGCGATATCCAGGATGTGGAAGTCCTTTCGCAAGGCAAGCCATTGGCCAAGCTGGACAAGGCGGCCCGCCGCAACAAGGCAGTCGCGGCGACCAGCGCCGTGACGTTTGACACCACGCAAAACGATGGCAGGCTGGCCTTGACCTGGGATGCGCAAACGGAGCCGTATGCAGCCGTGCTGTACGTGGGCGCCGATGGCCGCAAGCAAGTCGTTGCCAGCGGCTTGACGGGCGGTGCTGCCAGTGTCGACGTGAGCGCCCTGCCAGCCGGCGGCCGCTTCGAGATCAGCCTGTCGTCATCGGTGGGCGGCCGTTTGATGAAGGTGCAGCGCCGCTGATCACGGTGGCTGCATCAAGAAAAGGGCTTGCCGCGGCAAGCCCTTTTTTATGCGGCGAACGTTTGCCCGACTCAGGTAAAACGCTTGCCTTCGAGCGGGAAACCCTTGATGAATTCGGCGGCTGGCAGGCGCTTGCCGCCCGGTTTCTGCAACTGGGTCAGGCGCAGCGAACCATTGCCGCAGGCCACCACGATGCCGTGCTGGGCGTCGGCCGCCAGTACCTGGCCGGCTTCCTGCTTGCTGTCCGCTTCCAGCACGTCGGCGGCCCAGATCTTGACGGTGACGCCATCGACCAGGCCGCAGGCGCCGGGGAAGGGATTGAAGGCGCGGATTTTCAGGCCCAGTTCCAGCGCGGGCAGGCTGAAGTCCAGCGCCGCTTCTTCCTTGGCGATCTTGGCCGCGTAAGTGACGCCCGCTTCCGGCTGCGGCACGGCTTCCAGTGGCGCCTGCTGCATCTTGCGCAGGGTCTCGACGATCATCCTGCCGCCCAGCGCGGCCAGCTTGTCGTGCAGGGTGGCGGTGGAGTCGCCCGCTTCGATGGGCGTGCGCTCGATGGCCAGCATGGGACCCGTGTCGAGGCCTTCTTCCATCTGCATGATGGTGACGCCCGTTTCATCGTCGCCCGCCTCGATGGCGCGGTGGATCGGGGCCGCACCGCGCCAGCGCGGCAGCAGGGAGCCGTGGATATTGATGCAGGGGCGGATATCGAGTGTGCTGCGCGGCAAGATCAAGCCATAGGCGGCCACCACCATCACATCGTAGTCGGTGGCCAGCAGGCGCTCATGGGCCGCTTGCGCTTCGGCGGCGCGCTGCGGGTCCTTGCTATCCATGCGCAGGGACAGCGGCTGCAGCACCTCGATGCCGTGTTCCAGTGCGTATTGCTTGACGGCCGAGGCGTGCATCTGCATGCCGCGGCCGGCAGGGCGGTCGGGCTGGGTCAGTACCAGCGGAATCTCGAAACCGGCTTCGTGCAGGTCTTTCAGGGCGATGGCGGCGAATTCAGGCGTGCCTGCGAAGATCAGTTTCATATTCTTCCTGTTCGTGTGAGGCTGGCTTAAAAACGGCGGTTTTGCGCGCGCAGGCTTGCTTCGCGTTCCAGGCCGCGGATTTCCTTGATCATCTTGGTCTTGATACGGTTGCGCTTGAGCGGCGACAGGTATTCGACGAACACCTTGCCCATCAAGTGATCCATTTCATGCTGGATGCACACGCCCAGCAAGCCATCGGCTTCCAGTTCGAACTGCTTGCCGTGCTGGTCCAGCGCACGCACCTTGATGCGCGATGGACGCTCGACGCCGTCATACACGCCAGGCACGGACAGGCAGCCTTCGTCGTAGACCTGCTTTTCTTCGCTGGCCCAGATGATTTCCGGATTGATAAATACTTGCAGCTGGTCTTTGGTTTCCGTCACGTCGATCACCAGCAATTGCTCGTGCACATCGATTTGCGACGCAGCCAGGCCGACGCCAGGGGCGTCATACATGGTTTCGGCCATGTCGGCGATCAGCGTCTGCAGGCGTTCATCAAAGGCCGTCACGGGCTTGGCGACCGTGTGCAGGCGCGGATCGGGGTAACGCAAAATGTTTAATATGGACATACGAATTCGACTGGTTAAGGTGGGCGCCGCTGCGCCCGGTTATTTGTGCCTGGGCCATGCGGAAGATGGCGCGGCGATGCAGGCTGGGTGTTCCTGGATACTTTTTGGATACGGTAGTGCAGTGCGCGCAAGGTGCAAGGGCGTGGCAGTCTGGTTCGCCAGTCCGCCGTAATGCGTCTGCCGCAAGTCGAAATTTTATCACAGACCCCCATGCCGCTGTGGCAGGCAGCCATTTTCCGCCATGTCCGGGGCCACTTCTTGCGCCGTTCGATATCGCCGCGCCGCCGCGCCGCTACCATGGTCAGGGCAGACCCTGATTAACCAGCGAGCGTGTCATGCAGGCAGAAACAACGGTAGACAAGGGGCAGGTGGCGGACGATCTGGCGGCCTGGCTGCGCCTGCAGCATCTGTCTGGCGTGGGGCCAGTCGCGGCGCGCGCCTTGCTGGCCCGTTTCGGTTTTCCGCCGCAGATTTTTTCGGCCCCGTTCGAAGCCCTGTGCGAGGTGGTGTCAAGCAGCGTGGCGCGCACCATTGCCGAGCCGCCCCGGAGGGTCGCCAACAGCCAGCTGGAGCTGACCTTGCAGTGGCTGCAGCGGCCCGGCAACGCCGTGCTGACCCTGGCCGACGCCGCTTATCCGCCCTTACTGCTGGAAATCGCCGATCCACCGCTGCTCTTATATGTCAGGGGCCGGGCTGCACTGCTGTCGCGCCCGGGGATCGCCATCATCGGCAGCCGCAACGCCAGCGCACAGGGCATGCAGAACGCGGCCGCGTTTGCCCAGTCGCTGAGCGGGGCCGGCTTGACCATCATTTCGGGCCTGGCGCTGGGCATCGATACGCATGCGCATGAAGGGGGCTTGCGCGGCCAGGGCTCGACGGTGGCCGTGATCGGCACCGGTGCGGATTTAGTGTATCCGAAGCGTAACCTTGATCTGGCGCAAAGAATTGCCGAACAGGGCTGCATCGTCAGCGAGTATGCGCTGGGCTTGCCCGCGATGCCCAGTAACTTTCCTCGGCGCAATCGCCTGATCAGCGGCCTGGCGCGCGGCGTGCTGGTGATCGAGGCGGCTGCCCTGTCCGGTTCCCTGATCACGGCGCGCCTGGCGGGCGAACAGGGGCGCGATGTGTTTGCCTTGCCCGGTTCCATCCATTCCACCCTGGCCAAGGGCTGCCATGCACTGATCAAGCAGGGCGCCAAGCTGGTCGAGTCGGTGGAAGATGTCTTGCAGGAACTGCAGTGGCAGGGCGGCGCCGAAAGCCTGGCGCCCACGCCCGCTATCGCGCCCCAAAGTGCTGTGCTGGCCGCGCTGGGCTACGATCCGTGCGATGCCGATACCCTGGCCGAGCGCAGTGGTTTGGCCGTGGAAGCCGTGATGGCGGAGTTGCTGGCGCTGGAAATGGCGGGTCTGGTGGAACGTTTGCCTGGTGGATTGTTTCAACGCTGCAAATGACAGTCTGCCACTTGTGTGGCGGCCATGCCGCATGGGCGCGCTTTGTCGGGATGCACTCTTGTGCCGTGGCGAGCTTAGCTGATAGAGTAGAGCCATGTTCGATATCCTGGTGTACCTCTACGAGACTTATTACCGCCCCGATGCCTGCCCCGAGCCGGCCGCGCTGGCGCGCAAACTGTCGGCCGTCGGTTTTGACGACGTGGAGATTTCCGAAGCGCTGGTCTGGCTGACCGACCTGACGGCCATGGCCGGTGTCGAGCACACCCTGACGGCCAGTTCGACGGGCACGCGTTTCTATGTCCAGCAAGAAAGTGATGTGCTGGGCGCAGCTGCCATCGGTTTCATCCAGTTCCTGGAAAGCGCCAGGATACTGTCGCCGCTGCAACGCGAAATCGTCATCGAACGCGCGCTGGCCCTCGATGAGGCGCCTGTGTCGCTGGGCAAGCTGAAAGTGATCGTGCTGATGCTGCTGTGGAGCCAGGGCAAGGAACCGGATGCGCTGATGTTTGACGACTTGTTTATCGACGACGAAGACCTTCCTCCCCGCCTGCTACACTAAAAAAGCCCATGGCGGTCTTGCCGGCCTTGCCACGGACATTGTTAGGGCACGCCGGCAACGATCTCTATCAAGATGCCACCGAGTTTGCCGTGGCATTTGCTCCCGCGCATCCTTGCTTGCAGATAACTTGCCGAATTCTTCAATACGCGCTTATCATTGGCCGCTTGACAAGACCACAAGTCACAATGCCAGGTAAAGACAAAAGCGTCAGCGTCTGGCAATGCACTGTATGATGCGCATGCTGAAACTATCCTAGAGCATTTTTCGAGACTAAAAAATATGACAAAAACCCTCATCATCGCCGAGAAGCCTTCTGTCGCGAACGATATCGCGAAGACGCTTGGCGGCTTTACCAAGCACGATGAGTACTTTGAATCGGATGACTACGTCCTGTCGTCGGCGGTGGGCCACTTGCTGGAGATCGCCGTACCGGAAGAATTCGACGTGAAGCGCGGCAAATGGAGTTTCGCGCACTTGCCGATGATTCCACCGTATTTCGCGCTCAATCCGATCGCCAAGACGGAAGCGCGCCTCAAAGTATTAAACAAGCTGATCAAGCGCAAAGACGTCACCACCCTGATCAACGCCTGCGACGCGGGGCGCGAAGGCGAGCTGATTTTCCGCCTGATCGCGCAGAACGCGAAGGCCAAGCAACCGGTCAAGCGCCTGTGGCTGCAATCGATGACGCCGGGCGCCATTCGCGACGGTTTCTCCAATCTGCGCAGCGACGAAGAAATGTTGCCGCTGGCCGACGCGGCCCGTTGCCGTTCGGAAGCGGACTGGTTGATCGGTATCAATGGTACCCGCGCCATGACAGCCTTCAACTCGAAAGAGGGCGGCTTTTACCTGACCACCGTGGGCCGGGTGCAAACGCCGACCCTGTCGATCGTGGTCGAACGCGAAGACAAAATTAAAAAGTTCGTGCCGCGCGACTTCTGGGAAGTGCGCGCCGAATTCGTCTGCGCGGCAGGCATCTATGAAGGCCGCTGGCTCGACACCAAGTTCAAGAAGGACGAGAACGATCCCGAGAAGCGCGCCGAGCGCCTGTGGAGCAAGACGGCGGCCGATTCGATCGCCACCGCCTGCCGCGGCCGCCAGGGCACGGTGACGGAAGAATCGAAACCGACCACCTCGATGGCGCCGGGCCTGTTCGACCTGACCAGCCTGCAGCGCGAAGCGAACTCGCGTTTTGGTTTCTCGGCCAAGAATACGCTGGGCCTGGCCCAGGCGCTGTATGAAAAGCACAAGGTGCTGACGTATCCGCGTACCGATTCGCGCCATTTGCCGGAAGACTACATGCCGACCGTCAAGCAGGCGCTGGAAGTGGTCAAGGAAAACAGCAACTACCACCAGTTTGCCAAGCAAATCCTGGACAAGGGCTGGGTCAAGCCGAACAAGCGCATCTTTGACAACACCAAGATCTCGGATCACTTTGCGATCATCCCGACCACGATCGCGCCCAAAAACCTGTCCGAACCGGAACAGAAGCTGTACGACCTGGTCACGCGCCGCTTCATGGCCGTATTCTTCCCGCCGGCGGAATTCCAGGTCACCACGCGCTACACGGAAGTGTCCGGCCATCAGTTCAAGACTGAAGGCAAGGTGATGACCAATCCCGGCTGGCTGGCCATTTATGGCAAGGAAGCGTCGACAGACGCCGACAAGGAAAGCAATGGCAACGGTAACCTGGTGCCCGTGGCCAAGGGCGAAAAAGTGCAGACGGAAAGCGTCAGCGCCAACGGCCTGGTGACGAAGCCGCCTGCGCGCTACACGGAGGCGACCTTGCTGTCGGCGATGGAAGGCGCGGGCAAGCTGATCGACGACGACGAGCTGCGCGATGCGATGGCCGGCAAGGGCCTGGGCACGCCAGCGACGCGCGCGGCCACCATCGAGGGCTTGCTGACGGAGCGCTACCTGCTGCGCGAAGGCCGCGAGCTGATGCCGACCGCCAAGGCGTCGCAGCTGATGACCTTGTTGAAGGGCCTGGGCGTCAATGAATTGACGGCGCCGGAACTGACGGGCGAGTGGGAATACAAGCTATCGCAGATGGAAAAGGGCAAGATTTCGCGCGATGAATTCATGCGTGAAATCGCGCAGATGACGCAAATCATCGTCAAGCGCGCCAAGGAATACGACAACGACACGATCCCCGGCGATTACGCGACCCTGCACACGCCGTGCCCGAATTGCGGCGGTGTGGTGAAGGAAAACTACCGCCGTTTCGCCTGCACCAAGTGCGAATTCTCGATGAGCAAGACGCCTGGTTCGCGCCAGTTCGAAATCGAGGAAGTGGAACAATTGCTGAAGGACCGCACCATCGGCCCGCTGCAAGGTTTCCGCTCGAAGATGGGGCGTCCATTCGCCGCCATCCTGCGCATCGTGCGCGATGAAGACATCCAGAACTTCAAGCTGGAATTTGATTTCGGTCAAAACGACGACAGCGAAGATGGCGAAGGCGTCGATTTCACGGGCCAGACAGCGCTGGGACCTTGTCCCAAGTGCGCCGCTGGCGTGTATGAAATGGGCCTGGCCTATGTGTGCGAACACAGCGTGGCGAAACCGAAGACGTGCGATTTCCGCAGCGGCCGCATTATCTTGCAGCAGGAAATCTTGCCGGAACAAATGGCAAAACTGCTCAACGATGGCAAGACCGATCTGTTGCCTGGCTTTATCTCGCAACGCACGCGCCGTCCCTTCAAGGCTTTCCTGGTGCGCGGCAAGGATGGCAAGGTGAGCTTCGAGTTTGAAGAACGCAAGGCCAAGCCGGGCGCCAAGGCGCCGGCCAAGGGCAAGGCGGCAGCTGCCGAGGTGGAAGGCGAAGAAGGCGCGGCGCCAGCCAAGAAGGTCGTCGCCAAGAAAGCGCCAGCGAAAAAGGCCACGGCCGTGAAAAAGCCGGCAGTTAAAAAAGCGCCGGCCAAGAAGGCGGTGGCGGCGGAATAACCTTTATTCCACCAGGATAGGAAGCCAGGGCGGTTGCCCTGGCTTTTTTTTAGTCCAGATAATCCGAATACTCGCGCTGGGCGTAGTTTTTCACATTCGCCCAGGGTTGGGCCCGGCTCAGGGTAGGCTGCAGCTTGACGTCGACCCGGCGATAAAAGGTGTTGGCGCGGTCGCCGCTTTCGATGATCAGCGGTATCTGTTTTTGCTCATCCCACAGCACGCGCTGGAAGACGCCATTCTTTTCCACTTCGCGCCAGCGCGCGCCCGCGACGGTCGACACCTGTTTCGACAGCGGCATGGCGGCCACCAGCTTCGGGTCCAGCAAATAAAAACTGTTTTCCCAGGAACCGTCGAAATTGACGTTCTCGTATTCCGCTTTCGGGATCGCCACCACCACCTTGTCGTGGGCATCGATGTATTCCACCTTGACGGTGTTCTTTTCCAGCATCACGTGGCGCGGGATCACGACCGGGTTGAAATGCTTGTGTTCATGCTGGGTGCTTTTCAGCGCCACTTTCTTGTTGTCGCCATGCGCATCGTCGTGTGCACTGTGGGCGGCCGGCAAGACGCGCTCGACCCACACGTGGCCGGGGCGGCGCAGCATTTTTTCTTCGTAGCGGCTTTCGCGCGTCACGCCTTCCGGCGTCAGCACGCGGTTGTAATAGCGGATGCCCAGGTCCAGGTCGACGGGAGTGGCCGGGGCGGCTTGTGCCGTGCCGGCAAAGCCGGCCGCCAGCAGGATGGCGATCAAGTGCGATTGCATGGTGGTCCTTTACATGTGCAAGGGGGCGGATGCCACTTGCGTGTCATCCGCCCCGGTCTGACTACTTATTGATATCAATCAAAAGCCGAATGCCGCCTTCAGCAAGTCGAACACCTTGGTGTTGTCCAGCGTGCCCTTGAAGGTCTTGGCGCCGGCGCCGGTAGCGAGCAGCTTGACGTC
Source organism: Janthinobacterium sp. Mn2066 (assembly GCF_049319705.1). Classification (NCBI taxonomy): domain Bacteria; kingdom Pseudomonadati; phylum Pseudomonadota; class Betaproteobacteria; order Burkholderiales; family Oxalobacteraceae; genus Janthinobacterium; species Janthinobacterium sp. Mn2066. The sequence continues at coordinate 194,786 of NZ_JBMOUF010000010.1, read as the reverse complement.
GCCGCCGCCGTGGGTTTCGCTGGCCAGGCGCACGCCCGTTTCTTGCAGATAGTTGTCGGCCAGCGCGGTGGCGCTGTCGACGCTGGTGCGCAGGTTCGGGCGGTTCGGGCCATTGCCGAACACCAGGGTGGTGTAGGTATTGCCATCGGCATCCTTGCTCGGCTGGCCGGACTTGTAGTCGCGGTTGATGTCGAGGATAGGATTGCCGCGCTTGCCATAGCCGTTGAAGGCCAGGGTGTGGTCATGGTCGGCCGTGACGATGATCAGGGTGTTCGACAGAGTCGGGTCGGTCAGCTTGATCTTGTCGATGGCCGCCTTGATGGCGTCGTCGAAGGCGATGGTGTCGCTCAGCGCGCGCTTGGCGTTGATGCCGTGCAAGGCGTGGTCGATACGGCCGCCTTCGACCATCAGGAAGTAGCCATTGCTGTTTTGCGACAGCAGATCGATTGCTTTGACGGTCATTTCCGACAGGCTAGGCTGGGTCGCGCCTTCGCCCAGCGGCGGCGTGGCGGTGCGGTCCAGTTCATATTCCAGGTGGCTGCGGGTGGAATACAGGCCGATGAACTTCTTGTTGTTCGGCGCCGCTTGCATGTCGGTCTTGGTGGCGGCCACCGTGTAGCCCTTGGCGGCAAATTCCGCCAGCAGGTCACGGCCATCGGCGCGGCCATATTTATTGGTGGCCGACCATGGCGTGTAGTGGTTGCGGCCGCCACCCATCAGCACATCGACGCCATCGAGCAGGGCGGCGTTGTAGCCTGCGCCGCCCGGTACGCTTTGCGCGGCAATCGCGTATTGCGCATTGCGGTTGCAGATGTGCGAGAAGGTCGTCGCCGGGGTGGCGTGCGTCAATTCCGTGGTGGTGATGGCGCCCACGGCCTTGCCCTTGGCTTTTGCCAGTTCCAAAATTGTCGGCACGGATTTGCCGTTGCCGCTGGCCGGGCAGTTATCCACGCCCAGGTTGCCGTTGGCGTCGCGGCTGGGCTCCTTGGCGATGGTGTCCGACGACATCGAGATGACTTCATTGTTCATCTTGACGCCGGTCATGTAGGCGGCCATCGATGGCGCGCTATCCGTGGTTTGCGCATCGTTCGAGTAGGTCTTGATGCGCGCCGTGCGTTCCAGCTTGTCCATGTTCAGGCTGCCATCTTCGCCGTATTTGTAGATGCGCGAAGCGGTCACGACCGATGGGCCCATGCCATCGCCGAGGAAGAAGATGACGTTCTTGGCGTCGGCGGCGTAGGCGCTGGCCACGCTGGCGGCCATCAGGGTGGCCAACAAGGAGAGATTCAGGGCGGCGGGTTTCAATGCGAGTTTCATATGCTAGTCCAATTCTTTATCTTGGGGATTACAGACCGCCGGCGCTCTTGACCAGGCCGAATACTTTGGTGTTGTCGATGGTGCCCAGGAAGGTGTCTGCACCCTTGCCGATGGCGCCCAGGAAGACATCCGTGCCGCCGTGCGTTTCATTGCCGGCAGAAACGCGGATCACTGCTTCCTGGTGGTAAGTGTTGGCGCTAGTCACGGTTTCATCGAGGCTTGCCATGGTGGCGCGGCTCGCTTGCGTGCGGTTTTCGCCATTGCCGAAGCCGATGATGGAGTACGGTGCGCCGTCGAGGTCTTTCTCGATGGCGCCGGTCACATAGTTCTTCACCAGGCCCAGTACGCCAGGGTTGCCGGCGGCCGTCTTGCCGGTGCGCTTGGCGTAGCCGTTCAGCACCAGGGTGTGGTCATGGTCGGCCGTGACGACGATCAGGGTATTGGCCAGGGTCGGGTCGGTCAGCTTGGCCTTGTCGATGGCGGCCTTGATGGCGTTGTCGAAAGCGACGGTGTCTTGCAGCGCTTTCTTGGCGGTGGTTTCATGCAGCGCATGGTCGATGCGGCCGCCTTCGACCATCAGGAAATAACCCTTCTTGTTCTTAGCCAATACGTCCATCGCCTTGGTGGTCATTTCCGCCAGGCTTGGTTCCTTGGTGGCATCACGGTCCAGGTCATAGCTCATGTGGCTGGAAGTGAAGGTGCCGAACAAGCGGTCGGTTTTCGTGCCATCGACGGCCTTGAAGTCGGCGCCTGTGTTGGCGACGGTGTAGTTTTTCGCTTTCAGTTCGGCCACCAGGTCGCGGCCATCGGCGCGCTTGCCGCCGTTCTTGAATGGTGTAAAGAATTGCGCGCCGCCGCCCAGGACCACTTCCAGGCCGGTGGTGCCCAGGGCGCTGTTGTAGCCTGCGCCGCCTGGCACCAGTGCCGCGGCGATATCGTTTTCCAGGTCGCGGTGGCAGATATGCGAGTAGGTGGCCGCTGGCGTGGCGTGCGTGACGCGCGCCGTGCTGACCACGCCTGCCGCAAAACCCTTGGCCTTGGCCAGTTCCAGCAGCGTGGTGGCTGGCGTGCCATTGCCGGCGCCGCACTTGTTGACCAGCTTGTTGCCATTGGCGTCCACGCCTGGCTCGATGGCGACCGTATTGGCCGACATGGAAATGACTTCATTGTTCATCTTGACGCCCGTCATGTAGGCGGCCATCGATGGCGCGCTGTCGGTCACTTGCGCGTCGTTCGAGAAGGTCTTGACGAAGGCCGTTTCCGGCAAGGTATCCATGGTCAGCGAACCTTCTTCGCCCACCGAGTAAATGCGCGCCGCCGTCATGGTGGTCAGGCCCATGCCATCGCCGAGGAAGAAGATGACGTTTTTCGGTGGAGCTTCCACCACGACTTCTTTATTGTCGCTGCCGCAGGCGGCCAGCATCAAGGTGATTGCGACGCTGCAGGCAGCGACGGAAGTTTTTCTGCGTGTCATGTGATCGATCCAGCTCGGTTGAAGAAGCTGGCAAGATAACAATTATTTGTTACGTAACAATGACACTGTATTTTTTTATGTCGAGCGCGACTATCCGATTTTGTCGATACGCCAACGTTCAGCGCCCACGCTGAGCACCTGGCCAGGCTGGCTGTCGTCGAGTGTTGGCAAGACCATCGTTGCGCCCTGTTCCAGCCAGCCATGATTCGAGGCGGCGATATGCCATGGCGCTGCCGCGTGGGCGCGCCGCAGCAGTGAAAATTCGCTGCCTGTCGTTGCCGGAAACTGCGCATCCGCGCGTCCGCAGGCCCAGGCCGCCTGCTCGCCGCCGATGATCAGGTAAGCGACCTTGCCGCTATCGTCGAGGCTGTCGAGGCGTGCACCAAGGACGGGGCCGGAGGCCACGCGCAGCCAGTCTTCCTGGTAGCTGGCGTCGAGGCCGCTTTCATGCAGATTGTCCGGCGTGTCGAAACGCATCAGGCCGGCGTCAATCTCCTCGCTGATGGTGGGGAAGGCGATTTCCGGGCGCCACTCGCAACGCTCGCCTTGCACCACGGTGACGCCGGCAAAGCCGCTCTGGGCGCCAAAGCGGGCCAGTTGTGCGGGCGGCAGGCTGGCAAGCAGGGCTGGGTCGGTGACGCGGGGCCGGTCTTGCGGCACGCGCAAATCGATGTGGAACAGCGCTGACTGGAACCACCAGACGCTGGTCGTCAAATCGATGCGGCCATCGCTGCGGAAAATACCGGTGCGCCGCCAGATACCCTGATAAGACGCTGGGACGGGAGAAATGAAGTTGGACATATTAATAATGCTGATGTGAATTATAGATAAGGTCGATATTATCTTATTTTTAAAATGCAATCCGGAATATCGTGAATGGCGCTTATAAATAAATGTGATGGCTCGATTATTTTTCAGTTTTCCTTTCGGGAATAAAAAAAGCCTGAAGTTTTCACTTCAGGCTAAAGCCGATGAGAGGCTGAGTTGAAAATCAGATCATCTTATTTTTTATCGGCGATGAAATGGTCATCCGCGCCGGCCGGGATCGGAATATACAGGCGGTCCCACTTGTCGCCGTCGAGCAAGTCCCAGGTGTGGCCTTTGCCCTTCACGTCTTCGGCGATCAGGATGGTGCCTGGCTCGATGATGAAGGTGTCGCCATTCGTCACCTTGAACTGCAGCTTGCCCTTCAGGGTCACGACGTACTGCATGCGTGGCGCCGGATGGGCCACTTTTTCATAGGCGTCGACCTTGGTTTGCGCGAAGAAGCTGGTGGCCGGCATATGGACCTTGGTTTCCAGCTTGCCATATTCAAAGGCGCAGTCGCCATTGGGCAGGTTGATCAGGCGCACGGCCTTCAGGTAGGTTGGCGCTTCTTCTTCGTGGTGGCTGGCTGCCGCCTGGTTACCGACCGTGGTCGTGGCGTTCATGTCTTTGGCCGAAGCCGCGCCAAAACTCAGCAACGACATCAGGGAAAAAATGGCTAAGGTAGTTTTCGTCTTCATTCGATTTCAGGCGTGGTGGTTTAATGGTGGTGACTATGTAGTAATACGTATATGGGCGGCGCATTCATCATGCTCTGATAATGCGGTATGCTTTTTATACTGTATTCCTAGTCCCGCCAATTTGCAATGCTGTTTATAATGCAATGCGCTATTCACGATTCTGGCTATATTATTTTAAATATCGAATTGTGTATATATTTTTACAGTTTTAAATAAAGCTCGATTTTATCGACCACGATGGTGACGTCAGGGTATTCGGTCTTGCCATCCTGCTCGAAATGCCCGAGCACGATGTCTGCCTTGAAGTGCCTCAGGGGATTGTTCGAGGCCGGGTCCAGCCGGTTCAGCTCGAACTTTTCCGGCGCGATGGTCCACAAGGTAGGGTGCGCTTCGAGCCGCTGGCGCAGCGCCGCATCGATCTTCGCGTCGGCCACATGGAAGGTGAAGATGGCCTGGTAATCGTGCGGTGGATGGGCCATCGGCAAGTGCGCGGCGGTCAGCCCGTTCTTGCCGCCAAACATGGCCATGCCATGCGTGCCCCAGGTCGGCATACTGGCATGCGGATTGGTGTGGCCGGCCGGCATGGCCATGCCCGGCATGGCGGGCTCGGCCGCCAGCGCCGCCAGCGACAGCAGCGCGCCGCATAGCGTCACAGCGAGTTTCTTCATGCTTTCACCAGCAGTTTGCCGCGGTGTTCGCCGCCGAACAGGGAATTGAGGGCGCTCGGCAATTGCTCGAAGCCTTCGATGATGGTTTCCTCGAACACGATGTCACCGGCTTGCACCCACGGCGCGACGATACGGCGCATTTCATCCATGCGGTGCAGGTAATCGCGCGCCAGCATGCCCTGGATGGTGGCGCGCTGGTACAGCAGGTGATGCAGCAGCCGGGGCCCCAGTTCCGGGGTTTCCAGGCCGCCGCTGTATTGGCTGATCTGGCCGCAAATCACGATGCGCGCGCGCCGGTTGATCAGCGGAATGATGGCGTCCGTGATCATGCCGCCCACGTTGTCGAAGTACACGTCCACGCCGCCCGTCAGGCGCTTGATTTCCGCACCCAGCGTATCGGCATCGTTAAATGCCTTGTAATCGATGGCCCAGTCCAGTTTTAATGTGTCGCGCAGCCAGTCGCACTTGGCCTGGCCGCCCGCGATGCCCAGCACGCGCGCGCCGTGGCGCTTGGCAAATTGCGCCACCAGCGAACCGACGGCGCCGGCCGCGCCCGATACCACCACCACTTCGCCCGCATGCGGCTTGCCCGATTCGGTCAGGCCGAACCAGGCCGTGCGGCCCGGCATGCCCAGCACGCCCAGCGCGGTGGTGACGGGCGCCTGCTGCGGATCGATCTTGGTCAGGATGCCGGCGTTGACCTTGGCGTGCGTCTGCCAGCCCGTATAGGCGCTGACCCAGTCGCCCTCCACGAACGCGGCGCTGTTGGAGGCCAGCACCTGCGCCACCACGGCGCCTGCCTGCACCGTATTGAGCGGATGGGCTTCGGTATCGTAGGTCGGCTTGCTGGACTGGCCGATGCGCATATACGGATCGACGCTGAAATAACGCGATGCGATCAGCACCTCATTGGCCGCCAGGCTGGTATCGAGCGTCTGTTCGACCAGTTCGTAGTGCTCGGGGGTAATGGCGGCCAGCGGCTGCTGGCGGTATATCCATTGTTGCTGGATCAGTGACATGGCGGTCTCGCGAAAAATGGGGATGCGATGATGGTAGACTGTGGTTTGTATCCCGTAAAGCAACTTAAATTCACTATTCGTATCCCATCAGGACATCATGAACTTGTCTGACTTGCGCATTTTCGTCAGCGCCGCGCGCCGCCCCTCGCTGGGCGCGGCCGCGCTGGAAATGCATTTGACGCCCTCGGCTATCTCGAAAGCCTTGAAACGCCTGGAAGACAGCCTGGGCACGCCGCTGTTCGACCGTTCCGCCAAGCAACTGGTGCTCAATACCAGCGGCCAGCTGCTGCTGGAGCGCGCCGCCACCTTGCTGGCGCTGGCCGACCAGACGCGCACCGACATCATGGGTGAAAAAGCCGCGCTCGATTGCCGGCTTGGCGGCCCGGCCATCTTGCTGTGGCGCCAGGGCAGGGCGCTCGCCGGCGCCTTGCGCGGGTATCCGCAAGCAAACCTGCGCATGCTGGCCATGTTCGAGGAAGAAGCGCTGGCTGCGCTGGCCCGTGGCGATATCGACGCGGCGCTGGTGACGGGCGAGGTGCTCGATGGGCGCGGCGAACACTGGTCGCCGGAATGGCAAGCCACGCCGCTCGGCAGCGTGACCCTGCACCTGGTGGCCGGCCGTTCGCACCCACTGGCGGCGCAGCTGTCGCCCAGTGACGATGGATTGCTGCACGCCAGTAGCGCCCAGGTGCTGCAGCATGATTTCGCTTGCCCGTCGCGTTCGCTGTTTTGCGGCGCCCAGCGCGGTGCCCGTTCCGATGGCTGGCGCGACGATGCCTTGCCGCGCAAGATACGCTACTGGAGCGACGATCTGCAATTGCTGCTCGGTTTCGTCAAGTCGGGCGATGCGCTCGCTTACCTGCCCGAGTTCGCGCTGGAAGACCAGGAACTGCTGCGCATCCAGGTCGACGATTGCGCCTTCGAATGCAGCGAACAGGTGGCGCTGGTATGGAACCGCCAGCAGGCGGGCGGCTGGCTGCAGCGGTTGGCGCAGATGCTGGAAGAGGGGCTTGATTAGAGCGATTCATGCAATTAACAGTTGCATATAGGCCAGTTTTTCGTTCGGTTTGAGCAACGTAAGATGGGCGCATTCCATTTCCCGCAAAGGCCAGACCATGAAAGCTTTCTTTTCGACCCTCATCCTGGGCAGCGCCGCGTTCGCCGTGCAAGCGCATGCCGCCGCTGTTGCTCCCCTGACACTGGACGTCTTCAATCCCGGCGAGGTGGCCATCTTCCCGGTCGCCTCCGTACTGGTCAGCGGCCAGCATGACGCCGTGCTGATCGATGCGCAGTTTTCGCGTGGCGAAGCGGAAAAGCTGGTGCAAAAGATCCTGGCCAGCGGCAAGAAGCTGACCACCGTCTACATCAGCCACAGCGATCCCGACTATTACTTTGGCCTCGACGTGATCAAGGCGGCTTTTCCGCAGGCCAAGATTGTCGCCACTGCCGACACCGTGGCCGAGATCAAGCGCAAGGCCGATGCCAAGGTGGCGTACTGGGGCCCGATCCTGAAAAGCAATGCGCCGCAGAGCATTGTTATTCCGCAAGCATTGAAGGGCAAGCGCATCACGCTCGAAGGCCAGTCGCTGCACATCAGCGGCCCGACGCCATCGCGCACCTATGTGTGGATACCGTCGATCAAGGCCGTGGTTGGGGGCGTGGTGCTGTTCAACAATCTGCACGTATGGATGGCCGATACGCAAACCCTGCAATCGCGCCAGGACTGGATCAAGACCCTGGACGGCATCGCCGCGCTCAAGCCCGTCACCGTGGTGCCTGGCCACTTCAAGCCCGGTTCGCCGTTCACGCCGGACAGCATCGCCTTTACCCGCAATTATCTGGTGACGTTTGAAGCGGAAACCGCCAAGGCCGCCAATTCGGCCGCCCTGATCGCCGCCATGCAGCAGCATTATCCGAAGCTGGGGCTGGACAGCGGGCTGGGCATCAGCGCCAAGGTTGCCAAGGGCGAGATGCAGTGGTAAGCCCCCTCGTTTTCAACATACTAATGATTCAAGGATAAACCCATGGCCACATTGCATTACATTTTCGACCCCCTGTGCGGCTGGTGTTATGCCGCCGCGCCGCTGGTGGAAGCGGCGCGCGCCGTGCCCGGCTTGACGGTGGTGTTGCACGGCGGTGGCATGATGACGGGCAGCAATCGCCGCCAGATCACGCCTGAATGGCGCAACTATGTCTTGCCGCATGACCGCCGCATCGCCCAGCTGACGGGCCAGCCGTTTGGCGACGCCTATCTGCATGGCTTGCTGAACGACAGCAGCGCCATGATGGATTCCGAACCGCCGACCACCGCCATCCTGGCGGCCGAAGCGCTGGCCGGCAAGGGACTGGACATGCTGCACAAGGTGCAGGGCGCGCACTATGTCGATGGCTTGCGCATCGCCGACCTCCCGGTGCTGGTAGCGCTGGCGCAGGAACTGGGCCTCGATGGGGCAGCTTTTGAAACGCAATACGGCTTGCTGGCAGGCGGACCTGTCGCCAGCCATATCGCGGCCAGCCGGACGCTGCTGGCCAAGGCGGGTGGCCAGGGTTTCCCTACTTTTGTACTCGACGATGGCGACGGCGGGCTGGGGCAGATCGACGTGGGCGCTTACCTGGGCCAGGCGGGCAAATGGCGCGCCATGCTGGACCAGACTTGCGATGAAAATAGTTGTTCATTGTAAATATCTATCGAATCAATAAAATCAATTAGCTTTTCCTTTGTTGTGCTGCTGGTTACACTGAACCCATCAGCTAACCAGTTACAACACAACCAAGGAAAAGCCGCCATGAAACAGCCGCCACTCACCACCGCCTCGGGCATCCCCGTCGCCGATAATCAGAATTCCATCAGCGCCGGCTCCCGTGGCCCCTTGCTGCTGCAAGACTTTCACCTGATCGAAAAACTCCAGCATTTCAACCGCGAGCGCATCCCCGAGCGCGTGGTGCACGCCAAGGGTTCGGGCGCCTACGGCACGTTTACCGTCACGCATGATATTTCCGGCTTGACCAAGGCCAGGCTGTTTTCCGAAGTGGGCAAAAAAACCGCCACCTTCGTGCGCTTTTCGACGGTGGGCGGCGAACGCGGCAGCGCCGATACGGAACGCGACCCACGCGGCTTTGCCATGCGTTTCTACACGGAAGAGGGCAACTGGGATTTGGTGGGCAATAACACGCCAATGTTCTTCATCAAGGACCCGATCAAGTTCCCGGACTTTATCCACACGCAAAAACGCGATCCGCAAAGCAATCTGAAATCGGCCGAGATGATGTTCGATTTCTGGAGCCATGCGCCGGAAAGCCTGCACCAGGTCACCATGCTGTTCTCGGACCGCGGCACGCCGGACGGCTACCGTCACATGGATGGCTTCGGCAGCCACACGTATAGCCTGATCAATGCCGATGGCCAGCGCGTGTACGTGAAATGGCATCTGAAAACCCGCCAGGGCATCAAGAACCTGAGCGCTGCCGAAGCAGGCCGCCTGGCCGGCGCCGACCCCGACTACGCCCAGCGCGACCTGTTCGGCGCCATCGAGCGCGGCGATTTCCCCCAATGGGATGTCAAACTGCAAGTGGCGACCGAAGAACAGTTGGCAGCATGGGAAGCGCGCACGGGCTGGAATCCGTTCGACTTGACCAAGGTCTGGCCGCACAAGGATTTCCCCCTGCAGCCGGTAGGCGTGTTCGAGCTGAACCGCAATCCGGACAATTACCACGCGGAAGTGGAGCAGGCCGCGTTTTCGCCCGCCAACGCCGTGCCGGGCATGGGTTACTCGCCCGACAAGATGCTGCAAGGCCGTTTGTTTGGCTACCATGACGCCCAGCTGTACCGGGTTGGCACGAATCACCAGCACTTGCCGGTGAATGCCCCCCGCTGCCCGTTCCACAACCAGCAGCGCGACGGCAGCATGGCCATCCACAATGGCGGCGCGGCGCAAAACTACGCCAACGTGGCGGCGTCCGGCAGTGCCCCGCAAGGTTTGGGCAATGGCGAACCGGCGCTGGACCTGCATGGCGGCGCGGCGCGCTACGATGGCCGCGGCCAGGAAGACGATTACACGCAAGCCGGTAATCTGTTCCGTTTGCTGACGCCGCAAGGCAAGCAAAACCTGTTCGACAACCTGGCCGGTCCCTTGAGCCAGGTGCGGGCAGAAACCCTGCAGCGTCAGCTGGGTCACTTCGACAAGGCCGATCCAGCCTACGGCGCCGGCGTGCGGGCAGCGTTGAAGGCACGCGGCATCGATAGTTAATCAGTCAAGCAAAGGACAGCCATGAACGCACTATTTATTTGGTCTTTACTCTCTTTCGAGATTTGACGTGGGTAATCAGGCAAACCGAATATGCCGATCGGCATCTAATATTGCCTTGTGGACATATTTGTCATGCATGCGTAGACTTGTCGTTTTGATGATGGTGCCGCCAACCCAGGCGGCGCCGCGATAAGAAAGTCTTGCAATATGAATATGGCCAAGTTGATAGTGCATGGCGATGACGCCACCTTGACATCCATCCTCGAAGTCTTGCCCAGCGACCCGGAACGCCAGTGGCGCAAGGGCGAGGCGAAGGAGGGCGGCCGCGTGTACCTCGATTCCGGTTTCGAGGTGCTGGTGGCCCAGGCATCGCAACCGCAAGTCTTGCCTTCGCGCTTGCGCAGCTACCTGGCCGAATGCACGTCGCGTGGCGTCAGCTTTGATATGCCGCGCATTGTGGCTGAATTGCAATTGGAGCTGCGTGCCGAGGCTGGCCAGGAGCCGCTGGACTTGTCGCTGGCCGATTTGCTGGCGCTGACGGAAATGGGCATCAGCCTGTCCATAGTGACGCGCACTGCCTGACGCCGTGCTAAAAATGGCCGCCGGATGAATCATGCGGCGGCCATTTTTATTGCTGCGATGATTATTTGTCGCTGACGTCGACAGTTACCATATTGTCGTCGGGCTTGCGGTCGATCAGCTTGTTATCGGGATCGATGCCCGCCTTGCCCGGCCGGCCATTGACCACCACCGTATAGCTGTTCTGCTTGGCCGTGACCAGCTTGCGTTCGCGCAGCAACGGCGTGCCATCCTTGTCGTCCACGCCGATCTCGATCAGGTCGTGCAGCGGCACTTCCTGCTCCTCGCCCTGTTCGCCCGCATGGAGCTTGCCTGCCTGCACATTGATGGTGACGTCATACTTGCCGTCGGCCCGCTTGTGCGCCGTAGCGGACAGGGCGCGGTTATCGAACAGTACGATTTTCTCGAACAGGTCGTCGATCAGGTAGGCCTGGTCCGCTGGCGTGACCTTGCGCAAGCCGTCGATCAGCGCTGTCACGCTGGCGTACGGCGGACCCTTCTGGCCGTAGTTCAGCAGCAGGTCGCGCAACACGCCATTGATCTTGTCTTCGCCGACGATATCCTGCAGCAGATACATGGCCAGGCTACCCTTGTTGTAATGGATGTAATCCTGGTTTTCATTCTCGGCCAGCGGCAACTCTTTCTTGCGTTCGCCACTGCGGCCCATCAGGTACTGGCTCAGGTTATAGCGCAGGAAGCGCCGCATCTTTTCCGGGCCAAAGGTTTTCTTCATCACCATCAGCGCCGAGTATTCGGCCAGGGTCTCGCTGAGCACGGTCGCACCCCGCGTATTGCCGCCGACCAATTGATGGGCCCACCACTGGTGCGCCACTTCATGCGCCGTCACATAGAACGGGTAGTCGAGATCCTTGGGATTCTTGTCGTCGACCTTGGCAATAAAGCCCAGCCCTTCCGAGAAAGGAATCGTGTTGGCGAACGATTGCGCAAAGGTGGCGTAGCGGGGGAACTCGACGATACGCAAGACCTTGTATTGATAGGGGCCAAAGTTTTTCGTGTAGTACTCGAGCGCATCCTTGCTGCCGCGGATAAAACGGTCCAGATTATATTCATGGCCAGGCTGGTAATACACATCGATCGCCACATCTTGCCAGCGCTCATGCCGCACGGCATAGCGGGCCGACTGGAAGGCGTAGAAATTGAGCATCGGCTGGTCCATCGTGTAATGGAAGTAATGGCGGCCCTTGGCGATCCAGTCGTTGTCCAGCGTGCCTGGCGCGATGGCCGTCTGGCCGTCCACCGTGCTGACGGTCGCGTCAAAACGGATGCGGTCGGCATCGTTGGCGACGTAGTTGTTGGCAAGACCCCGTGGATCGTTGCGCGGCAAGGCCCGCTCCTGCGCCGGCAAGCCATGTTTCTTGCGGTCGCGCGCATCCGTCAGCTCCAGCTGCGGCTGGTAGCCGATATGCGGCAGCACGGCATTCGTGAAGAAGGTGCCATTGGCCACCACCGGCGTCTCCTGGCCCAGTCCCAGTATGCCGCACGGCGCGTAGTCGATGTCGAAATCGAGGCCCAGGGTGGCGCCAGGCGCCAGCGGCGCGGCCAGGCGGTAGCTGTAAAAGCCCAGCCGCTTGTCGTCCAGGTCCGGGTGTACCCGCGTATCGAAGCGCAGGCGCATGCTGGCCTTCGGATCTTGCTGTACCAGAATCTGGCTGATCGGCGCACTGGTCTTGTTTTCCAGCAGGTAGCGGCCCTTGACGGCCAGGCGGCGCTGGTCCGGGTAGATGGCGACGTCGAGCTTGACATCGGTGATGCGCGGTTGTGGCGTGGCGGCAAATTTCTTGTAGTGCTGCTCGAAGCTGGCCCGGTCTGCATCGACGGCGTAGCCGGACTTGTAATCATTGGCCACGTGGAAAGTGTAAAACAGCACGCCGCCGGCGCCCAGGAAGATCAACAGGCCGGCCGCGAAGCTGGCCAGCACCGGTTGCGTCAGTGCATGGCGGGCCAGGCGCAGGCGGATGCGCCAGCTGTCTTGCGCGCCGCGCGGCCAGAACAGCAGGGACAGCACGGTCAGCATCACGGCCGCGCCGCTCCAGTACAGCAAGTACCAGCGTTCGCGCAACAGGTAGTGGCCGGCGCCGTTCATGGCGGAATACATGAAGCCGGGCGTGCTGCCATATAACAGCAGCGGGTCGTCCAGGCCCAGCGACGAGAAGGTGACGCTGGCGATGTAGTACAGGATCATCGCAAAATAGGCCAGGTACTTTTGGTTGAACAGCACCTGCACGAAAATGGCCAGCACGGCCGTCAGCGCATAGGACGGCAAATAGGTCAGCAATAGCGATTGCAGATACAGGCTTGGATCCAGATGGTAATAGCCGTTGACGATCTGGATCGACATGCCGCACAGCATGATGGCCAGGCTCAGCAAGGCTTGCAGGCCGATCAGGGCCAGCAGTTTCGACAGCAATGGCAGCCAGTTGGGCACGGGCAGGGCGTCGAGCATCAGGTGGATGCTGCCTTCGCGCTCGCGCCACACCAGTTCGCCCGCATAAAAGGTGGTGATTACCAGCATGAACAAGGTGAACGAGTTATGCACCAGTTCCAGCACCGCTTCCGTCACGGGATAGGTATTCGTGCCATACATGGAGCCGATGTCGAGCGCGCCCGCATACATGGTCAGCACGCCGGCCAGCACGATGACGACAAAATAGATGTTCTTGATGGTTTCGCGCAAGTTCAGCCAGCTCATCTGGAACAGCAGGCCGGCCAGGCTGCGCTGCGCAAAATCCGGTGGCTCATGCGTGGCGAGCGAGGCGTTCGACAGGCGCAACGGCACTTCCCCTTCACCGTGGCGCTTGGCCGCGCCGCTGTCGGGGGCGGCATGGAAGTGAAAACGCCAGTAGCCCAGCAGCAGCGCCACCAGGGCAAAGCCGAACCAGATGACGCGGTTCAGCAGGTACACCCCGTCCGGCGTGATCAGCCGCGTATTGCGTTCCGCATTCGGCCAGTATTCCGTCAGCCGTATCAGCGCCGTGGTGCCAAACGGGTCGATCAGGGCGGCCAGGGTCTTGAAATCGAGGTCGCGCGCCAGCGAGGGCGCCACCAGGTAGCCGATCAGCATGACTACCGAGCTGATGTAGACGGGCAGCATGCGCCGCGTCAGCGCCGCGATGATGAAAAAGATGGCGCCGAAGATGAACAGATTGGGCAGCAGGGTGAAGACATACGGCATCAGATAGGCTTGCGCGCGCTGCGGCCCCAGGCGGTCGGGATCGATGCCGGGCAGGTAGCTGCCCAGCCAGGCGCCCAGCACGATGCTGGAAAAGATGATGGCCAGCACGGCATATGCGCCCAGGAAGCGGCCGAACGCGTATTGATATTTCTTTAGCGGCGCACTGAAGAAGAAGTGCTGCATGCCGTATTCGAAGTCTTGCTGCACTGAACGGCCCATCATGGCGGCGACCACCACCACGCCGAAGCAGCCCAGGATGCTGCTGGTGAAGGCCAGCGAACGGGGCGCGTTGATCAGGAACTTGCCGCCGAATGAGATGGTGGCTTCCTTGAAGACGCCGCCGGCCGTGGCCATCCACAGCATGGACAGCGCCAGGAACATGAGGAAATATACCCAGGTGGACAAGAGCTTGAGCCGTTGTCGCGCTTCAAAGCTGGCGATGGCAAACATGGCCGCTCCTTAATCGCACACCGGGTCGACGTGGTGGCGCCCCGTGATGGTGGCGAAATACAAGTCTTCCAGGTCGCCGATGGCTTCCTCGAAGCCGTCGCCCGGATCGTCGTCGCTATACACGTGGATCAGGGTGCGCCCCGACAGCAGGCGGGTGGAAATGACGGCGTGGCGCTGCTGGAAGCTGGTCAGCTCTTTCTTGTCGACGAAACGCGCCCAGATCTTGCAGCTGACGTCATCGATCAAGTCCTGCGTTTTGCCGCACAGCAGCAAATTGCCCTTGTTGATGATGGCCATGTTGGCGCACAGGTCGGCCACGTCGGACACGATGTGGGTCGACAGGATCACCGTCTTGTCGACACCGATATCGGACAGCAGGTTGTGGAAGCGCACGCGCTCCTGCGGATCGAGGCCCGCCGTCGGTTCATCGACGATGATCAGTTTCGGGTCGCCCAGCAGCGCTTGCGCGATGCCGAAACGCTGGCGCATGCCGCCCGAAAAGCCGCCCAGGCGCTGATGGCGCACATCGAACAGATTGGTTTGCTGCAGCAGGCCGTCGACCACTTCGCGGCGCCGCGCGCGGTTCGACAAGCCTTTCAGGTTGGCAAAGTGGTCCAGCAGCTCATACGCCGTCACTTTCGGATACAGGCCAAAGTCTTGCGGCAGATAGCCCAGCATGCGGCGCACCTCGTCCTTGTCGTCGAGGACATCGTAATCGCCAAAGAAGACCGAACCCGAATCGCATTCCTGCAAGGTGGCCAGGGTGCGCATCAGGGTCGACTTGCCGGCGCCGTTCGGGCCCAGCAAGCCGAACATGCCGGGCGGGATCGTCAGCGAAATGTTATCCAGCGCCACCACGCCGTTGGCGTAGGTCTTGGATAATTTGCGGATCTGTAATTCCATACAACTCCTTGCTCATGCTGTGTTGCAGCCCGGCGCCAGACTGGTGGCGCGGGGCTATCGTATGGTGGCATTGTATTGAATTTAAGACGTACTGGGCAGTTGCATGCGATGTACGGTATTTTCGCGGGTCCAGAGTGCAATTGGCGGGGGCGGACGGCGCGCGTTCGCGCCCCCCGGACGGCCTTAATTCCTGAACAGGACCGATTCGCGCTTGAACCACCAGCGGCACAGCAGCAGCAGGGCGCCGGCGATGATGGTGGTCGAGGCCAGGATGGCGCCAAACATGCGGTAATCCATGGTGCCCTTGACCAATTCCTTCATGGCCAGCGAGACATTGGTGAGCGGCACCATCGACCACATCCAGTTCAGCTCCACGCCGGGCAGCATGGCCAGCACCGTTGGCAAGATGATCAGCAACATCAACGGCGTGATCATGCCGGCCGCTTCCTTGTAGCTTTTTGCATAGATCGAGATCGACAGCAGCAGCGAGGCGAAGATGGCGGCCGTCGGCACCAGCATCAGGGTCACCATGGCCAGGTCGGGCAAGCCGATGCTGCGCACCAGCAAGGCCAGGTTGCCTTCCAGCGAGTTGCCGAAGTACAGCAGCAAGCCGGCCATGCTGCCCACCATCAGGACGGCCGAAGTCATGCCGACCGTAAACAGCACCAGGAATTTGGCCAGCACGATGGCGCCGCGCGGCACGGGGGCCAGCAGCAGGGTTTCCAGGGTGCCACGTTCCTTTTCGCCGGCGCCCAGGTCGATGGCCGGGTACATGGCGGCCGTCAGGCACACCATCAGCAGCAGATAGGGCAGGATGCCGCCCACGATGGCGCCCATCTGTTCGCGCTGGTTGGCCGTCGATTGCTTGTCGAGCACGATGGGGTTCAGGGCAAACGCCAGCTGACCGGCATTCAGGCCCAGCGCCGACAGCGCCGTCGAGCGCAAGCTGTTGTTGTAGGCGTCGACGATCTCGCGCACGCGCTGCTGCGTGACATCGACCGTGCTGGCGCTGTTGTAATGCAGGGTGATGCGCGCTTGCTGCTGCTGTTGCAGGGCAGTATCGAAGCTGGGCGGGATCACCACGGCGAACTTGATGCGTTCGTCCGAAATCGCCTGGCGGATCTCGCTTTCACTGGCCAGGCTCACTTCGTGCAGATTGCCCTGCTGTGCAAAACGCGCGCTCAAGCCCGGTGAATGTTCCTTGCCGAACACGGCGTAGCTCATGTCCGCCAGCTTGGCGTTCTTGAACATATTGCTCGAGACATAAGCAAAACCGCCAAAAATCAAGGGCATGGCGAAGATGGGGATCAGGATCGTGAAGATCAGGGTCTTGCGGTCACGCGTCAGTTCCAGCAATTCTTTCAGGTAAATCGTCCACATGCGCTCAGGCTCCCTGGTTGATGACGCCGACAAAGGCGTCGTACAGATCGTGGCTGCCGCCCAGATGGCGCAACTCATCGACCGTGCCATTGAAGGCGGTGGTGCCGCGGTTGATGATGCAGACGCGGTCGCACAGTTTTTCCACTTCGTGCAAGTGGTGGGTGGAAAAGATCAGCGGTACGCGCAGCGCCTTGTAGCTGGCGATGAAATCGAGCAAGATTTTCGAGGACATCACATCGAGGCCGGTGGTCGGCTCATCGAGGATGACCACTTGCGGCGCATGCACCACGGTGCGGGCGATCGCGCATTTCTGCTTCATGCCGGTCGATAATTGGTCGGCGCGCTTGTCGCCATACTCTTCCATTTGCAGCAGCGCGAACAATTCATCGCAGCGCCGTTTCAGCTGCTCGGCCGGCATGCCGTGCAGGCGGCCGAAATATTCGACATTCTCGCGCGCCGTCAGGCGGCCGTACAATCCCGTCGAGCCCGACAAGAAACCGATGCTCTGGCGCGCCACCAGCGGTTGCTGCAGCACATCGACGCCATTCACGAAGGCGCTGCCGGCATCGGCCTGCAAGGCCGTCGACAGCAGGCGCAAGGTGGTGGTCTTGCCGGCGCCGTTGGGGCCAAGCAAGCCCAGCACTTCTCCGGGAGCACAGCTGAAACTGACGTCGCGCACGGCGTGGAACCAGCCTTCGTGTTCGCGGGGATCGCGTGTCTGCAGCGCTTTGCCTTTGTTATCCTTCCTGGAAGGCATGCGAAAACGTTTTGCCAGGTGCTTGACCTCTATCATAGGATGTGTCCATGTTGTCGGGGAGAACAGAGTAGCATGTAAAAAATGTAACTTGCAAGGTGGAAATATCGAAAAGCGTATTGAAAAAGTCAGCATCTTCATGCAAGCTGGCTCAGGGAGCGTTGCCAGCTGGCGCATAAGGAGGACAGGACCATGAATAGCATCGATCAGGCCACGCAAGACAAAGTGCTGGCCGTGGCGCGCGCCGGCATGACCAGCGCGGAAGCCATCGGCTTCTTTCGTGTCAGCCTGGGACTGTATTACCTGGCCGGCCTGATGCGGCAGGAAGAGATCGATTTCAAGCAGGTGGATGCCCGCTACAACCGTTTTATTTATCACAGCCTCGGTGGCGGGCACAGCATCGCCAGCGTGCTGCAGTTCATGAGCGGCGAGAAAGTCTTGCGCGTGCTGCAATCGGAACGCTTCCTGGCCGCGTTTGCCGAACACTGCCCCGACATTCCCATCGACAGTATTTCCTTTTTGATTTCGCTCAACCTGGGCGTGGCCAAAAGCCTGTCCGGGCTCGACGCCATCGGCCCCGTGGTGGACTGGATCGAGCAGGAAAAAGCGCGCACAGGTCAATAAAGCCTGAGTCCCCCTGCTGCCGGCGTGGGGACGGCTGGCCTTGATCGTCCTATAATCCATGTTTCCCCATACATGAATGAGCATAGCGACGATGACCGCGAACCCTTACTTTACTCCCCTGGATCGTTTGATTGTTGGCGCCGACAAGGCCCTGCGCGTCATGGCCGGCGTCGCTTCAGCCTCGCGCCCCACGCCGGCCGCGCAAGCGCCTGACGCCACCCTGAGCGCCGCCGAGCAGCGTCATAGCGCCGGCTTGATGCGCGTCAACCATGTTGGTGAAGTGTGCGCGCAAGCCCTGTACAACTCGCAGGCGCGTTATGCGCATAGCCCGGCGATCCGCGCCCAGTTCGATGAAGCGGGCCGGGAAGAAGAAGATCATCTGGCCTGGACGGCGCAGCGCCTGACGGAACTGGGTTCGCGTTTGAGCCTGCTCAACCCGCTGTGGTACGCCGGTTCGTTCGCGCTCGGCACGCTGGCCGCCCGCATGGGCGACGGCCGCAGCCTGGGTTTCGTGGTGGAAACAGAGCGCCAGGTAGAAGCCCACCTGGCCAGCCACCTGGAAGAGCTGCCGCCGCAAGACGCCAAATCGCGCGCCATCGTGCGTCAGATGCAGATCGATGAGGTGGAGCATGGCGCGGCGGCGCAGCGCTTGGGCGCCATCGATACGCCGGCGCCGGTGAAGGCCTTGATGGGCCTGATGGGCAAGGTCATGACCAAGACTGCTTATTATATTTAGGCGCAAAAAGAGCCGGGGGCAGACGGGGACGCCGAGTCCCGTCGGGTCTGACCCCAGTTTTTATTCCTCGATGATTTCAAACGAGTGCGTAATCTCGGCGGTCTTCGCCAGCATGATGGAAGCCGAGCAATATTTGTCATGCGACAAGGCCACCGCCCGTTCCACGACATTCTGCCTCAAGGCCTTGCCGCGTACGGTGAAGTGGAAGTGGATCTTGGTGAACACTTTCGGATCGGTGTCGGCGCGCTCGGCCTTGAGGGTGACTTCGCAGCCACTGACGGCTTCGCGGCCCCGTTTCAGAATCAGCACCACGTCATAGGCGGTGCAGCCGCCCGTGCCGAGCAGCACCATTTCCATCGGGCGCGGCGCCAGGTTGTGGCCGCCGCCATCGGGCGCGCCATCCATCGTCACCAGATGGCCGGAGCCGGTCTCTGCCCGAAAACTCATGCCCGACGGGCCATTCCAGCTAACTTTGCATTCCATCGTACTCTCCGAAGTTGTAAGCGTTTTGTATTGTAATGGAGGATAGACCGTCCATGTTCGGCCCGCCAAGCCGCGACAGCTCTACGTTTGCACTTGACGCGGTACGGCAAAGCCGCTTATACTTGTCGGCTTTCCGTTCGCTCAGGAAAAGTAAATAAGGCAGAGTCCGCACAGTTGTACCGGCGGAACCACCATTTGAGCGTGTAATCTATTAGGAAGTCAACATGAAAACATTTTCCGCTAAAGGACATGAAGTCCAGCGCGATTGGTTCGTGGTTGACGCGACGGACAAAGTCCTCGGACGTGTTGCCAGCGAAGTGGCACTCCGACTGCGCGGCAAACACAAACCAGAATTTACTCCTCACGTCGATACCGGCGACTTCATCGTCGTCATCAACGCAGGCAAACTGCGTGTGACCGGTACCAAAGCTACTGAGAAAATTTACTACCGTCACTCTGGCTATCCAGGCGGCATCTACGAAACCAACTTCCAGAAAATGCAACAGCGTTTTCCAGGTCGCGCGCTTGAGAAAGCGGTCAAAGGCATGTTGCCTAAAGGCCCACTCGGCTACGCAATGATCAAGAAGCTGAAAGTGTACGCGGAAGGTTCCCATCCGCACGCTGCTCAGCAACCTAAAGCACTTGTTCTCTAAGGAACTGACATGATCGGTAATTACAATTATGGAACCGGCCGTCGCAAAAGTGCAGTGGCTCGCGTTTTTATCAAAGTTGGCACAGGCTTGATCGTTGTTAACGGCAAACCAGCAAACGAATACTTCTCGCGCGAAACCGGTCTGATGGTCATTCGTCAACCTCTGGAACTGACCGGCAATGTTGAGCGTTTCGACATCAAAGTCAACGTTCACGGCGGCGGCGAGTCCGGCCAGGCTGGTGCAGTTCGTCACGGCATCACCCGCGCACTGATCGACTACGATGCAGCGTTGAAATCGGATCTGGCCAAAGCCGGCTTCGTGACCCGCGATGCACGTGAAGTTGAGCGTAAAAAAGTTGGTCTGCGCAAAGCACGTCGCGCAAAACAATTCTCGAAGCGTTAATTTTCACGCTACAGCGCCTTCTGGCGCTGGTCGAAAAGCCGCTGGACGCAGGTCTGGCGGCTTTTTTGCATTTCAGCGTGACATGCCGTTGCGCTGTAAAATATGCACATTGCCATCCATGCATATGCTGCAGCACCCTTATTTATTCATAGAATTTATACACACAAGGAAAGAACATGATCAAAGTTGGCATCGTCGGCGGCACTGGATACACGGGCGTGGAATTGCTGCGTTTGTTGGCAAATCACCCCGATGTCGAGTTGACGGCGATTACTTCGCGCAAGGAAGATGGCTTGCCCGTTGCTGACATGTATCCTTCCTTGCGTGGCCACGTGAAACTGGCGTTTTCGTCGCCGGACAAGGCGAACCTGGAGCAATGCGACGTGGTCTTTTTTGCCACGCCGCACGGTGTTGCCATGGCGCAAGCGCCGGCGCTGCTGGCTGCCGGCGTGAAAGTCATCGATCTGGCGGCTGATTTCCGCCTGAAAGACCAGGCCAAGTTCGAGCAGTGGTACAAGATTCCGCACACCGCGCCGGAGCTGATAGCCCAAGCCGTGTACGGCTTGCCAGAGCTGAACCGTGACGATATCAAGCAAGCCAAATTGATCGCCAATCCGGGTTGCTATCCAACCACCATGCAGCTGGGCTTTTACCCGCTGCTCAAGGCGGGCCTGGTCCACGCGGGCGGCTTGATCGCCGACTGCAAATCGGGCGTGTCGGGCGCCGGCCGCAAGGCCGAGATCGGCATCCTGTTCTCGGAAGCAAGCGACAGCTTCAAGGCTTACGGCGTAGCCGGCCACCGCCACTTGCCGGAAACCACGGCCCAATTGCAGCGTTTCACGGACGACAAAGTCGCGCTGACCTTCACGCCGCACCTGGTGCCGATGATACGCGGCATGCATTCGACCCTGTATGCGCAATTGAACAAGGATGTCAGCAATGAAGAATTGCAAGCCTTGTTCGAAGAGCAATACAAGGACGAGCCTTTCGTGGACGTGATGCCATTCGGTTCGCATCCGGAAACGCGCTCCACGCGCGGCTCGAACATGCTGCGCCTGGCCTTGCACCGTCCGGAAGGCGGCAATACCGTGATCGTGCTGGTGGTGCAGGATAACCTGGTCAAGGGCGCGTCGGGCCAGGCCGTGCAATGCATGAACTTGATGTTTGGCTTGCAAGAAACGGCTGGCTTGCAGCATGTTGCCCTGCTGCCGTAAATAGGAGTTTCGGCACGATGGTTGTGCAGGTCCGGGGCCTTTCTCCCGGACCTGTGATAGATTGAACTGTCACGTTTACCGAAAGGATGGCGTTCATGTTCGAGCGCAACGCGAAAAACCCCATCGATACCCTGATCGGCGCTTCGACGCAGCTGCAGGGCGACTTGCTGTTTTCCGGCGGATTGCGCATCGATGGCCATGTGCGCGGCAATGTGACGGGAGAGTCGGGCGAGCCCACGTATGTGGTGCTGGGCGAGGGCGGGCGCATCGATGGCGAAGTGCGCTGCTCCAGCCTGGTGGTCAGCGGCGAGATCAACGGCCCCGTGTATGTGTCCGAAATGCTTGAAATCCAGCCAAAAGCCCGCATCTGCGGGGAAGTGTATTACAAGGTGCTGGAGATGCACAGCGGTGCGCTGGTGCAAGGCAAGCTCAGCCGCCATGAGGGCGTCGATCCCGTGCTGCACCTGGCCGTCTCTGAAATGTGAAATAACAACGGCCGCTGGCCGTGACCAAGCCGGCCACAGCGCGACTTGCGCCAACCGTCTATAATGAAGCCATGTTTTCTCAGGAGTCTGAAATGAATGCCGTCGCTGAAATGCAAGATGTGATCCCTAGCCCTATTATCTTCACCGATAGCGCCGCTGACAAAGTCGCGCAGCTGATCGAAGAAGAAGGCAATCCCGACCTGAAACTGCGCGTTTTTGTGCAGGGTGGCGGCTGTTCCGGTTTCCAGTACGGCTTCACCTTCGATGAAATCGTCAACGAAGATGACACCACCATGGTCAAGAACGGCGTCCAGCTGCTGATCGATTCCATGAGCTACCAGTACCTGGTCGGCGCGGAAATCGACTACAAGGATGACCTGGAAGGTGCGCAATTCGTCATCAAAAACCCAACCGCAACTTCCACCTGCGGTTGCGGCTCCTCGTTCTCAGTTTAAGCGCACCTGAGAAAAAGTCCATGGCTGCGTTGCATGGCCTGGCCGTACTATTCGTACTGCCTGCGGCCATGCGCCTTGCCCTGAACATTTTTCAGGCACGCTGAGATCATGGCGGATTAAAAATAGCGGATCACTGATCCGCTATTTGTGTTTCTACGATTCCTCTAGCGCGGATACAGCGCTCCCAGCACGCGCAATCCCTGCGCGCCCGTCACTGCTGGCAGATTGCCCGGCTTGCGCTGGGTAAAGCGCCAGGCCAGCCAGGCAAACGCCAGTGCTTCGACCTGACTGGGCGCCACGCCCAGCGCCTGCGTCGATTCAACTTTCATTGTTGGTAACTCTTTCGCCAGCTCCCGCAGCAAGCTGGCGTTATATGCGCCGCCACCGCATACATACACGGCATCGGCTTGCGCGCCGTCGCGCGCGATGGCTTGCGCCAGGCTGACGGCCGTCAAGCGGGTCAGGGTTGCTTGCACGTCGGCGGGCAGGGCGTGCGGATAGTTGGCGAGCTTGCCGGCCAGCCAGTCGGCATGGAACAGGTCGCGGCCCGTGCTTTTCGGCGCCGGCAGCGAAAAATAGGCTTCACCCAGCAAGTCGGCCAGCAAGCCGGGGATCACCGAGCCGGTGGCAGCCCAGGCGCCATCCGCATCGTAGGCGTGGCCCTGGTGCTGCAGGATCCAGCCATCCATCAAGGCATTGCCCGGACCCGTATCGTAGCCCGTCACCGTGCCATCGGCATGCAGCACGCTGATATTGCTGATGCCGCCGATATTGGCCACCACGCGCGTCTTGCCGGCTTCATTGAATATGGCCTGGTGAAAGGCGGGCACCAGCGGCGCGCCCTGGCCGCCAGCCGCCACGTCGCGGCTGCGCAAGTCGGCGATCACGTCGATGCCCGTCAGTTCGGCCAACAGGGCAGGATTATTCAGCTGGCGCGTAAAACCCAGTTCGGGACGGTGGCGGATGGTTTGCCCGTGTGCCCCGATGGCAACAATGGCTTCAGGACCGATGCCGGCTTGTTGCAGCAGAGTAGTGACGCAGTCGGCGTAGTGGCGCACCAAGGCGTTGGCGGCCAGCGCCTCGCGCTCGATTTCATTCTGGCCCGGACCTTGCAGCGCCATCAGGTCGCTGCGCAGGCTGGCAGGGAAGGCTATATAAGCATCAGCCAGGCTGCGCACGCCGTCCTCTGAAAAATCCACCAGGGCGCCATCGACGCCATCGAGGCTGGTGCCGGACATCAGACCGATATAAAGCATATTCTTCCTTCGTGATGAGGTAGATGAATAAAAAAGGCACCGGCCATCGAAACGGGCGGTGCCTTGTAGTCTACCCCGTGGGGCAAGCTGCGCTTAGCGCGAAGCGATTGCCGTGTCGTTAGGACGCAGCAGGGTGAAGCGGTGCATCATGTCATTCGACACCAGGCGGAAACGCGCCAGTTCGGCTGGCGTCAATGGCGCTTGCGCCAGTACGCTCACCTTGCTTGGGTCTTGTGCTGCGCCGCCGACGCGGAATTCATAATGCAAGTGGGCGCCCGTCGACCAGCCGGTGGTGCCGACATAACCGATCACATCGCCCTGGCTGACTTTCTGGCCTTTTTTCAAGCCGGCAGCGAAGCGGCTCATGTGGGCGTAGGCGGTGCTGTAGTTGGCCCAGTGTTTCAGGACCACGATGTTGCCATAGCCATTTTGCATGCCGACCGACTCGACCACGCCATCGCCCGATGCGTGGATAGGGGTGCCCGTTGCTGCGGCGAAATCGATACCCTTGTGCTGTTTCCAGTTGCCGGAAATCGGATGCACGCGCATCGAGAAGCCGGACGAGATACGGGAAAACTGGAGGGGGGATTTCAAAAAGGCTTTTTTGAGGGACTTGCCGTCGAAGCTGTAGTAACCGCCGCCTTGCTTGCTGGCCGGGTCTTCGAACCACACGGATTGATAGGTCTTGCCGCGGTTGGTGAATTCACCGGCCAGGATGCGGCCTGCGCGCACGAATTCGCCATCTTGCCAGAAAGTTTCATAGACCACGTTGAAGCTGTCGCCGCGCTTGATATCGGAACGGAAATCGATATTGGTCGAGAACATGTCCACGATTTGCGAAGAAATCGAATCCGGCAGGCGGGTGCCGTCCAGGCTGGAATCGATGGCGGCAAACAGGGTGGAAGTGATCTTGCGGGCATGCATTTCAACGCGGCGTTCCAGCTGGGGCGCTACTTCGGACGCCACGAACTTGTCACCTTTGCGGGTGATCAGGATGTTTTTCACCGATTTGTCCGTGCTGTCGACCAGGGTCGCGCGCAGCCAGTTCAGTTCGCCGTTTTCGGTCGTTTGCGCTTGCACGCGCTTGCCCGTTTTCAGCAGCATCACGCCGCGCGCAACCTTGTCGGACTTGATGAAACTGGTGGCCGCCGCATCATCCACGCCAAGACGGGTCAGCAAGGTGGCGAGGGTATCGCCGGCGCGGACTTTTTCTTCGTGGGTGAAATTCTGGTCTACCTGCTCCATCGCCGAGATTTGCGCCGACAGGTCGGGCATTTCCAGGTTCTCGGCAATCGACTTGACCGGCAGGTCGGACGCGTCGGGCGCCAGCGGAGCAACACCAGCGGCGCCGAAGGCGACTACGGTGAGCAGCACCGCAGAGACGCCGATAATGCGTGCTTTGCGGGTCGTCGCCAGCTGTGTGTACAGGCGGGAGCCTGTGATTTTATGTATAGGGTTCATGCAATCAGTTAAAATTTGCCTTTGAACGATGCCTGAACTAGCGCTCTTTATTGTTATTTTGTTTCGTTTTCATGCGGCAAGATTGATGGGATCGGGCATTATAACAAACTCCGCAAACCTACTACCATTTTGAGATCTACTGTCAAATTTTATGGAAATCAACACCACCGCATCGCCTGCCAAGGCTAACGCAACTCAAGCCGCGCTTCCTCTGTCGGACAGAGTACAAGAAGCCCTCGCGATTACCAAGCGTGGCGTCGATGAACTCTTGATCGAAAGCGAATTTGCGCAAAAATTGGCCCGTTCCGAACAGACTGGCGTACCACTGCGCATCAAACTGGGCCTGGACCCTACCGCACCCGACTTGCACCTGGGTCACACTGTCGTACTGAACAAGATGCGCCAGCTGCAAAACCTCGGCCATCAAGTGATTTTCCTGATCGGCGACTTCACATCGATGATCGGCGACCCATCGGGCCGCAACGTCACGCGCCCGCCGTTGACAAAAGAACAGATCGAGATTAACGCGATGACGTACTTTGCGCAAGCATCTTTGGTGCTGGACGCGAGCAAGACGGAAATTCGCTATAACTCGGAATGGTGCGATCCGCTGGGCGCGCGTGGCATCATCCAGCTCGCTTCGCACTACACGGTGGCGCGCATGATCGAACGCGACGACTTCACCAAGCGCTTCCAGGGCGGCGTGCCGATTTCCGTGCATGAATTCCTGTACCCGCTGATGCAGGGTTACGATTCGGTAGCCCTGAAGTCGGACCTGGAACTGGGCGGCACCGACCAGAAATTCAACCTGCTGGTGGGCCGCGAACTGCAAAAGCAGTACGGCCAGGAACAGCAGTGCATCCTGACCATGCCGCTGCTCGAAGGCCTGGACGGCGTGGAAAAAATGTCGAAGTCGAAGAATAACTACATCGGCATCACGGAACCGGGCAACACCATGTTTGCCAAGCTGATGAGTATTTCCGACGTCATGATGTGGCGCTACTACGAGTTGCTGTCGTGGCGCTCGATCGCCGAACTGGCGCAGCTGAAGCGCGAAGTGGAAGAAGGGCGCAACCCGCGCGATGCGAAAGTAGCTCTGGCGCAAGAAATCGTTGCCCGCTTCCATTCGCAGCAAGCGGCTGAAGATGCGCTGGCCGACTTCGTCAACCGCTCGAAAGGCGGCATTCCTGACGACGTGCCGGAAGTCAGCCTGGGCGGCGGCCCGCTGGCGATTGCGCAATTGCTCAAGCAATCCGGCCTGTGCCCATCCGTCTCGGAAGCGACGCGCATGATCGACCAGGGCGGCGTGCGCATCGATGGCACCGTCATCAGCGACAAGGCCTTGAAGGTCGAGAATGGCGTGTTCGTGCTGCAAGTTGGCAAGCGCAAGTTTGCACGTGTCACCTTGACGGCATGATTGCGCTGTTGCAAAGAGTCACGCAAGCGAGGGTGGTGGTCGATGGCGCCACCATCGGCGCCATCGATGCCGGCCTGATGGTGCTGCTGTGCGCCGAGCGGGGCGATACGGAAAAAGACGCCGACGCCCTGCTGACCAAGCTGCTGGCCTACCGCGTGTTTTCCGACGCGGCCGGCAAGATGAATCTCAGCGTGACGGATGTGGCCGGCGGCTTGCTGCTGGTGCCCCAGTTCACCCTGGCCGCCGATACCAAGTCCGGATCGCGGCCTTCGTTTACGCCAGCCGCTGCCCCGGCAGATGGCCTGCGCCTGTTTGAACATGTCGTGCGCCAGGCGCGCAGCCGTCATGCGACAGTGCAGACCGGACAGTTTGGTGCCGATATGCAAGTGTCGCTGACAAATGATGGGCCCGTCACTTTCTGGCTGCAGGTGAGTGGTAAATAAAGTAGTACGCCATAAAAAGTAGTACGCCATAAAAAAAAGACAGGGAGATGGGCAGATGAAATTGTGGAGCGAAACATTTCGTGATGGCGGCCTGATGCCTGCGGAGTATGCGTTTGCCGAGATCGACCCGGTCAGCCGCGTGCGCCTGGCGGGCAACCGTAATCCCCACCTGGCCTGGGATGAGGTGCCGAACGGTACCGAGTCGCTGGCCTTGTTCTGCCTTGATCCCGATGCGCCGCAAGAGGCCAGCCTGGTCAACCGCGATGACAGCAGCTTGCCCCTGACGGCGCCGCGCGGCGATTTTTTCCACTGGAGCTTGCTCGATATCCCGCTCGCCATGCGCAGCATTGCTGCAGGACAGTTTTCCAGCGGCGTCACGGCGCGTGGCAAACAGGCGGCCAGCGTGCCCTGGCTGGACGGCAGCGGCCCGTATCAGCTGCGCCAGGGTATCAACGATTACAGCTTGTGGTTTGCCGGCGACCCGGCCATTGCGGGCGACTATCATGGCTACGATGGCCCTTGTCCGCCATGGAATGACGAGCGCCTGCACCACTATATTTTCCGCCTGTATGCGCTGGACGTGCCGCGTTTAGCCTTGCCCGAACGTTTCACGGCGCGCGATGCGCATGACGCCATCTACGGCCATATCATCGATGAGGCGCAGCTGGTCGCTGTGTATTCCTTGCACCCCGCCGTGGCGTCCACCCTCAAAAAATAAGACTTTATGACCACCACGATTTTATTGATACGCCATGGCGAAACGGCCTGGAACGCGGAACGCCGCCTGCAGGGCCATATCGACATCGCCTTGAATCCCGCAGGCCTGGCGCAAGCGGCCGCGCTGGGCCAGGCCCTGGCGGGCGAGCCATTGACGGCCGTGATCGCCAGCGACTTGTCGCGCGCGCAGCAAACGGCGCAAGCCATTGCTGGGCTACAAGACTTGCCCGTGCAGACGGACGCGCTGCTGCGCGAACGCTGTTATGGCGCCTTCGAAGGCTTGCTGTATGCCGATATCGCTGCGCGCTACCCGCATGAATATGCGCAATGGCAGGCGCGCCAGATCGATGCCGTGATGCCGTCCGGCGAGCGCCAGGCCGAGAGTTTTCGCCAGTTCTATGGGCGCAGCACGGACGCCATCGCCGAATGGGCGCAGCGTTATGCGGGCCAGACCATCGCCATCGTGGCGCATGGCGGCGTACTCGAATGCGCGTACCGGGCCGCGGTCGGCATGTCGCTCGACAGTCCGCGCGACTTCCAGGTCAAAAATGCCAGCGTGAACCGTTTTTCATTTGCCGATGGCCAACTGCATCTGCTGCATTGGGGCAATGTCGAACATTTGCAAACGCCTGCGATGGACGAGCTGGGCTAGCCTTGTCGGCTGGTTATTTTGCTGCTTTGCACAAGATGTTTTCCGCCCAGACGCACTGCGCCATGAAAAATAGTGCTTATTATTTAGGCAGATAATCGGTTAAAATAGCAGGTTCCTCCGTCCCCTTCAGGTTCCCTCAGTGCAAATCGGCCCTCACATTCTGCGTAACAACGTTTTCGTCGCTCCCATGGCGGGTGTGACGGATCGGCCATTCCGCCAGTTGTGCAAGCAGTTGGGCGCAGGGTATGCCGTGTCGGAGATGGCGGCGTCGAATCCGCGTCTGTGGGCAACGGAAAAAAGTTCGCGCCGTACCGACCACGACGGTGAAATGGAACCGAAAGCCGTGCAGATCGCCGGTGCCGATCCGCAGGACCTGGCCGATTGCGCCAGGTTCAATGTGGACCGTGGCGCGCAGATCATCGACATCAACATGGGTTGCCCCGTGAAAAAGGTCTGCAATAGCTGGTGCGGTTCGGCCCTGTTGCAAAACGAAAGCCTGGTGGAAAAGATTTTGCACGCGGTGGTCAATGCCGTCGATGTGCCCGTCACCTTGAAATTTCGCACGGGCTGGAACCGTGAAAACAAGAACGCCCTGAAAATCGCCCGCATCGCCGAACAGGCCGGCATCCAGATGCTGACCCTGCATGGCCGCACGCGGGCTGATGGCTACAAGGGGGATGCCGAATACGAAACTATTGCAGCCGTGAAAGCGTCGGTGGGTATCCCGGTGGTCGCCAACGGCGACATCACCAGCCCCCAGAAGGCCCGTTATGTGCTGGATCAAACGGGCGCCGATGCCGTCATGATCGGCCGCGCGGCGCAGGGCCGGCCGTGGATATGCCGCGAAATCGATCATTTCTTACGTACCGGCACTTTGTTGCCGGCGCCGTATGTGGATGAAGTGCGCACCCTGATGGACGAGCATTTGCGCGCCCATTATGCGTTTTATGGTGAATTCCTCGGCGTACGCACGGCGCGCAAGCATATCGGCTGGTATGTGAAAGACCTGGAGGGCGGCGAGGCATTCCGCCAGCAAATGAATTTGCTGGAGTCGACGGACGCGCAGTTGCTGGCCGTCGACCAGTTTTTTGAGTCGCAATGGAAATTTGGCGAACGGTTACAATACCGCCTCTCTGAAGTTGGCGATAGCGGTTTGATAGAAGCAGCCGCAGCAGCAGTATAAGAAGACAAGAAAACAAGACAGAACAAGGGCGAACGCCTCGCGTTACGCGGATGATGGCGTCATGATTGACAGCATCACGACAAATTAATTAGCCGGTTGAACAGCAAAATGAGCAAAGAAAGCATTCAGGAAGTCGTACAGAAAAGTCTAGAAGATTACTTCAATGACCTGGGCGAACAGCAAGCATCGAATATCTACGACATGGTCGTGCTGACCGTGGAAAAGCCCATCCTGGAAGTCGTGATGACACGCGCCGATGGCAACCAGTCGCATGCCGCGCAAATGCTGGGCATTAACCGCAATACCCTGCGCAAGAAATTGCAGGAGCACGGTTTGCTGTAATGCCGGCTTGCAAGTGACGCCAAGATTTGAATCCGCCGCAGCGCCCTGCAGGGACCGTTGTGCATTCGCCAAGAACACTTAACTACCTAGCCTCAGCCATGATCAAACAAGCTCTCATTTCCGTTTCCGACAAGACCGGCGTCCTCGATTTCGCGCGCGCCCTGTCCGCTCTCGGCGTCAACATCCTGTCGACCGGCGGCACCGCCAAATTGTTGGCAGACAACGGTGTTCCCGTGACGGAAGTCGCCGACTACACGGGTTTCCCCGAGATGCTCGATGGCCGCGTGAAAACCCTGCACCCGAAAGTGCATGGCGGTATCCTGGCGCGCCGCGATTTCCCCGAGCATATGTCGAAACTGGTCGAGCACGACATGCCGACCATCGACATGGTGGTGGTCAACCTGTACCCGTTCCAGGCTACGGTAGCCAAGGATACGTGCAGCCTGGAAGACGCGATCGAAAACATCGATATCGGCGGCCCGACCATGCTGCGTTCGGCAGCCAAGAACCACAAGGACGTGGTCGTGATCTGCGATCCGTCGGACTACGACGTGGTGCTGGCGGAAATCAAGGCGGCGGACAGCGCAGTGGATGCGGTCAGCTACGACACCCGTTTCATGCTGGCGAAAAAAGTCTTTGCGCACACGGCCCAATACGATGGCGCCATCACCAATTACCTGACCAGCCTGGGCCCGACCAAGGTGCACGCCGAGCGCGGCGCCTACCCGCAAACCCTGAACGTGGCCTTTGAAAAAGTGCAGGACATGCGCTACGGCGAAAATCCCCACCAGAGCGCCGCTTTCTACCGCGACCTGGCCATCACCGAAGGCGCGCTGGCCAATTACCGCCAGCTGCAAGGCAAGGAATTGTCGTACAACAATATCGCCGACGCCGATGCAGCCTGGGAATGCGTGAAGAGCCTGGGCGGTTTTGAACAAAGCGCCGCCTGCGTGATCGTCAAGCACGCCAATCCATGCGGCGTAGCCCTGGGCAAGAATGCGGCGGAAGCCTATGCGCGCGCCCTGCAGACGGACCCGACCTCGGCTTTCGGCGGCATCATCGCCTTCAATACCGAACTCGACGGCGCTACCGCCGGCGAGATCGCCAAGCTGTTCGTGGAAGTGCTGATCGCTCCGTCGTTCTCGGCAGAAGCGAAACAGATTCTGTCGAGCAAGCAAAACGTGCGCATGCTGGAAATCCCGCTGGGCGCCGGCGTCAATGCGATGGATTTCAAGCGCGTGGGCGGCGGTTTGCTGGTGCAGGCGCCGGACGCGAAAAACGTGGCCATCGGCGACTTGCGCGTGGTGACCAAGCTGCAACCGACGCAACAGCAATTGCAAGACCTGATGTTTGCCTGGAAAGTGGCGAAATTCGTCAAGTCGAACGCCATCGTTTTCTGCGGCAATAACATGACCCTGGGCGTGGGCGCAGGCCAGATGAGCCGTATCGATTCGGCCCGCATCGCCTCGATCAAGGCGCAAAACGCCGGTTTGTCGCTGGCCGGCTCGGTGGTGGCGTCGGACGCCTTCTTCCCGTTCCGCGACGGCCTCGACGTTGTCGTTGATGCGGGCGCGACCTGCGTCATCCATCCGGGCGGCTCGATGCGCGACCAGGAAGTGATCGATGCAGCGGACGAGCGCGGTGTGGTGATGCTCTTGACCGGTACGCGTCACTTCCGCCATTAAGATAGTCCCATCCCAAGCAGCACATTTGCGGCAGGCACCGGTTTCCACCGGTGCCTGCCGTATTCATTATAGAATCTGGCGATGATTATTCTCGGCATCGATCCTGGCCTGCGCACCACGGGCTTCGGGGTCATCGAAAAACTCGGCAACAAGCTGCGCTATATCGCGTCGGGTACCGTCAAGACGGCGTCCGAGGGCGAATTGCCGCCACGCCTGAAGATCATCCTGCAGGGCGTCAGTGAAATCGTGCGCACCTACCAGCCCGATTGCGCCGCCATCGAAAAAGTTTTCGTCAACGTCAATCCCCAATCGACCTTGCTGCTGGGCCAGGCGCGCGGCGCGGCCATCTGTGCGCTGGTCCATGCGGACCTGTCGGTGGCCGAATATACGGCGCTGCAAGTCAAGCAAGCCGTCACTGGCCATGGCAAGGCGGCCAAGGAACAAGTCCAGGATATGGTTTCCCGGCTGCTGACACTGCCTGGCTTGCCGGGCAGCGATGCGGCCGATGCGCTGGGGGTGGCCATCTGCCACGCCAACAGCGTCGATGCGCTGGCCATGCTGGGTAAGGTAGCGCCGCAATTGCAGGGTTTGCGCATGAAGCGCGGCCGGCTGGTCGGCTAAAGTAGCATTTACTCTTATAAAATTAGTTAGGAACATGTCATGATAGGCCGCCTCTCCGGTACTTTGCTTGAAAAAAATCCGCCACAATTGCTGGTCGATTGCCAGGGCGTCGGCTATGAAGTCGATGTGCCGATGAGCACGTTTTACAATCTGCCCCATGTGGGCGAAAAAGTGGTCTTGTTTACGCACCAGGCCATCCGCGAAGATGCGCATTTGCTGTTCGGCTTTGGCAATGCAGCCGAACGGGCCGTGTTCCGCCAGTTGATCAAGATCACGGGCGTGGGCGCGCGCATGGCCTTGTCTATCCTGTCCGGCATGACGATCGCCGACCTGGCGCAGGCGATTACCTTGCAGGATTCGGGCCGCCTGGTGAGAGTGCCCGGTATCGGCAAGAAGACGGCCGAACGGCTGCTGCTGGAACTGAAGGGCAAGATCGGTGCGGATCTGGGCCCGCTGGGTGCACACGCTGCGCCCGATGCGCAGTCCGATATCCTGAACGCCTTGCTGGCGCTCGGCTACTCGGAGAAGGAAGCGCTGGCGGCCGTGAAAAACGTGCCGGCCGGCACCGGTGTCTCGGACGGCATCAAACTGGCGCTGAAAGCGCTGTCGAAAGGCTAGGGCGAGCATGAGCATCCAGACTGATATTTTCACGGAACAGCGCATCATCGATGCGGCGCCCATTTCGCATAATGAAGAGGCGATCGAACGGGCCTTGCGGCCCAAGCAGCTCGATGAGTACGTGGGGCAGGAAAAGATCCGCGACCAGCTGGAAATTTTTATCACGGCGGCGCGCCAGCGCAAGGAAGCGCTCGACCATACCTTGCTGTTCGGGCCGCCGGGCTTGGGCAAGACTACCCTGGCCCACATCATCGCGCGTGAAATGGGCGTCAACCTGCGCCAGACGTCCGGCCCCGTGCTGGAGCGTCCCGGCGACCTGGCGGCGATCCTGACCAACCTGGAAGCGAACGATGTGCTGTTCATCGACGAAATCCACCGCTTGTCGCCCGTGGTTGAAGAAATTTTGTATCCGGCGCTGGAAGATTATCAGATCGATATCATGATCGGCGAAGGCCCGGCCGCCCGTTCCGTGAAACTCGACCTGCAGCCGTTTACATTAGTGGGCGCCACCACGCGCGCGGGCATGCTGACCAATCCGCTGCGCGACCGTTTTGGCATCGTCGCCCGCCTGGAGTTTTATAACACCAGCGAGCTGACCAAGATCGTCAGCCGCAGCGCGGCCTTGCTGAAGGCGCCGATCGATGCGGAAGGCGCGCATGAAGTGGCCCGGCGCGCGCGCGGCACGCCCCGTATCGCCAACCGCCTGCTGCGCCGCGTGCGCGATTTCGCCGAAGTCAAAGGCAATGGCGAGATCACCAAGCTGGTGGCCGACCGCGCGCTGGCCATGCTGGACGTCGATTCCGTCGGTTTCGACGTGATGGACCGCAAGCTGCTGGAGGCCGTGCTGTTCAAGTTTGGCGGCGGCCCGGTCGGCATCGGCAACCTGGCGGCGGCCATCGGCGAAGCGGCCGACACCATCGAAGACGTGCTGGAACCGTATCTGATCCAGCAAGGCTTCTTGCAGCGCACGCCGCGTGGCCGGGTCGCCACCCCGGCTGCTTATCTACACTTTGGCGTGGCCGCACCGCGCATCGGCCCGAACGGCGAAGCGTGGGAACTGTGATGCCGGGGATGCAAATCTGGGTGGATGCCGACGCTTGCCCCGTCGTCATCAAGGATATCCTGTACCGGGTGGCCGACCGCCTGGAATTGTCGGTGACCCTGGTGGCGAACCAGGGCTTGCGCGTGCCGCCGTCGCGCTTTATCCGTACGGTGCAAGTGCCATCCGGCGCGGACGTGGCCGACCAGGAAATCGTGCGCCTGCTCAATCCCGGCGACCTGGTGGTCACCGGCGACATTCCGCTGGCGGCCGATGTATTGAAGAAGGGTGGTTTTGCGCTCAACCCGCGTGGCGAGTTCTACACCAAGGACAATATCGCCCAGCAACTGACCATGCGCGCCTTCATGGAAGAGCTGCGTAGCGGCGGCGTCGATACGGGCGGGCCTGCCGCCTTCAATCAGTCGGACCGGCAAAGCTTTGCCAATAGTCTGGATCGGCATTTGAGCAAGCATCATCGCAAGCCTGCTGAGCGCCAGACGTAAAAAACCGGTATCGAAGCTTGCTATCGTTCAGTTAGCGTTATTTTTACCCCAAAAGCAAACTCCGGGGTCGGACCCTGCAGGGTCCGACCCCGGCACTTTCGACGTTGGGGGAATATGTGCAGGACTGCTAGGGCATCGAAACCGGCTTTTTCATTGAGGAAGAATTTTATTCTTCGCGCACCCACGTCTGCGAACGGCCAAACATCGGCACGCCGATATAGCCGCGTACTTGCAGCTTGCTGCCGCCGTCCGTCAGCTCGGCTTTGCTCTTGTAGACCTTGCCATTGGCCGGGTCCATGATTTCGCCGCCCGACCATTCCTTGCCGTCTTTTTTCAAGCCCGTCAAAATGGTCAGGCCGATGATGGGCTGGTCCTTGTTGGCGCCCGTGCACTTGTCGCACTTGGGATTTTGATCTTCTTCCGGAGTACGGAACAGTTTTTCGATCTTGCCTTGCAAGACACCATTGTTTTCAGTGATGACGATCAGGGACTTCGGCTTGCCGCTGGCGTCGTCGATGGTTTTCCAGGTGCCAACGGGGCTGGTGTTGTCACCGGCTGCGGCGGCCGTGCCGGCGATGGCCAGGGCGGCCACCAACATAGTTGTTTTCAATAAGTTACGCATCGCTAGTCTCCTGTTGGTTTTTCTTGATCGTTATACGAACTGTGGTTTACCAAGGCAAGATTAGCAGTCTTGCGCGGCGCCAGTAGTTGACGCCGCGCAAACTATCCAAACTTGCCTTATGCGCTGGCTAGTGTAGCAAACTGCCCGCGCAATGAGGCAATTGTCGCCGAAAAACTGAGCAAGCGCTCGTTTTCTTGTGCGCCAATTACTGCTTGCTGGAACTGGCGATGCCGTTTGCCGCCTGTAGCAGGCGGTTTTTTTCGTCCAGCTTGAAGTGGGCATATTGCATATTGTTTGCCAGTCTGTGTGCCATGCCTTCGTCGAGATGGGACTTGAGCCAGCTGGACAGTTGCTCCAGCGGCACGCTGTTCCAATAGATGGCGGGGGCGTTTTTCGCCAGCACATCCGGACGATTGCCGGGATTGGGCGCGGTCAGCGTGTCGATGTTCTCGGTGAAGGTCTTCCAGGACAGCTGTGGGTTTTCTTCGTTGAGTCCGAATACCATGCCCAGACGCAATACATCCGCCTGCGGCGGGATCTCCGGCGACAGCGCGATGGCCGCGGCGCGTGCCGCCAGCTGCGGATCGCGCACGCGCATCAGCAGTGCGTAGTAGCGGCGTACTTCCGTCTCGTTGACGGCGGATTTGGCGATGGCGTGCAGTTGCTCGAAGGTGGCGGCGTCGGCATTTTGCGCAACGATGGTCAGTATCATCGCCTGGTCGTCGGGCGCAATGCTGTTGCGGTCCGCGACGAACGTGGCAAAACGCTTGCGTGCCTCGGCCACCACGTCCTGGTCGCCCCAGGCGCCCAGGCGCGACAGGACGGTGCGGCGCAGGCGCTGCACGCCGGCCGTTTCATCGCTGGCGGCTTGCCAGCCCAGGCGCGTGGCGACCGGTTTGAGCAGCCCGCCCGCATAGGCCACAAAGGCAGCGTGGCCGGACGTATTGCGTTCGAAACGTTCGATGGTCGACAGCACGTCGATGACCTGGTTCCAGGCGCGTTCATTGAGCTCATCGCCCATCGCCCCCGCCAGCGCCAGATAGCTGGCCAGCGGCTGGGTGCCGTTTTCCACCTGCGCCCACTGGTCGTCGAGCAGGGCGATGCGGTCGCCCGCCGGCAGGCTGTGGAACTGCCGCGTATTGGTGTCCAGGGTGGCGGCATCGTAGGCGATGCGGTAAAAGCCGTCGGCATTGGCGTTGAGGGACAGCGCCTGGTCGCAGCGGCCGGCGGCCACGGTTTGTCCATCCTCGGTCAGCAACAGCGATTGCGGCTGGCCGCCGGCGCCGATGCGCAGGCGCAGCGGGATGTTCCAGTGTGGCTGTGCCGGATCGCTGCCTTGCATCAGGAAGCGCTGCTGCGACAGCTTGATGCTGCGCGCACCCGTGGCGTCACAGCTGGCGTTCACCGACACGATGGGGAAGCCCGGCTGGTTGATCCAGCTATGGGCCAGCGCGCCGATGTCGCTGCCGCTGGCTTTGCCCAGTGCATTCCACAGGTCGGCGCTGGTGGCGTTCGAATAGGCGCGGTCCTTCATATAGGCGCGGATGCCGCTGCGGAAGGTGTCCGGGCCGATGTAGGCTTCCAGCATGCGCAGGACCGCCTGCCCCTTGTTATAGATGATCAGGTTATCGGCGCCATTTTCCGGCGCCAGTTCGTCGATCACGGGGTTGTGCACCGGTTTCGAGTCCACGCGCGCGTCGACGCCCATCGCCGCTTCCTTGCCGGCGTCTTCCTGCTCGCGCACATGCCAGCCCGGATTGCGCAAGTCGGTTTCCTTGGCGGCGAACCACGAGGCAAAGCTTTCGTTGAGCCAGATATCGTCCCACCAGCCCATGGTCACCAGGTCGCCGAACCACTGGTGCGCCATTTCATGCGCTTCGATGCTGAAGACGGTCTGGCGGTTGTCGATGGTGGACGATGGCGTGACCAGCAGGGTCTGGTCGTTGTACGTGATGGCGCCCCAGTTTTCCATCGCGCCCTGGAAGCCGCCCGGCACGGCGATCAGGTCGAGCTTGGGCAGCGGGTAGGGATGGTCGAAATAGTCGTTGTAATCGAGCAGGATCTGGCGCGCGTTGTTCAGTGCGACGGCGCCGTACTGTTGCTGGCCGCGCACGGCCCAGACGTTGATATCGGTCGCGCCAGCCTTGGTGCTGATGCTGGCCATGTCGCCGCTGGTCAGTTCGACCAGGTAGGACGGCATCTTGGGCGAGCGCTGGAAGGTGGTCGTGGCGCTGCTGCCATGCACCGTGCGCTGCGCCACCGGCATATTGGAGATCGACACCCACTTGGCCGGCGTGGTGGTGCTCAGCTGGAAGGTCGAGCGGAAGGCCGGTTCATCCCAGCAGGGGAACATGCGGCGCGCGTCGGTCGCCTCGAACTGGGTCGACAGCAGCAAGTCCTGGCTGCCGTCGGGTTTCTTGAATGGCTGGGCGAACAGGCCGCGCGGGCCCGTTTCGATCTTCGCGGTGTAATCGAGCGTCAGTGTATGTTCGCCGGGGGCTGCCGCTTTGGCCAGCGTCACCGTGACGATTTGCCGCTTGGGATCGATCACCGTGCTCTTGACCGGCTTGCCGTCGAGGCGCACTTGCTGGAACTGCATGCCGATGGCGTTGAATTGGATATTGGCGCTGGCTACACGGAACAGCAGCTTGACGCTTTCCTTGCCGCGCAAGCTGCGCTTGCCGGCATCGGGCACGATGGCGACCGTGTAGTCGATGGGGACGACGTTTTTCGGCAGGTGCCCCGGTGCGGCGTCAAACGAAAACGGCTGTTGCTGCGGGGCCGGGGCGGCGGCAGCGGCGTGGCATAACAGTGCGGCGGCACTGGCGACAAGGGTGCGGGAGATAAGATTCGGGTGCATCTGAGGCGCTTTCCTGTGTTGAAGGTGTTGATGATTGAACGCGATGCCAGCAGCGCTGGCGCCCAAAGAAAAGGCCGCTCAGTGAGCGGCCTTGACTAGGTTGTATTATGCGGTTGGCAACTTTGAAAATTGCTCCCGCATCTTGTCCAGCGTGGCAGAGAAGTTCGCCACGCGGGCCTTTTCCTGCGCCACCACTTCCGCCGGCGCGCGGGCGACAAAACTTTCGTTCGACAGCTTGCCGTTGGCCTTGTTGATCTCGCCTTCCAGGCGGGCCATTTCTTTCGACAAACGCTCGCGTTCCGCCGCCACGTCGATTTCTACTTTCAGCATCAGCTTGGTGGTGCCGACGATGGCAACCGCGGCAGGCGAATCGGGCAGGGCATCGACGATCTGCACTTCGGCCAGCTTGCCCAGCGAGGCGATGTACGGCGCGAACGATGCCAGCGCCGCTTTTTCATCGGCGTTGCCCGCTTCCACGATCAGCGGCACGCGCACCGATGGCGAAATCTGCATTTCGCCGCGCAGGTTGCGGGTGGCGTCCGTCAAGGCTTTCAGTTGCTGCATCCACGCTTCGGCCGATTCATCGATCTTGTCGGTGTTGGCGATAGGGTAAGGCTGCATCATGATGGAATCACCTTCGGCTTTCAGTGTCTTGCCGGCCAATGGCGCCACCGTTTGCCACAGCGCTTCCGTGACGAACGGGATGATCGGATGGGCCAGGCGCAGTACTACTTCCAGCACGCGCAGCAAGGTGTGGCGGGTGGCGCGCTGCTGGCCTTCCGTGCCTTGCTGTACTTGTACCTTGGCTACTTCCAGGTACCAGTCGCAATATTCATCCCAGACGAATTTGTAGATCGATGCGGCGATATTGTCGAAACGGAAGTCTTCGAAGCCCTTGGCCACGTCCAGTTCGGCTTTTTGCAGCAGGGAAATGATCCATTTATCCGCTTGCGACAGGTCGGCGTCGTTCGGGGAGCAATCCTTGCCTTCCGTATTCATCATGACGAAACGGGTGGCGTTCCACATCTTGTTGCAGAAATTGCGGTAGCCTTCGCAGCGGCCCAGGTCGAAATTGATGTTACGGCCCAGCGAGGCGTAGCTGGCCATGGTGAAGCGCACGGCGTCCGTACCGTAGGCGGAAATGCCTTCAGGGAATTCCTTGCGGGTCGCCTTGGTGATTTTTTCTGCGTCGCGTGGATTCATCAGGCCGGTGGTGCGCTTGACGATCAGGTTTTCCAGGTCGATACCGTCGATCAGGTCGATCGGGTCCAGCGTGTTGCCTTTCGACTTGGACATTTTTTGCCCTGTCGAATCGCGCACCAGACCGTGCACGTACACGGTTTCAAACGGCACCTTGCCCGTGAAGTGCGCCGTCATCATGACCATGCGCGCGACCCAGAAGAAGATGATGTCAAAACCCGTTACCAGCACCGACGATGGCAGGAAAGCCTTCATGTCTGGCGTTTCTTCCGGCCAGCCCATGGTCGAGAACGGCACCAGCGCGGACGAGAACCAGGTGTCGAGCACGTCGTCGTCGCGTTTCAATGGTCCCGTGCTGCCGGCCGCCTGCGCCTTGGCTTCGGCTTCGGCTTGCGTTTTTGCAACAAAAATATTGCCCTTGTCGTCGTACCAGGCCGGGATCTGATGGCCCCACCACAGCTGGCGCGAGATGCACCAGTCCTGGATGTTGTTGAGCCACTGGTTGTAGGTGGTGCTCCAGTTTTCCGGCACGAACTTGATTTCGCCGCTGGCTACTTTGTCGAGCGCCGTTTCGGCGATCGATTTGCCCGGGAAGAACGTGCCTTCCGGGGCCGGTTTGCTCATGGCGACAAACCATTGGTCCGTCAGCATCGGTTCGATGACCACGCCGGTGCGGTCGCCGCGCGGCACCATCAGTTTGTGCGGCTTGACTTGTTCCAGCAAGCCTTGCGCGTCCAAGTCGGCCACGATCTGCTTGCGGGCGGCAAAACGGTCCAGGCCGCGGTACGCTTCCGGCGCGTCGTCGGTGATTTTGGCGTCCAGGGTCAGGATGACGATTTGCGCCAGCTTGTGGCGTTGGCCCACGGCGTAATCGTTCATGTCGTGCGCTGGCGTGATTTTGACGCAGCCGGTGCCGAATTCCTTGTCGACGTATTCGTCGGCGATGATGGGGATTTCGCGGCCCGTCAATGGCAGGGTCAGCATCTTGCCGACCAGCGCCGTGTAGCGCTCGTCCGTTGGATCGACAGCTACCGCCACGTCGCCCAGCATGGTTTCAGGACGGGTGGTGGCCACTGTCAGGAAACCGCTGCCGTCGGCCAGCGGGTACTTGATGTACCACATCGAGCCGTCTTCTTCCTCGGACACCACTTCCAGGTCGGACACGGCCGTGCCCAGCACGGGGTCCCAGTTGACCAGGCGCTTGCCGCGGTAGATCAGGCCTTGTTCAAACAGGCGCACGAAGACGTCGGTGACGACTTTCGAGCGCGGCTCGTCCATCGTAAAATATTCGCGTTTCCAGTCGGCCGAAGCGCCCAGGCGGCGCATCTGGCCCGTGATGATGGAACCCGATTTTTCTTTCCATTCCCACACTTTTTCCACGAATTTTTCGCGGCCCAGGTCATGGCGCGAAATCTTTTGCGCGTCGAGCTGGCGTTGCACGACGATTTGCGTGGCGATGCCTGCATGGTCGGTGCCCGGGATCCAGGCCGTGTTGTGGCCCAGCATGCGGTGGTAGCGCGTCAGGCCATCCATGATGGTCTGGTTGAAGGCGTGGCCCATATGCAAGGTGCCGGTGACGTTCGGCGGCGGCAACTGGATGCTGAAGGAAGGTTTTCCGGCATCGAGGGTGGCGGTGTAGTAACCGCGTTGTTCCCACTCGGTGCGCCAGAATTGTTCAATGTCGGCGGGCTCGAAAGACTTGGCTAATTCCATGATTTGGCGTGTGTTTGGCAAAAGGAACCATTATAGATGACACGGCAAGTCCTGCGCCGTGGATGACCCTGTTTTTCAGTCTTTTGGCGGCTTGGCGGGCACTTGTGTGGCAATCGGACGGGGGGGAATTGATGCTCGGTGTTATCATGTCGGCCTCGGTACTGCTTCCCCGCTTTGCGGACAGTGCCAGCGGCGCATGGTCAGATTGACTATCTGCCCGCATCCATAGCGCCGGCCGCAGCAGCGGTCCCGGCCATATCGGGCGCCCCTGGGCGCCTGAGCCACGCGCACCGCCAGCGGTGCACCATTCACGGCGGACACCCGCGCGCCTTTGTTTTGAGCAGCCGCGCCGCCACAACTTAGCCAGGAAATCTGGCCCGTCGTCTTTCGATACGGCAATCCGCATGGCGGCCGCTTCAGCGCGCCTGTGGCTGCGCCATGGCCTGCCGCTTTCCTGGTTTCGCTTGCATTAAGGAAACTACCATGAAAAAAATTGCGCTCCCGCTCTGTCTCGGCCTCGCCGCCGCCCACGCCCATGTTGCCCACGCTGCATCGTCGGTCGACGTGTATGGCTTGCTGGATGCGGCGCTGGTGCAGGAAAACGGTGGTATTGGCAAGATCAGCAAGCTCACCAGTGGCGTATCGGCCGGATCGCGCCTGGGCTTGCGTGGCACGGAAGATATCGGCAATGGCCTGCAAGCTGTGTTCACGCTGGAAGCGGGCTTGCTGACGGACACGGGCGGTTCCGACCAGGCGGGCCAATTGTTTGGCCGCCAGGCCTTTGTCGGTCTGAAAAGCCCGCTGGGCATGCTGACCGTGGGCCGCCAGTACAATCTGCAAAGCCAGGCGCTGACGGACGTGGCCGACCCGTTCGAGGGCGGCATGGCGGGCGCCTCGACCAATATCGCCGGTTATTCGGCTACCCGCATCGACAATACCGTGCGCTACACCTCGCCCGAATGGCGCGGCTTGACGGCGATCGCCATGTTTGGCGCAGGCGAACAGTCGGGCCTGGCCGCCGACCAGCGTTCGCTGGGCTTGTCCCTGGGCTATGTCAACGGTCCCCTGACCCTGCGCCTGGCGCGCCAGAGCCGTGGCGGCGAGCCGGGCAAGGCCAATGTGAATAACACCATTCTCGCGGGCAACTATAACTTTGGTCTGGCCACCGCCTATGCCGGCTACGGCAGCAACACGGGCGAGGGCAGTTCCATGTTCTTTGCCGAAAATCCCTATGGCGCACCGGTCGCGCCCACGGTCTCGACCGATAGCCGCGACGCCATCGTCGGCGTGGCCGTGCCGCTGGGCGCCGCTACCTTGCTGGCCTCGTTTATCCACAAGGATGACCGCAATGCCGCCAACCGCGATGCGCAGCAACTGGCCATCGGCGCCACCTATGCCTTGTCGAAACGCAGCAAGATTTACCTGGCGTATGCGCATATCCGCAACCGCAACGGCGCCGCCTATATGGTGGGCAATGCAACCGAGGTGGGCAGCGGCGACCGCGCCCTGAATATCGGTTTGCGCCACGCGTTTTAAGCTCGATGCCCGATTGTCCGTTCGCTGGCGAACGGACAATCGGGCAGCAAAGGAATATAGTCGCCACGCCTTGCAGCTGCCGTGTTACCCTGCATCGCGTGGCGGCTCTCGTTCCGACGCCTGACAACTCATCCCCTAGCTGACGACTGGAAACCAGGAATCCTGACCATGTCCAGTCCGCAGCACAATCCCTTGCAACACAACCCGAATCAAAACCATTTGCTCGCCGCCATGCTGGACGAGGATTTCGCACGCCTGGCGCCGCACCTGGAGCAAGTGCCGATGCTGCTGGGCGACGTGATTTATGACTCGGGCGACAAGCTGCACCATGTGTACTTTCCCACCACGGCCATCGTCTCGCTGCATTATTTGCTGGAAAACGGCGGTTCGTCGGAAATCGCCGGCGTGGGCAATGAAGGCATCGTCGGCGTGTCGCTGTTCATGGGCGGCGATTCCACGCCCAGCCGCGCCGTGGTGCAGACGGGCGGTATCGGCTTTCGCCTGAAGGCGCATCTGCTGATGGACGAGTTCAACCGCGCAGGGCCCGTCATGCGGCTGTTGCTGCGCTATACGCAGGCGCTCATCACGCAAATGTCGCAGACGGCCGTGTGCAACCGTCATCACTCGGTAGAGCAGCAGCTGTGCCGCTGGCTGCTGCTGACGATGGATCGCTTGCCGGACCGCGAACTGACCATGACGCAGGAATTGATCGCCAATATGCTGGGTGTGCGCCGCGAAGGCGTGACGGAAGCGGCGGGCCGCCTGCAGGTGCGCGGCTTTATCAGTTACCGGCGCGGCCATATCACCGTACAGGACCGGGCCGGGCTGGAAGGCCATGTCTGCGAATGCTACGGCGTGGTGAAGAAGGAATTTGGCCGTTTGCTGTCGGATGTGCGCCGCCGCCAGGACGTTTGAAGTGCTGTTCCCTACTGCTGTTGTTTTAACCCGGGCCATACCATGCACACCGTAAAAAATACTCCTGCGCGCTGGCCCATGGCGCTGGCCTTCACCTTCAGCGCCATCGTGCTGCTGGCCGTGGGGCTGCTGGCCTGGCATGGACCGGGCCAGACGGCAATCCTGATCGATACGCTGGTCTTGCTGTTGCTGCTGCTGTTGATCGCCGTGTACCGCCGCACGGTGGCGGCAGGTTTGCCGCGCCAGTTGCTGAAAGCAGGCGCCTTGCAGGATGCGATTTTTAACAGTGCCAATTTTTCCTGCATCGCCACCGACGTGCAGGGCGTGATCCAGATTTTCAATGTGGGCGCCGAGCGCATGCTGGGCTATGCAGCCCATGAAGTGGTCGACAGGCTGACGCCGGCCGGCATTTCCGATGCCCAGGAAATCATTGCCCGCGCGCAAGCGCTGAGTCTTGAGCTCGATACGCCGATCACGCCGGGCGTGGAAGCGCTGGTGTTCAAGGCCAAGCGCGGCATCGAAGATATTTATGAGCTGACCTACATCCGCAAGGATGGCAGCCGTTTTCCCGCCATGCTGTCCGTGACGGCCTTGCGCGACGTGCAGAGCAAGGTCATCGGTTATCTGCTGATCGGCACCGACAATACGGCCCGCAAGCAGGTCGAGGCGGAACAGGCATTGCTGGACCAGCGCCTGCAGGAGCACGAGCAGT
This sequence comes from Janthinobacterium sp. Mn2066, assembly GCF_049319705.1. Taxonomy (NCBI): domain Bacteria; kingdom Pseudomonadati; phylum Pseudomonadota; class Betaproteobacteria; order Burkholderiales; family Oxalobacteraceae; genus Janthinobacterium; species Janthinobacterium sp. Mn2066. The sequence goes on along the minus strand of NZ_JBMOUF010000010.1, from coordinate 150,750 downwards.
ACACGCGTTCGCTGGTCGAGTCGAACAATGTGGAACTGGAAAAGGCGCGCCAGGTGGCGGACAAGGCCAACCGCGCCAAGTCCGAATTCCTGTCCAGCATGAGCCATGAATTGCGCACGCCGCTCAATGCCGTGCTGGGTTTTGCCCAGCTGATGGCATCCGATGTGCCGCCGCCCAGCGTGCCGCAGCAGCGCTCGCTGGAGCAGATCCTCAAGGGCGGCTGGTATCTGCTGCGTCTGATTAACGAGATTCTCGACCTGGCCATGATCGAGTCGGGCAAGGTCACCATGTCGGAAGAGGCGATGTCGCTGCTCGACGTGCTGCAGGATTGCCAGGCGATGATCGCGCCACAGGCCGAAAAGCGGGGCATCAGCATGCACTTCCCCCGCTGCGGCCAGGCGTTTTATATCCATGCCGACCGCACGCGGGTCAAGCAGGTGATGATCAACCTGCTGTCGAACGCGATCAAGTACAACCAGGGAGGCGGCAGCGTGCGCGTCGAATGCCGCCAGCGCGGCCAGCGCGTGCGGACCAGCGTCACCGACAGCGGCGCGGGCCTCAGTGCCGCACAGATGGCGCAGCTGTTTCAGCCCTTCAATCGCCTGGGCCAGGAAAGCGGTACGGAAGAGGGCACGGGCATCGGCCTGGTCGTCACGCGGCAATTGGTGGAATTGATGGGCGGCGAGATCGGCGTCGACAGCACGGTCGGTGTCGGCACCACCTTCTGGGTCGAGTTCAAGGCCACCAGCGCGCCCGAGCTGGTGCTGGGCCAGGGGGAAGTGCTGCCCCTGGCGCAGGAAGACCAGGAAACCCAGCGCACCTTGCTGTACGTGGAAGACAATCCGGCCAACCTGGCGCTGGTCGAACAATTGATCGCCCGCCGCAGCGATTTGAAACTGCTGACGGCCATCGATGCGCACCTGGGCATGGACCTGGCGCGCACCTATCAGCCGGACATCATCCTGATGGATATCAACCTGCCTGGCCTGAGCGGTTTCGGCGCCTTGCGGCTGCTGCACGACGATCCGCTGACCAGCCATATTCCCGTCATGGCGCTGTCGGCCAACGCCGTGCCGCGCGACATAGAAAAAGGCTTGCAAGCGGGGTTCTTCCGCTACCTGACCAAACCGATCAAGGTAATCGAGTTCATGGATGCGCTGGACGTAGCCCTGCACCACGCGGCCGCCCACGGCCTGGCCGACGACCTTCACGCACCACGCTGATTCAGCATTTTTTAGGAATACACCATGTTGCAAGCTACCGAGATTTTGAATGCCAGCATCCTCGTCGTCGATGACCAGGAAGCCAATGTCATGCTGCTCGAGCAGATGCTGCGCAATGCCGGCTACAGCCGCATCAGCTCCACCATGGACCCGCAAGCCGTGCGCGGACTGCACCAGGAACACCGCTACGACCTGATCCTGCTCGACTTGCAGATGCCGGAAATGGATGGCTTCGAAGTGATGGAAGGCTTGCGCGACATCGAGGCGGGCAGCTACCTGCCGGTGCTGGTGATCACGGCCCAGCCAGGCCACAAGCTGCGCGCGCTGCAGGCGGGTGCCAAGGATTTCGTCAGCAAGCCGTTCGACCTGGTGGAAGTGAAAACGCGCATCCACAATATGCTGGAAGTGCGGCTGCTGTACCAGAAACTCAATGAGTACAGCAAGTCGCTCGAACTGATGGTCGATGAGCGCACGGCGGAATTGCGCGCCAGCGAAGCGCGCTTCCAGCGCTTTACGGAATTGTCGTCGGACTGGTACTGGGAGCAGGATGCGCAAGGCAAGCTGATACGTTTTTCCGGTCCCGTGGCCGAGATGCTGGGCATCGGCAGCGCCGAGGAGCCGCAGCGCTGGAACGCCGATGAGCGGGCTATGCTCGACGCCAAGATCGCTGCGCGCGAGCCGTTTCTCGACTTTATCTACAGCCGCAGCAACCCTGACGGCAGCATGCAGTACCTGCAGGTCAGCGGCGAGCCGATGTTTGACAATGGCAGCCGCTTCATCGGCTACCGCGGCATCGGCCTCGACGTCAGCGAGCGCCTGCGCCTGCGGCCAGCCTGATGTAGACTGTGCCTTGTCTGTATTGATTAACAAGGAGTGATCATGGCTGAAAAATCGCCTCCCAAATACTGGTTCCCCGCCAAGAGCTACGGCATGGGCTGGGGCTTGCCCATCGCCTGGCAGGGCTGGCTGGTGTTCCTGGCGGCGCTGCTGCTGTTCGCCTGCGGCGCCTTTCTGTTTCCGCCACAGGAATCGCTGGTGGCTTACATCGTGTATGAAGTGGCCGTCTTTGCGCTGTTGATCGGTATTTGCGCGCGCAAGGGCGAACCGACGCGCTGGCAATGGGGCAAGAAGAAATAGCCCTCACTTTGTTTGAAAGACGCTGTAGTTACAGCGTATAATTGCTCCGCTGCCGCAAGGCGGCAAACGCTAGGGGTCCTGCCTTTACTGTGGAAACACGGTGAAGCGCGGGTGAGAAATACCCTCCGAACCTGATCTGGATAATGCCAGCGAAGGGAAGCTTTAGGATGCTGCACACCCGCCCATTGTTTGATGGATTGAGCGCGCGCTGTGTGCATCCGAACCTCCTTAGCTGGCTCCAGGCTTTCAACAGTCTAGCCAAGGAGCCAAAAATGAACGCCAATCCGAAATTCCTTTCCGCCACCGCTACGGTGGACCAGGCCGCCATCGCGCCGCTGCCCAATTCACGCAAGATCTACGTCCAAGGCAGCCGTCCCGATATCCGCGTGCCGATGCGCGAAATCAGCCAGTCCGATACGGAGGCGTCGTTCGGCGGCGAGAAAAACCCGCCGATCTACGTCTACGACACCTCCGGCCCGTACACCGATCCGGAGGTGCAGATCGATATCCGCTCGGGCCTGGATACGCCGCGCCTGCCGTGGATACTCGAACGCGCCGACACGGAAGAATTGCCTGGTCCGACCTCCGACTACGGCATCGCGCGCCTGGCCGACCCCAAGCTGGCCGAGCTGCGCTTCAACCTGCACCGTAAGCCGCGCCGCGCCAAGTCCGGCGCCAATGTCACGCAGATGCACTATGCGCGCCAGGGCATCATCACGCCGGAAATGGAGTTCGTCGCCATCCGCGAAAACATGCGCCGCCAGGAGTATCTGCGCGAGCTGCGCGCGTCCGGCGCCATGGGCGAGCGCCTGGCCGACCTGATGGGTCGCCAGCATCCGGGCCAGTCGTTCGGCGCCAGCATCCCGGCCGAGATCACGCCCGAATTCGTGCGCGAGGAAATCGCCCGCGGCCGCGCCATCATCCCCGCCAATATCAACCATCCGGAAGTCGAGCCGATGATCATCGGCCGCAATTTCCTGGTCAAGATCAATGCCAATATCGGCAATTCGGCCGTCACTTCATCGATCGGCGAAGAGGTGGAAAAAATGACCTGGGCGATACGCTGGGGCGGCGACAATGTGATGGACCTGTCGACCGGTAAACATATCCACGAAACGCGCGAATGGATCATCCGTAACAGCCCCGTGCCGATCGGCACCGTGCCGATTTACCAGGCGCTGGAAAAAGTCAACGGCAAGGCCGAAGACCTGACCTGGGAAATCTTCCGCGACACCCTGATCGAACAGGCCGAGCAGGGCGTCGATTACTTCACCATCCACGCCGGCGTGCTGCTGCGCTATGTGCCGATGACGGCCAAGCGCCTGACGGGCATCGTTTCGCGCGGCGGCTCGATCATGGCCAAGTGGTGCCTGGCGCATCACCAGGAATCGTTCTTGTACACGCACTTCGAAGAGATTTGCGAAATCATGAAGGCGTACGACGTGTCGTTTTCGCTGGGCGACGGCTTGCGCCCCGGTTCCATCTACGACGCCAACGACGAAGCGCAACTCGGTGAATTGAAAACCCTGGGCGAGCTGACGCAGATCGCCTGGAAGCACGACGTGCAAGTGATGATCGAAGGCCCTGGCCACGTGCCCATGCAGCTGATCAAGGAAAACATGGACTTGCAGCTGGAGCAGTGCGGCGAAGCGCCGTTCTACACCCTGGGGCCGTTGACTACCGATATCGCGCCCGGCTATGACCACATCACGTCCGGCATCGGCGCGGCCATGATAGGCTGGTACGGCACGGCCATGCTGTGCTACGTGACGCCGAAGGAACACCTGGGCTTGCCGAACAAGGCCGATGTCAAGGACGGCATCATCACGTACAAGATTGCGGCGCATGCGGCCGACCTGGCGAAAGGCCATCCGGGCGCGCAAATCCGCGACAACGCCCTGTCGAAGGCGCGCTTTGAATTCCGCTGGGACGACCAGTTCAATATCGGCCTGGACCCGGACAAGGCGCGCGAATTCCACGACGAAACCCTGCCCAAGGATTCCGCCAAGGTAGCGCATTTCTGCTCCATGTGCGGCCCGCATTTCTGTTCGATGAAGATCACCCAGGAAGTGCGCGAATACGCAGCCGGCATCGGCATTTCGGACGATGCGGCGCTCAAGCAAGGCATGGAGGTGAAAGCCATCGAATTCGTCAGGAACGGCGCCGAGCTGTATCGCAAGGTCTGAGGCAGGCGATGGCAATGATACAGATCGTCTTGAACGGCGCACCGCACCAGGTGCCGCCGGGGCAAACCCTGGAGCAGCTGATCGCTGCGCTATCGCTGGAAAACCAGGCGCTGGCGCTGGCCGTCAACCGCAGCGTGGCGCCGCGCCGCACGTGGCCGGACACGGTCTTGCAGGCGCAGGACCAGGTGGAAATCGTCCGTGCCATCGGTGGCGGCTGAAAGGATAAGGAAAACACATGAATACGGAAACACAGAACGACCTGCTGACCATCGCAGGAAAACAGTATCAATCGCGCTTGCTGGTCGGCAGCGGCAAATACCGCGACTTGCCGCAGACGCGCGAGGCGACCGATGCGGCGGAAGCGCAAATCATCACGGTGGCGATACGCCGCGTGAATATCGGCCAGGACCCGCACGCGCCCAGCCTGCTCGACTTCGTGCCGCCCGACCGCTACACGATCCTGCCCAATACGGCCGGCTGCTATACGGCCAAGGACGCCGTGTATACGCTGCAACTGGCGCGCGAGCTGCTGGGCGGGCGCAATCTGGTCAAGCTGGAAGTGCTGGGCGATGAAAAGACCCTGTTCCCGCACATGCCGGAAACCCTGGTCGCGGCCGAAGCGCTGGTCAAGGATGGTTTTGACGTGATGGTGTACTGCAGCGATGACCCGATCCAGGCAAAAATCCTGGAAGACATCGGCTGCGTGGCCGTGATGCCGCTGGCTTCCCTGATCGGCTCGGGCATGGGCATCTTGAATCCGTGGAACCTGTCGCTGATCATCGAGCAGGCGAAGGTGCCGGTGCTGGTGGACGCGGGTGTGGGCACGGCGTCGGATGCGGCGATTGCGATGGAACTCGGTTGCGATGGCGTGCTGATGAACACGGCCATTGCCGGCGCGCGCGACCCCGTGCGCATGGCCCGCGCCATGAAACTGGCCGTGCGGGCCGGGCGCGAAGCATTCCTGGCGGGACGGATGCCAAGGAAATTTGCTGCGTCGCCGTCGTCGCCGATGGCCGGCCGCCTGGCGTGATGGCGGCTAGCCGCCAGACGGTGCTGGTGTTTGCCGGCGTCGACCCTTCGGGCGGCGCCGGCATCGCCGCCGATATCCTGGCCATTTCGGCGCAGGGGGGGCATGCGCTACCCGTGATCACGGCCCTGACGGTGCAGGACAATGACCGCGTGTATGGCGTCGAACCGGTGGCGCCCGAGCTGCTGCGGCGCCAGGCGCAGGTCTTGATCGACAAGATGGCCATCCACGCGGTGAAGATCGGCATCCCCGGCAGCGCGGCCAACGCGCGCGTCATCGCCGAACTGATAACACAGCTGCGCCAGCGCCAGCCGGGCTTGGCCGTGGTGCTGGATCCGGTGTTGGCCAGCGGCCATGGAGACGTGCTCAGCCGCGACGATGCGGTGCTGGCGCTAGCGCCTTTGCTGCCCGTCACTACCGTGTTAGTACCGAATGGACCGGAAGCCTTGAGCCTCAGCGGGCAAGTCGCGGTGGCGGATCAGGCTGCCTTTTTACAGGCGCAGGGCTGCGGGCATGTGCTGGTGACGGGGGGCCATGGCGAGGGCGACGTGGTCGTCAACCGCTGGTTCGCAGGGGAGGGCATGTGCCGCGCCTGGGCCTGGCCCCGCTTGCCCGGCGAATTTCACGGCAGCGGCTGCACCCTGGCTGCCGCCATCGCGGCGCGGCTGGCGCAGGGACAGGTGATGGCCGATGCGCTCGATGGGGCGCAAAGCTATTGCCATGCGGCACTGGCTGCTGCGTATGCCGTGGCGGCGGGGCAGGCCATGCCGCAGCGGCTCAATTATCTACAGGAGAAATGATGCGTGGACTGTATCTGGTTACTCCCAACTGGGATGACACCGACAAATTGCTGGACGTGAGCGAACAGGCCTTGCGCGCTGGCGTGGCGCTGCTGCAGTACCGCCACAAGAGTGCCGATGCGGGGCAGCGGCGCGAGCAGGCGGGCGCCTTGCTGGCGCTGGCGCGCCAATACAAGGTGCCTTTCATCGTCAATGATTTTGTCGAGCTATGTGAGCAATTGGACGCCGATGGCGTGCATGTGGGCGGTACCGACGCTTCGGTGGCGCAAGTGCGGGCACAGTTGGGCGCCGGCAAGATCGTGGGCGCTTCGTGTTATGGCGACATGGCGCTGGCCCATGCGGCACAACAGGGCGGCGCCAGTTACGTGGCTTTCGGCGGTTTTTATCCGTCGCTGGTGAAAAAATACGCGGTCACGACCGATCCCGATATCGTCTTGCAAGCCAGGCGCGAGATCGCCTTGCCCTGCGTGGTGATCGGTGGCATGACGCCCGTCAATGCGGCCCCGCTGGCCGCGCGCGGCGCCGATATGGTGGCAGCGATCAGCAGCGTGTACCAGGCTGAGGATAGTCTTATTGCTGCACAGCAATTTAATCGCTTGTTTGCGGCTTGAATTCAGGCCTGCGCGTGTGCGCGCGCAGGCTGTTTTTGCGCATAATCAGAATATAATAAGAGCATCATTCATTACCGAGGTTTCTTTACCCATGAGTCAGCCAGCCGCCGCGAAACGCCTTATCCTGATCGTTGACGATGACCAGCTCCTGTTGGAATTCCTTGGCGAAGTCCTGCGTCATGCCGGTTATGAAACGGCGCTGGCCAATTCGGCTGAAGTGGCGCTGCAATTGATTGCCCAGCGCGAGCCGGACCTGGCCCTGCTCGACATCCATATGCCGGGCATGTCCGGCCTGGAACTGGCCAAGCGCCTGCATGGCGAAACGGCCGTGCCTTTCATGTTCCTGTCCGGTAGCGGCGATAGCGAATCGGGCAAGCAGGCTGCCGCCTACGGCGCCGTCGGCTATGTCGTGAAACCGGTCGATGAAGGCCGCTTGATGCCCGCGTTTGAAGCGGGCCTGGCACGCGCCGACGATATCCGCCAGCTGCGCCGCACGGAACTGAACCTGAATGCAGCCCTGGCAGCCGGCCGCGAAACCAGCCTGGCCGTGGGCCTCTTGATGGGCAAGTTCCAGACCGACCGCAACACGGCGTTCGAAGTGCTGCGCGACCATGCCCGTTCCAGCCGCCGCAAGATCAACGAGATCGCCAACCAGCTGCTGCTGGCCGAGGAAACCCTGAACGGCCTGCATGGCGCCTTTTTGAACCGGGCCAAGACCAAGTAAGCTCCTGCACGGGCATGGCTGTTTTGCGTGCCCGTTTGTTATCATGTGAAGATGCGGCGCATTGGCGCCCGATCCCATCACGACAGGACAGACATGAAAACCAAAGCAGCAGTGGCATGGAAGGCAGGCGCGCCTTTGACGATCGAGGAAGTGGACCTGGCCGGCCCGCGCGAAGGCGAAGTACTGATTGAAATCAAGGCCACCGGCATTTGCCATACCGATTACTACACCCTCTCGGGCGCCGATCCGGAAGGCATCTTCCCCGCCATCCTGGGCCATGAAGGCGCCGGCGTGGTGGTCGACGTGGGTCCGGGCGTGAAAAGCCTGAAAAAAGACGATCACGTCATCCCGCTGTACACGCCGGAATGCCGCCAGTGCAAATTCTGCCTGTCGCAAAAGACCAATTTGTGCCAGTCGATCCGCTCCACGCAGGGCCGTGGCCTGATGCCGGATGCGACGTCGCGTTTCTCCATCGACGGTAAGCCCATTTTCCATTACATGGGCACCTCGACCTTTTCGAATTACATCGTGGTGCCGGAAATCGCCCTGGCGAAGATCCGCTCCGACGCGCCGTTCGACAAGGTTTGCTACATCGGTTGCGGCGTGACCACCGGCGTGGGCGCCGTGCTGTTTACGGCCAAGGTGGAAGCGGGCGCCAACGTGGTGGTGTTCGGCCTGGGCGGCATCGGCCTGAACGTGATCCAGGCCGCGAAAATGGTGGGCGCCGATAAAATCATCGGCGTCGACATCAACCCGGCGCGCCAGGAAATCGCCCGCAAGTTCGGCATGACGCATTTCGTCAACGCCAATGAAGTGGAAAACGTGGTCGACACCATCATCCAGCTGACCGATGGCGGCGCCGATTACAGTTTCGAGTGCATCGGCAATACCACCACCATGCGCCAGTCGCTCGAGTGCTGCCACAAGGGCTGGGGCCAGTCCATCATCATCGGCGTGGCGGCGGCCGGCCAGGAAATCTCTACCCGCCCGTTCCAGCTGGTGACGGGACGCGTGTGGAAGGGTTCGGCTTTCGGCGGCGCGCGCGGCCGCACGGACGTGCCGAAGATCGTCGACTGGTATATGGAAGGCAAGCTCAATATCGACGACCTGATCACGCACCGTTTGAAACTGGACGATATCAACCAGGGCTTTGACTTGATGAAGAGCGGTGAATCGATACGTTCCGTCGTACTGTATTAATTTACGCCGTACCACGGCGTTTTTTGCGGAGGCCTCCGACCTCCGCTTTTTTTTGCCTGGACGGTTTGCCGTCCGTCGCGCCGGCATGCAGTCCAGGCGCCCGTTTTGGCGGTTCGTCGCGTGCTGCTCGCTGTCCCTGCCTTCTGGCCTTATCTTATCCATGCCGTACCACGGCACTTTTTGCGGGGGCATCCGACCCCCGCTTTTTTTTGTCTGGACGATTTACCATTCATCGCCCCGGTTTGCGGTCCAGGCGCCCGTTTTGACCGTCCATCGCGCACTGCTGGAGAGGCGTGCCGTCCAGCGCTACAGTCCATGCTCTATCACTTTCAACGAGGCAGCCATGAGCACTCCCCACCGTTTGATCCTCAGCCTGGCCGGCATCCTTATCAGCGGCAGCGTGCTGGCCGTGCAGCCGCCGGAACCGCCCCAGCCTCCTGCCGCGCCCGCACCGGCCAGCAAGCAGATTCATGTTTTCAACAGCGCTGACGAAGGCTATGCACTGGTCGACAGCAGCAAGGACAGCGTCACCACCACGGGCAGTGGCATCGATGGCGTGCAGATCAAGCATTTGAAAGAGACGCTCAAGGGCCAGTTCCTGTGGTTCCGCGACCAGGGCAAGGCATATTTGCTGCAAGATCCCGCCTTGCTGGCCAGGATCAATGCGGCTTGGCAGCCGACGCAGGAACTGGGGCAGCAGATGAGTACCCTGGGCAAGCAAATGGGAGCGCAAGGCAAGAGCATGGGCGCCCTCGGTAAACAAATGGGTGCACAGGGCCGCAATCAATCGGCCGCCGCACGCAGCGAGAGCGAGCAAATGCAGGCGCTCGGTCGCCAGCAGGGAGAAGTGGGACGCCAACTGGGACAGGCATCACGCCGCCAGGCGCTGGCCAGCAGCGATAGCGAACGGGCAGAGGCTGACCGCGAGGTGGCGCAATTGCAGGCAAAGATGGAAAGCCTGCAAGCCCGGATGGAGCAGCATGGCGACCGCCTCGCGGCGTTGACCGATCGCGATGATACTGCGATGCAGGCCTTGTCCCGGCAAATGAAGGAAAACAGCAAGCCCATGGACGCGTTGGGCAAGCAGATGGGAGCGTTAGGCCAGCAGCAAGCGAAAGCCGCCCGGGAGGCTGACAAGGCGACGCGCGCCATCATTGCCGAAGCCTTGCGCAGTGGTAAAGCCAGGCCGGTCTGATTGCCTGCTGGTGCTTGTCGTAGGTGAGCGGTAAGCACCAGGCACCTGAGCGGCGCCGTGCTGGCGCCATTGCGCTATGCTGGGGGCACGAGCAGCCAAGACGGGAGTGCCCACCATGATGTCCCGCACCACGATAGCAGCGCAGTCCGCTTCCCTGTGCACGGCCGCGGCGCGCCCCTGGGTGCTGGCCGCCACGATACTCGCGTCCAGCATGGTGTTTATCGATGGCACGGTAGTGAACGTGGCCTTGCCCGCGTTGCAGCAGCAATTCAGGGCCAGCGCCAGTGCCGTGCAATGGGTGGTGGAATCGTACGCATTATTCCTGGCGGCATTATTGCTGGTGGGCGGCACGGCCGGCGACCGGTATGGCCGGCGCCGCGTGTTTATCTTGGGCGTGGTGGTATTTGCCGCTGCATCGGTTTGCTGCGGGTTGAGCGGCAGTGTGGACCAGCTGGTCGTTGCCCGCGCCGTGCAAGGCATCGGTGGCGCTTTGCTGGTACCGGGCAGCCTGGCCTTGATCAGCGCTTCGTTTCCGGAAAACCAGCGCGGCAAGGCGATCGGCACCTGGTCTGGCTATACGGCGATCACGGCCGCCATCGGGCCGGTGCTGGGCGGTTTCCTGATCGAACATTTTTCCTGGCGCTGGGCCTTCCTGATCAATATTCCGCTGGCGCTGCTGATCTTGCCGCTGACCTGGCGTTATGTGCCGGAAAGCCGCGATCCGAACGCGCCTGCCCGCCTCGACTGGATGGGCGCAGCCTTGGCCAGCGCCGGGCTGGCCAGCCTGGTGTACGGCTTGATCGCTTCGTCGAACCTGGGCTGGGGGCATGCCGCCGTACTGGCGGCCTTGGCTGCTGCGCTGGTGCTGCTGGCCGCCTTCGTCGTGGTCGAGCTGCGCCATCCGGCGCCCATGCTGCCGATGCACTTGTTCCGTTCGCGCGATTTCAGTGGCGCCAATCTGCTGACCTTGCTGCTGTATGCGGCGCTCGGTGGCGGCCTGTATTTCTTTCCTCTGAATTTGATCCAGGTCCAAGGCTATTCGGCATTGGCGGCGGGCGCCGCCTTGCTGCCCTTTGTCTTGCTGATGTTTTTGCTGTCGCGCTGGAGCGGCGGACTGGTCGACCGTTACGGCGCCAGGTTGCCGCTGGTGCTGGGCCCGGCGATTGCCGCGCTCGGTTTTGCCGTGTTTGCGCTGCCCGGTATCGGCGGCAGTTACTGGACCAGCTATTTTCCAGCGGTGCTGATACTGGGTTTCGGCATGTCCGTCGCGGTGGCGCCGCTGACGACGACGGTGATGAATGCGCTGGACGCCAGCCTGGCCGGCGTCGCTTCCGGTATCAACAATGCCGTGTCGCGTGTGGCGGCCTTGCTGGCGATCGCCGTGTTCGGCATCGTCATGGCGCTGGTGTTCAATAGTGTACTGAACAGCCGCCTGGGCACGGTTGCAGCAAAGCCGGCCGTGGTCGAACAGGTCAGGGCGCAGCGTGCAAGGATGGCGGCCATCGTAGTGCCGGCGCACACCAGCGCCGGGGAAGCGGCGGCACTGAAACAGGCGATTGATCTATCGTACGTCGCCGGTTTTCGCTGGGTGATGTGCTTGTCTGCCGGGCTGGCGCTGGCCAGCGCCCTGTGCGCCTGGCGTTTGATCGGCAATAAAGACGCGGGCAGGAAAAAATCCTGAGCGGCGTGCCGGTATAATCACGGCATGCAAAATCTTCTTCACAACCTGAACCCTGAACAATTGGCCGCCGTCACCTTGCCGGCGCAACATGCTTTGATCCTGGCCGGCGCCGGCTCGGGCAAGACCCGCGTGCTGACCACCCGCATCGCGTGGCTGATCCAGACCCAGCAAGTCTCGCCGCCCGGCATCCTGGCCGTGACGTTTACCAATAAAGCAGCCAAGGAAATGCTCACGCGCTTGTCGGCCATGTTGCCGATCAATACGCGCGGCATGTGGATCGGTACTTTCCACGGTCTGTGCAACCGCTTGCTGCGCACGCATTACCGCGATGCCGCCTTGCCGCAGACGTTCCAGATTCTCGATTCGCAGGATCAGTTGTCGGTGATCAAGCGCCTGTTGAAGGCGAACAATATCGATGATGAAAAATTCCCGCCGAAGACGGTGATGTATTTCATCAACAACGCCAAGGACCAGGGCTTGCGCGCCGCTGACGTGGAAGCGTATGACGCGCACGAACGCAAGATGGTGGAACTGTATCAACTCTACGATGACCAGTGCCAGCGCGAAGGCGTGGTTGATTTTGCGGAATTGCTGTTGCGCACGTATGAATTGCTGAGCCGCAACCAGCCCTTGCGTGAACACTACCAGGCGCGTTTCCGCCACATCCTGGTCGACGAGTTCCAGGATACCAATAATCTGCAATACAACTGGCTCAAATTGCTGGCCGGCCATGGCAGCCGCGATGGCGGCGCCCTGTTTGCCGTGGGCGACGATGACCAGAGCATCTATGCGTTCCGTGGCGCCAACGTGGGCAATATGAGTGCTTTCGAGCATGAGTTCCAGGTGCAAAACCTGATCAAGCTGGAGCAGAACTACCGCTCGCACGGCCATATCCTCGACAGCGCCAACTTGCTGATCTCAAACAATAGCAAGCGCCTGGGCAAGAATCTGCGCACGGATGCGGGCCATGGCGAGCAGGTGCGCGTGTATGAGGCCAGCTCCGATCTGCAGGAAGCGCAGTGGATCATCGAAGAATCGAAAAGCCTGATCGCCGATGGCGCCTCGCGCAGCGAAATTGCGATTTTGTACCGCTCGAATGCGCAATCGCGCGTGATCGAACATGCGCTGTTTTCGGCCGGCATGCCGTACCACGTATATGGCGGCCTGCGCTATTTCCAGCGCGCCGAAGTCAAGCACGCGATTGCCTATTTACAATTGATGGACAACCCGCACAACGATTCGGCTTTCTTGCGCGTGGTGAACTTCCCTACGCGCGGCATCGGCGCCCGTTCGATCGAGCAATTGCAGGCGGCGTCCGAACAATATGGCATTTCGCTGTATGCGTCCGTACCGTATGTGGCGGGCAAGGCGGGCAGTTCGCTGGCCGGCTTCGTCAAACTGATCGAAGGCGTGCGTTTTGAAACGCAGCAACTGTCCTTGCCGGAAATGGTGAGAGTGGTGCTGGAAGCGAGTACCTTGCTGCAACACTATCAGAACGAAAAGGAAGGCGCCGACCGCATCGAGAATCTGGAGCAGATGGTCAGCGCCGCCAGCCAGTTTATTTCTGAAGAAGGATTCGGCCAGGGCGCGCCCGCCCACCTGGGGCCGGCTGCGCAGGCGCAGGCGGGCGCGCCCGTGCTGAACCAGGATGGTGTCGAGATCCTCGACGCCGATGCGCCATTGCCGGCCGTGATGTCGCCGCTGTCCGCGTTCCTGTCGCACGCCTCGCTGGAAGCGGGGGACAACCAGGCGCAGGCGGGCCAGGATGCCTTGCAGATGATGACCGTGCATTCGGCCAAGGGCCTGGAATTCGACAATGTGTTTATCACGGGCCTGGAAGAGGGCTTGTTCCCGCACGAAAGCAGTTCCAAGGAAGATGGCGGCGTGGAAGAAGAGCGGCGGCTGATGTACGTGGCCATTACGCGCGCGCGCAAACGTTTATATATGAGCTTCTCGCAGACGCGCATGCTGCACGGCCAGACCCGCTACAACATGAAGTCGCGTTTCTTCGATGAATTGCCCGAGGAATCGTTGAAATGGCTGTCGCCGAAAGTGCAGGCCAACTGGTTCGGCAACCGCAAGTCGGCCTGGGACGAGGCGCCGCGCACGGTGGGCAGCCTGGGGTCGGACAATGCGATTGCGCAAAAGATCGTGCAAAAATCAGCCGGTCCCGGCTGGCGCATCGGTGAATCGGTGGCCCATGCCAAGTTTGGCGAAGGCGTGATCGTCAATATCGAAGGCGGCGGCGGCAATGCCCGCGCGCAAATCAACTTCGGCCAGCATGGCATGAAGGTGCTGGACCTGGGCATCGCCAAGCTGGAGAAGCTGGGCCGCTGACGTCAGCAACCATAAAAAAGGGGCAGCTTGTAAAAGCTGCCCCTTTTTTACATCTGGCTACCTATCCAGTCAGGTTTCCGGTTTCTCCAGCGATACCTTGCCCTCGTCGACCGGCAACCCAAAGATCTGCCGGTACGCCGCATAAAACGAGCAATGCATGACGACGGTCAAGATCATCGACAGCGGCATCATCAGCTGTACGCCCATGCTGCGGCCGGCGATTAAAAACAGCAGCTGGCTGGTGACCATGCTGATGGCGAACCAGCTGGCGCCAAACACGAGGAAGGCGGACAAGGAGCGCCAGACGGCAAAAAAGCTGAAGAACAGCGATTTGCCCAGGCTGACTTTTTTCCAGTAGATCAGTGGCGCGGCAAAGCAGAACGCCATCGCGGCCGGCACGTACAGGGCAATGGTCAGCAGCAGGGCGGAACCCATATTCGAGTTGCGCATGACATCTTCGGCCGTCTCCTTGTTCAGCTGGCCCGTCAGCAATTGCCACAAGGCGCCGCCATCGACCAGCGACGAGGCGCCGATGGCCACGATGGCCATGATGATGTAAAGCACGCCCAGCGCGAACAGCAGGGGGAAGGCGGGCTTGCGGAAGCCCGACAGCAGCAAACTGGGCAGGACGCGCTTGCCCTGGTCGATATGCAGGCAGCCTTGCACGAAGGCAACCGAGAAGACGGGCACGAGGATCACGGGCAGCAGCTGGCCCAGCAGGGGAATGATGCTGACGGCCAGCATGCAGAACATATAGCCGAGAAACAGCATCGACATGCCGCCAGGTTGCTTGCGAAACAGGGCGAAACCCTGTTTCACCCATGACCAGCCTGTACTTGCAGGTAATTTTTCCATTTTTTAAAACAATTCAGGGGCAGGTGTGGCAATACGTTCGCGCAATATGCGTTCGAAATGCGCCGGATCGTGCGGGGTCAGCATTTCCGCTACGCGCGGCTGATAATAATCGTACAGGCGCGACAGCCAGAAACGCAGCGCGGCAGCGCGCAGCATCGGCTGCCACGCCGCGTGTTCTTCGGTCGTGAACGGCCGCACGGCCTGGTAGGCGGCGAGCAGGGCGCGCACTCGTGCCTGGTCGAGCACGCCTGTTTCCAGGTGGACGCACCAGTCATTGACGGTGACGGCCACGTCGAACAGCCAGGTGTCGCAGCCGGCAAAATAAAAGTCGAAAAAGCCCGTCAGTTGTTCGCCGTCAAACATGACGTTGTTGCGGAACAGGTCTGCATGCACGGGACCGCGTGGTATCGCTTTATAGGTGTCGCAGGCGGCAAAGGCATCCTGGAAGTGGATTTCCGAGCGCAACAGATGCGCCTTGTGCTCGTCCAGGTGCGGCAGCACCAGCGGCGTGGTGGCGTTCCACCAGTCCAGTCCCCGCAAGTTGGGCTGCTGCAGCGGAAAATCCTGTGCCGCCAGGTGCATCTTCGCCAGCATGGCGCCGACAGCCGCGCAATGCACGGGTTGCGGGTCCATTTGCGAGCTGCCATCGAGCTTGCTGACGATGGCGGCCGGCTTGCCTTGCAAGGCGGTCACCAGTTGACCATCGGCATTCGGGATGGGATTGGGCACCAGCACGCCGCGCTCGGCCAGGTGGCGCATCAGCTGCAGATAAAACGGCAGTTGTTCGAAGCTCAGGTTCTCGAAGATCGTCAGCACATATTCGCCGCGCTCGGTACTCAAGAAGAAGTTACTGTTTTCGATGCCGGAAGCAATCCCTTTGAGCGCCAGCGGCTTGCCGAGTGGAAACTGTGTCATCCACTGGCCGATATCGTCCAGGTGTAGCGCGGTAAAAACTGCCATGGGAAAGAAGGTGTGAAATCCAAAAAGTCAAAAAAAGCCGGCTGCCCCGCAGATGGAGGGGCAGGGCAACAGAAAGTGCGGGTTTATTTAGTCGGTTGCGGTGGTTCTGGCGTGGTATCGGCCGCATCGTCGTCGCGCTGTTTCTGCTTTTTCTTGCCCAGGTCGAATTCCAGTACCTTCCACTGCGGGCCGCGCAGCTGGCTGTTCGTCGGGTCGCCAGGCGTGCCCGGTTTCATGTAATAGGTGCTGCCGCCGGTGCTGACTTTGACTTCGCTGACGACGCCAGCTTCGCGTTTTTCCGTAATTTGTTGACGGGGAGCTACTGGCGCGACGGTAATGGGCGCATCGCCGACTTCCTCGATCTGTTCCAGCTTCGGTGGTGCATCGCTGGGCTTGGCTGGCGTCTGGGCGCCCGCAATGGCCGAAACTGCCAACAGTGGCAGGGCCAGGAATTGCCAGAATGTGGAGGTACGCATCATGATGGGTTCGCTTCCGTGTGTGGACTGCAGCAGTGCAGGGTTATTCAGTGTATTAAATGCGATGCGATAAATTTGTCTACAGGCCATTGTAACAAACTGGTACGCAATGCTGTTTTAAAACGCTGAAATGCCCGCCCATTGCCCGCCAGTACGCATTTACAAGGCTGCTGTTGCTAAAAACAGGGTGCAGGATGGTCATAAGTGCAGCCCTAAACTCTGCGATAATTGAGTGATATTCCACCCGCCTGCGGCTTTTTTTATTCCTTGCAGGCGCGGCTCACCTTATTTTATTGGCATTATGCAAAATACCCTGCTGTTGGTCGACGGTTCCAGTTATCTTTATCGCGCTTTCCACGCGCTGCCCGACTTGCGCAGCCCGGACGGCTACCCTACCGGCGCCATGCACGGCATGGTCAACATGCTGCGCCGCCTGCGCGCCGACTACCCGGCTGCCTACATCGCTTGCGTATTCGATGCCAAGGGCAAGACTTTCCGCGATGATATGTACCCGGAATACAAGGCCACCCGCGCGTCCATGCCGGACGACTTGCGCCTGCAGATCGAACCGATCCATGAAGCCGTGCGGGCCATGGGCTGGCCGATCCTGATGGTCGAGGGCGTGGAAGCGGATGACGTGATCGGCACCCTGGCCGTGCAGGCGGCCAATGCCGGCATGAACGTGGTGGTGTCCACCGGCGACAAGGACCTGGCGCAGCTGGTCAATGGGCAAGTTACCCTGATCAATACCATGAGCAATGAAAAGCTCGACGAAGCGGCCGTGCTGGTCAAGTTTGGCGTGCCGCCGAATCGCATCATCGATTATCTGTCGCTGATCGGCGATACGGTCGACAACGTGCCGGGTGTATCGAAATGCGGTCCGAAAACGGCCGTGAAATGGCTGACGCAATACGATAGCCTGGAAGGCATCATGGAAAACGCGGCCAAGATCACGGGCGCCGTCGGTGAAAACCTGCGTACGGCCCTGCCATGGCTGCCGCAGGCGCGCGCCTTGATCACCGTCAAGACCGATTGCGACCTGGCTGGCCATATGACGACGATCAATGAATCCTTGCAAGCCAAAGGCGAAGACAAGGAAGCCTTGCTGGCCTTCTTCCAGCGCTATGGTTTCAAGGCATTATTGCGCGAACTGGGCGCCACGCCGCCGCCGATGTCGCCCGTGGGCGCGCCAGTTGCTGCCTCGAACGTGACGGGTGACATGTTTGCCGACGCTGCACCGGCCCCCGTCGCCGAGTATGAAACGGTGCTGACCGATGCCCAGCTCGATAAATGGCTGGACCTGATCGATGCCGCGCCGCTGACGGCCGTCGATACGGAAACCACCTCGCTGGAACCGATGACGGCGCAAATGGTCGGTATTTCCCTGTCCGTGGCCGAGCACGCGGCTTGCTACATTCCGCTGGCCCACGATTATGCGGGTGCGCCGGAACAGTTGTCGCGCCAGCATGTGCTGGACAAGCTGCGCCCGTGGCTGGAAGATGACAGCAAGCCCAAATTAGGCCAGAACCTGAAATACGACAGCCATATTTTCGCCAACCATGGCGTGACTTTGCGCGGCATCAAGCACGATACCCTGCTGGAATCGTATGTGTTCGAGTCGCACAAGAAACACGACATGGATAGCCTGGCCCTGCGCCACCTGAACTACACCACGATTCCGTTCGAGGACGTGTGCGGCAAGGGCGCCAAGCAAATCACCTTCAACCAGGTGGAAGTGGAGCAGGCGGCCAAATATGCGGCCGAGGATGCCGATATCACCTTGCGTCTGCACAACAATATGTGGGGCAACGTGGCCGGTGATGACAAGTTGACCTTTATTTATGAAAAGATCGAGTTGCCGACGGCGACCGTGCTGCAAAAGATCGAGCGCAACGGCGTGCTGATCGACGACGAATTGCTCAATCTCCAGTCGGCCGAGTTGGCCGTCAAGATCCTGGAACTGGAAAAGACCGCCTATGAGCTGGCCGAACAGCCGTTCAACCTGGGTTCGCCCAAGCAGATCGGTGAAATCTTCTTTGAAAAGCTGAAACTGCCGGTGGTGAAAAAAACCCCGACCGGCGCGCCGTCGACCGATGAAGAAGTGCTGCAAAAGCTGGCCGAAGATTACCCGCTGCCCAAAGTGCTGCTGGAATACCGCGGTCTGGCCAAGCTGAAATCGACCTACACGGATAAATTGCCGAAGATGATCAACGTCACCACGGGACGCGTGCATACGAATTATGCGCAAGCCGTGGCCGTGACGGGGCGCCTGGCGTCGAATGATCCGAACTTGCAGAATATTCCCATCCGCAGTGCGGAAGGGCGCCGCATCCGCGAAGCATTCATTGCACCGCCGGCCAGCAGCATCGTCTCGGCCGACTATTCGCAAATTGAATTGCGCATCATGGCGCACATCTCGGGCGATGAAGCGATGCTGCGCGCGTTCGCCGACGGCATCGATATTCACCGCGCCACCGCCGCCGAAATCTTTGGCGTACCGGCCGACGAAGTGCAAAGCGAGCAGCGCCGCTATGCCAAGGTGATTAACTTCGGCTTGATTTACGGCATGAGCGCGTTTGGCCTGGCCGGCAACCTGGGCGTGGACCGCGCGGCCGCGCAAAGTTATATCGACCGTTATTTTGCCCGTTTTTCCGGCGTGAAACAGTACATGGAAGACACGCGCCAGCAAGCCAAGGCGCGCGGCTACGTGGAAACCGTGTTTGGCCGCCGTCTGTGGCTGCCCGAAATCAATTCGCCGAACGGCCCGCGCCGCCAGGGCGCCGAGCGGGCGGCGATCAATGCGCCGATGCAAGGCACGGCCGCCGACCTGATCAAGCTGGCCATGATCGCCGTGCAAGGCTGGCTGGAGCAGGATGGCTTGCAGACCAAAATGATCATGCAGGTGCACGATGAACTGGTGCTGGAAGTGCCGGACGCGGAACTGGAACTGGTCAAGCGCAAGCTGCCGGAACTGATGGCCGGCGTGGCGCAGCTGAAAGTGCCGCTGACGGCCGAAGTAGGTATCGGCAAGAATTGGGATGAAGCCCACTGATAAGCTGTGGAGGTGTCGGCTTACGCGGGGCCAGCCCCGCTAAGCCGACCTACGCACTACGATTTTTGTAGGAAACAGAGTACCGTAGGTCGGCTTAGCGCAGCGTAAGCCGACATTGATGAATGCCATATTTCAGGAGAAACGCATGCATGACATGATCAAGGATTGTGAGAGTTTGCTGGGCCAGAGCAGCTTGTCCGGGCCCGATGGCCGGCGTGGCTTCCTGAAGGTGGCGCTGGGCACGGGTTTTGCCATGGCCGCCTTGCCGGTGGTGGCGCAAAACGTCATCAAGACCGATACGGTAGGACTGATCGCCGGCACCATGACGGTGATGGTCGATGGCCAGGCCGTACCCGTGTATGCTGCCCAGCCCGAAGGCAAGACGGGCCTGCCCGTGGTGCTGGTGATTTCCGAGATTTTTGGCGTGCATGAGCATATCGCCGACATGGCGCGCCGTTTCGCCAAGCAGGGTTACCTGGCGCTGGCGCCCGACCTGTTCGTGCGCCAGGGCGATCCGACCAAGGTCAGCAATATCCAGGAGTTGATGAAAGGCATCATCGCCAAGACGCCCGATGCGCAGGTGCTGTCCGACCTGGACGCCGTGGTGGCCTGGGCCAAACAGAATGGCGGCGATACCAGCCGTCTGGGCATCACCGGTTTTTGCTGGGGCGGCCGCGTGACCTGGCTGTATGCGGCGCATAACCCGGCCGTCAAGGCAGGCGTGGCCTGGTATGGCCGCCTGGTGGGCGAGCCCAATCCCTTGATGCCGACCAATCCCATCGATATTGCGCCTACCTTGAAGGTGCCGGTATTGGGCTTGTATGGCGGCAAGGATACGGGTATCAGCCAGGAATCGATCGCCAAAATGAAGGAAGCGCTGGCCAAGGGCGGCAACCAGTCCGAATTCGTGGTCTACCCCGATGCGGGTCACGCCTTCAACGCCGATTACCGCGCCAGCTATATCGCGGCCGATGCGAAAGACGGTTATGCGCGCTGCCTGGCGTGGTTCAAGGCACACGGTGTCGCCTGATCTGGCACGACCTGCAACGTTTCTTTTCTGCCATGTAAAGTAACTGGCACGCCGGGCTGAAATGCCCGGCTGCGCCTCAAGCGCGCCCCAATGCAGTACAATTGCATCTTCTCTGCGCGACGCTGCCGCCAAGCGCTCAAAAAATTAAATAATTGGCAATATTGCAGTCATCAGGCCAGACGCCAGCACAGCGGGCGCCCGTGACCCGGCGCCCATTTTGAGGTAAGAAATCATCGATCCCGTCCTTTTATCCATATTGCTCGCGACCACCATCGCGGGCCTGTTCAGCATTACCGCGGCGGCGATCTTTTCGTTTGCATTCTTGTCCAAGGTGGTCGAGCGCATGGTCAGCTTGTCGGTGGGCATCATGCTGTCGACTTCCTTGCTGCACGCCTTGCCGGAAGCGTTCGAGTCGCATGCGGACCCGCGCAGCCTGTTTGCCACCTTGCTGATCGGCTTGCTGGCCTTTTTCTTGCTGGAAAAGTTCGCCATCCTGCGCCATTCCCACCACCATGAAGGCGATGGCCACCACCATGCGCATGGCCACGACAAGCACGAGGCGGGCAAGGCGGGCTGGATGATTTTGGTGGGCGACGGCATGCATAACTTTACGGACGGCATCCTGATCGCCGCCGCCTTCCTGGCCGACCCGAAACTGGGCCTGGTCACGGGCCTGGCCATCATTGCACATGAAATCCCGCAGGAAATCGGTGACTTCATCGTGCTGCTGAACGCCGGTTTCTCGCGCCTGCGCGCCTATGTCTTCAACCTGCTGTGCAGCCTGATGGCGGTGGCTGGCGGCCTGCTCGGCTATTTCACGCTGGACCGCGCCAGCAACCTGATCCCCTACGTGCTGGTGTTTGCTTCGTCCGGCTTCATCTATATCGCCTTGAGTGACCTGATGCCGCAGATGCAGCGCCGCGCCACCCTGCGCGAAACCATCCCGCAAGTGATCCTGATCGCCGTGGGCGTAGGCATCGTGCTGTTTTTGACGCGGCACCGGCACGGTATTTGATGTATCGCATGGTGAATGCTATATTGATTCTTTCGATAACTTATTAAAGAAAGGAGGAATCATGGAAGACTGGAAGTATGCCGTTTGGGGCGTACGTGCCTTTGGTATAGTTGCCCGCTCTTGCCCTCGTTCTATCGCGCTGCGATAACTTGGTCAGAGCAAAGTCAATCTCCCTGCAGAGTCTTTTCTCGGCTCCTGGTTGTCGTTAGCGCTCCTGTTAACGCGGATGCTTGCATCCCGAACAAAGACAAGAGCCATGACTACCCTTATCTCTACACAAGCTTTACACCTGGAATCCCACGACGGTTTCCTGTTCTCTGAACTCGCCTTTACCTTGCGCCAGGGCGACCGCATCGGCCTGATCGGCCACAATGGCTGCGGCAAATCCACCTTGCTGGGCCTGCTGAGCGGCAAACGGGTAGCCACCTCCGGCACCATCCACGCCGCGCGCGCCTGCCGCCTGCAGCACGTGGAACAGCATTTGCCCGCCGGGCTTGCCAGCCTGAGCCTGTACGACGCCTTGCTGGCGCCCGTGCTCGAGCATCCCGAATTGCATTGGCGCATAGACAGCCTGCTGGCCGAACTGGGTTTCGATGCGGCCACGGCGCAAGTGCCCGTGCGCTCGCTGTCCGGCGGCCAGCACACGCGCTTGTTGCTGGGGCGTGCCCTGCTGCAAGAGCCGAACGTGCTGCTGCTCGATGAACCGAGCAATCACCTGGACTTGCCATCCCTGCTGTGGCTGGAGCAATTCCTGGCGCGCTGGCGCGGCGCTTTTATTCTCGTCTCGCACGACCAGCGCCTGCTCGACAATGTGACTACGCGCAGCTGGATCTTGCGCGATGGGCGCATCTACGATTTTGACTTGCCTTGCGGCCCTGCGCTGACCGCACTGGCCGAGTCCGATGTGGCTGCCGCCGCCCGCCATGCGGCGGAACAAAAGGAAATCGACCGCCTGGCCGTCAGCAGCAAGCGCCTGGCCGTCTGGGGACAGGTCTACGACAATGAAAACCTGGCGCGCAAGGCCAAGACCATGCAGCGGCGCATCGCCAAGCTGAAGGATGAACAAGCCTTTGTCAGCGATGGCGCGCCGTGGCGTTTGAGCTTGCACGGCAAGGCGCTGGTCGCGAAACAGTTGCTGGCGCTGGACGCGCTGGACGCGCTTGCCGTGCGCGCCGTGCCAGAGTCGCCCGTGCTGTTCCATGCGAACCAGCTGTGGCTGAAACCGGGCGACCGGGTGGCCTTGCTGGGCGCCAACGGCAGTGGCAAGTCGTCCTTGCTGCGCTTGTGCTGGCAAGCGATGCAGGCAGACGAAGAAGATGAACGCCTGGATCTGCGTTTTCACCGGGCCGCCAATGTCGGTTACTACGACCAGTCCTTGCAGCAGCTGGCCGACGAGGCCGATTTATCGGACGCCCTGTATCCATTTGCCGTGCAGAATGAAGCCAGCCGCAGCCAGCTGGCGCGCCGGCAAGCCTTGATCTCGGCGGGCTTTGCCTATGCACGGCATGGGCAAAAGGTGGCTACCCTGAGCGGTGGCGAACGGGCGCGGCTGCTGTTCCTGGGCCTGTCGCTAGCCAGTTATCACTTATTGCTGCTCGATGAACCGAGCAATCACCTTGATCTGCAGGGCAAGGCCGAACTGGGAGTGGCACTGCAAGGTTTCGAGGGCGGCTGCCTGCTGGTCTCGCATGACCGCGACCTGGTCGAAATAGCGTGCAACCGCTTCTGGGTGGTGGCCGATGGCAAGCTGGAAGAGTGGCCGGATGCGGCCAGCGCGTATGCAAGGCTGAGCCTGGGAGGCGGCGTATCTCCCCTACCCCAGCCATGCATGGAGGCGCCGGCGCTGGTGCCTGTGCAAAGCGATATTGACCGGCAACTGGAACGCTTGTGTGAGCTGGAACAATTGCTGGCCGGCGACCTGGCCCGCAAGCCCCGGCACCAGAAACCGGCCAGCCAGCGTGTCTGGCGGGAAGAACTGGAACAGTTGAATCGGGCGTTGGGGATAACTTCGTAATTATCCACCGGCAATAAAAATGGCGGACCATCGGGTCCGCCATTTTTAATTCCCCGTTGCCACCGGCCTGGCCGGATCCGCGCACCATTCGCTCCACGAACCCGGATACAGTGCCGCGCCGGGCAAGCCGGCCACTTCCAGTGCCAGCAGGTTGTGGCAGGCGGTCACGCCCGAGCCGCATTGCATGATGGCCGATGCCGGCGAGGCGATCAGCGCCTTGAAGTCTTGTTTCAAGGCTTCGGCGCTCTTGAAACGGCCATCGGCTTGCAGGTTATCCTTGAAGAAACGGCTTTTGGCGCCCGGGATATGGCCGCCGACCGGGTCGATGGTTTCATTTTCCCCACGGAACCGGTCCGGCGCGCGCGCGTCGAGCACGGTTGCCGCCTGGGTTTCCAGGTTCGCCACCACCTCTTGCACGCTTGCGGTGCGCGTCAGGCTGGCTTTTTCGCTGATGTTGCCCGCTGTGCGCGCTGGCGCGACGGGCGTGACCAAGGGCAAGCTGGCCGCTTGCCAGGCGACCAGGCCGCCGTCGAGCACGGCCACGGCCGGGTGGCCGATCCAGCGCAGCAGCCACCACAAACGGGCCGCGAACATGCCGCCCTGGGCGTCGTAAGCGATCACTTGCGTATCATCGTTGATGCCCCAGGCGCGCAGGGTAGCGAGCAGGGCGGCGCGGTCGGGCAGGGGATGGCGGCCCGTGAATTGCGGTCCCAAGGCTGCCTTCGGGCCGGACAGGGCCGTGTCTATGTCGGCAAACTGGGCGTTCTGGATGTGGCCGGCGGCAAAGGCGTCGCTGCCGGCGTTGTGGTTCAGCAAGTCATGGCGGCAATCGAGAATGACCCACTGGCTGTCATTCAAGTGCTGGGCCAGCTCGCTGGCGCTGATCAAGGTCGTGTACATAACAACAAACTCCTTCAGACTTCACTGGCGATGGGATCGGTGCGCGTGGCGGAGGTGGCGGGCGCGTTCCGGCTACGGCTATTGTAGTAGGTTGCGGCGATGCCGGAGCACAGGATCACGGCGATGCCCAGCCAGCCATGCCAGTCGAACAGGTCGCCGAAGATCACCACGCCCCAGAAACTGGAAAAGATGATGCCCGTGTATTGCAGGTTGGCTACGACCAGGGTCTTGCCCAGGCGATAGGCGCGCGTCATGGCCATTTGCGCCATGGTGGCGCACAGGCCGATAGCGGCCAGCAAGCCGACGCCAAAGCCGCTGGTGTGCGCATGCCAGGTGACGGGGCCGCCGCCCGCGCTGGCCACATGGCCGATCACGCCGGCAAAGAAATTGACGATGGAAAAGTAAAACACCACCCGGTATTCGGGTTCGCCCAGCAAGCCAAGCTTGCGTACCTGCAAGTAGGCCAGCGCCGACAGCATGCCCGAAACCAGCGCCGTGATGGCGCCGCCCAGTTGATCCGTCTCAAACACGGGGCGCAGCAGCAGGGTCACGCCGACAAAGCTCATGGCAATCGCCGCCACCAGCGGCCATTCCGCCACTTTGCCGCCTTTCCACCAGCCGCCCGCCAGCAGGATCACGGCGATCCAGATGGGCGCCATGTAGTTCAACGTCATGGCGGTGGCCAGCGGCAAGATGGAAATCGCATAAAACCATAACCACAGGGCCACTACGCCGACCACGCCGCGCCACAGATGTTGGCCCGGCATGCTGGTCCTGAAGCTGCCGCCCTGGTACACAATGGTGGACGCCATGATGGTCATGCCGATGACGCCGCGATACATGACGATCTCGGAGGTGGAATACATGTCCGAGGCCAGCTTCACGCACACGCCCATGATGGCAAACATAAAGCTGGCAAACAGCATCCACAATGATTGCATCTGATTCCTGACAAACTAATGATAAAAAAAGGCCGCACACGGCGGCCCTTGGGGACTACAGTTCGATATTGCTGCGGTACCACTCATGGAAATGCTGCATGCCATCTTCCATCGGTGACTGGTAAGGGCCTACTTCGCTCACGCCGCGCGCCATCAGCACCTTGCGGCCGGCATCCATGCGCAGGGCGATTTCATCGTCCTCGACGCAGGTTTCCATATAAGCTGCCCGTTCCGCCTCGACCAGTTCGCGTTCGAACAGGGCGATTTCCTCGGGGTAATAGAACTCCACCACGTTGCGCGTCTTTTGCGGGCCGATCGGCCACAGGGTCGAGACGACCAGTACGTGCGGATACCATTCGACCATGATGTTCGGATACAGGGTCAGCCAGATAGCGCCATACGGCGGCGGTTCTCCGCCACGGAATTTCAGCACCTCTTCCTGCCATTTTTTGTAGGCGGGCGAACCGGCCTGCTGCAGGCCGCGGTGCACACCCACCGTTTGCACGCTGTAATCCTTGCCGAATTCCCAGCGCAGGTCGTCGCAGCTGACAAAGCTGCCCAGGCCCGGGTGGAACGGCTCGACATGGTAATCCTCGAGGTAGACTTCGATGAAGGTCTTCCAGTTGTAGTCGCACTCGTGGATTTCCACGTGGTCGAACAGATAACCGGAAAAATCGAGGTCTTTCGACACGGAAAGCTGTTTCAGCTTGTCCATGACGTTGTAGCCATTCTGTTCGAACAGCAAGCCGTTCCAGCTTTGCAGCGGCGTTTTCGACAGGTTCAGGCACGGCGTTTCGGGGAAATGCGGCGCGCCGATCAATTCACCCTTGAGGTTATAGGTCCAGCGGTGCAGCGGGCACACGATATTGTTGGCGTTGCCGCGGCCATTGAACATCAGCGCCTGCCGGTGGCGGCACACGTTGGACAATACTTCGATGCCATTGGCGTTGCGCACGAGCATGCGCCCTTCGTTCTCGGACGCCAGGGTCGCAAAATCGCCGGTTTCCGGCACCATCAGTTCATGCCCGACATAGCGCGGGCCGGCCTGGAATAATTGCTGCATTTCACGCTGCAACAGCGTTTCGTCAAAATAGACGTGGACCGGAAGTTGCGCGTTTGAACGCGCCAGCTTGGCGTGAGTAGCCAGATCGGACATCCCAACCCCCCATAAATGTACAACGGTCAGCAGTTTGCCAAGTCATCCCCCGGCAAGCGCTACAGAGAGAAAGAATCCGCAAAGACCTGAATTCAAATTTGTTGAAACGGTATTTCGGACAGAACCGGAGATTATAACGCGGATCGGGCGCGAGATTGCCAAAACCCCCAGCAAATCCATGTTTTTCCTGCAGAAGATGCGCAGCTTGTGAGATACAAGGGGCGTCAGGCTGCCAATTTCCGGCAGATGGGGGCGATTACGCTAAAATCCATGGGTAAGATGAAACTATCTCTTCTTTTCAGCCTGCTTCGCGAGTGTGGTTCACGCTTGCTGCACGCTTTAGTTTTCACTTAAGCGTGTGGTTTGTTCTAAAATAACGCTTCCATGCTGGCCGGGCATCCCCGCCGTCTACTGATCAGTCCCTGCTTGCTACAAAGAGAACAGAGTTTATGTCGAAGAAATTAACTGCCGCTGCTGCCCCGCCGGCCTCGTTTGAAGAGGCAATGGCTGAATTGGCGCAGCTGGTAACGCAAATGGAAGCGGGCCAGCTGCCGCTGGAAGCATCGGTCGCGGCCTATCAGCGCGGTTCGGAACTGGTCAAGTACTGCGCGGCCCAGCTCGATGGCGTCGAAGCGCAGGTCAAAGTACTGGAAGGCGATTTGCTCAAACCGTTTACGGAGAATGGCGAGGCGGCGCAATGACGGCCGGCCTGGATCATTTCGGCATGACCTTCGGCGACTGGATGCAAGCGACCCAGTCGCAGGTGGAAAGCCAGCTCGATCAATTCCTGCCATCGGCAGACAGCGTGCCGCACAAGCTGCACGCCGCCATGCGTTATGCGCTGCTGGGCGGCGGCAAGCGCGTGCGCCCCTTGCTGGTGCGCGCGGCCGGCGAACTGTTCGATGCCGATGCGGATACGCTGGCGCGTGCTGCTTGTGCACTGGAAATGATCCACGTGTATTCGCTGGTGCATGACGACATGCCTTGCATGGATGACGATGCCTTGCGCCGTGGCAAGCCCACCGTGCACGTCGCCTACGATGAAGCGACGGCCCTGCTGGTAGGCGACGCGCTGCAATCGCAGGCATTCATGCTGCTGGCCGAAGGCGCG
Organism: Janthinobacterium sp. Mn2066; assembly: GCF_049319705.1. Taxonomy (NCBI): domain Bacteria; kingdom Pseudomonadati; phylum Pseudomonadota; class Betaproteobacteria; order Burkholderiales; family Oxalobacteraceae; genus Janthinobacterium; species Janthinobacterium sp. Mn2066. Next base: position 123,119 of record NZ_JBMOUF010000010.1, on the reverse strand, counting down.
GCGATTCCACCGGCGCGGCAAATGGCCATGGTACGGCTGCTGGCGCAAGCCTCGGGTTCGGCTGGCATGTGCGGCGGCCAGGCGATCGACCTCGATAGCGTCGGCCTGGCCTTGAGCCTGCAACAGCTGGAACAGATGCATCAATTGAAAACGGGCGCCCTGTTGCGCGCAGCCGTGGTGCTCGGTGCGCTGGCCGGCAAGGATGTCACGCCTGAGGAAATGGCGGCGCTGAACGCGTATGCGCGCGCCGTGGGCCTGGCTTTCCAGGTGGTCGACGACGTGCTGGACGCCACTGCCGATTCGGCCACCCTGGGCAAGACGGCGGGCAAGGATGCGGCGGCCAACAAGCCGACCTATGTATCGATACTGGGGCTGGAGCCATCGAAAGCCCTGGCAGAACAATTGCGGTGCGACGCCCATGCGGCGCTGGCGCCATTCGGGGACAAGGCACGCCGCCTGCGCGAGATGGCAGACCTGGTCGTGCAGCGGAAGGCATAAATGAAACTGTTAGAAACCATCAATGAACCGGCGCAAGTGCGTAAACTTGCTCGTTCGCAACTGACGCCGCTGGCGCAGGAATTGCGCAGCTTCCTGCTCGATTCCGTTTCCAAGACGGGCGGCCATCTGTCGTCCAACCTGGGCACGGTCGAGCTGACTGTTGCCTTGCATTACGTATTCAATACGCCGCACGACCGCATCGTGTGGGACGTGGGCCACCAGACCTATTCGCACAAGATCCTCACGGGCCGCCGCGACCGCATGCACACCCTGCGCCAGCGCGACGGCATTTCGGGTTTCCCGAAACGCGATGAAAGCGAATACGACACCTTCGGCACGGCCCATTCGTCCACCTCCATCTCGGCGGCCCTGGGCATGGCGCAAGCGGCCAAGATCAAGGGCGATCCGCTGCACGCGATTGCCGTGATCGGCGACGGTTCGATGACGGCCGGCATGGCGTTCGAGGCGATGAACAATGCGGGGGTGCAGGAAGACATCAACCTGCTGGTGATCCTGAACGATAACGACATGTCGATTTCGCCGCCCGTGGGCGCGCTGAACCGCCACCTGGCGCGGCTGATGTCGGGCCAGTTCTATGCAGCGGCGAAGAACGTCGGCAAGTCCGTGCTGCCCGGTCCCGTGCTGGAACTGGCGAAACGCTTTGAAGAACACGCCAAGGGCATGGTGGTGCCTGCCACCATGTTCGAGGAATTCGGCTTTAACTACATCGGCCCGATCGATGGCCACGATCTCGATTCGCTGATCCCGACCCTGCAAAATATCAAGCAGCTCAAAGGCCCGCAATTCCTGCACGTGGTGACCAAGAAGGGCCAGGGCTACAAGCTGGCCGAGGCGGAACCGATCCTGTACCACGGCACCGGCAAGTTCAATCCGGCCGAGGGTATCAAGCCGGCCACGGCGCCGGCCAAGATGACGTACACCGAAGTGTTCGGCAACTGGCTGTGCGACATGGCCGCGCACGACAAGCGCCTGGTCGGCATCACGCCCGCCATGCGCGAAGGTTCCGGCATGGTGAAATTCGAGCAGCAGTATCCGGCCCGCTACTTCGACGTCGGCATTGCCGAGCAGCATGCCGTGACTTTCGGCGCGGGCCTGGCTTGCGAAGGCTTGAAGCCGGTGGTGGCCATTTACTCGACCTTTTTGCAGCGCGCCTACGACCAGTTGATCCACGACGTGGCGCTGCAAAACCTGGACGTGACGTTTGCGCTGGACCGCGCCGGCCTGGTCGGCGCCGATGGCGCCACGCACGCCGGTAATTACGACATGGCCTTCCTGCGCTGCATTCCGAATATGGTCATCATGGCCGCATCGGACGAAAACGAATGCCGCCAGATGCTGACCACGGGCTACCACTATCCGGGGCCAGCGGCGATCCGCTATCCGCGCGGCGCGGGTGCCGGTGTGGCCATCGTGCCTGAACTGAGCAGCATTGAAATCGGCAAGGGCGAGCTCAAGCGCCAGGGCAAGCGCATCGCCATCCTGGCCTTCGGCTCGATGGTTGTACCGAGCGTGGCCGCGGGCGAGCAGCTCGACGCGACGGTGGCCAATATGCGTTTCGTCAAGCCGCTCGACGTGGCGCTGGTGAAACAGCTGGCCGCCGAGCATGATTATCTGGTGACGGTGGAAGAGGGCTGCATCATGGGTGGCGCCGGTTCGGCCGTGGCCGAAGCGCTGGCGGCGGAAGGCATCGTCAAGCCGCTCCTGATGCTGGGCTTGCCCGACCAGTTCATCGACCATGGCGACCCTGTGCAATTGCTGAAAAGCGTGGGCCTGGACGGCGCCGGCATCGCCGCGTCGATTGCCCAGCGCTTTGGCGACACGGCGCCGCGGCTGGCGGTAGTCAGCTGACCAAGACAGAAGCGACACTGCGGTGTCGCTTTTTTTTCGCATGATCCCAAGGTTTACGCTGCACTGCAACATTTTGTGTCACGGCAATGATACGATCCTGTTTTGATCCTAAACGAAGCTGACCTTGCGAATCAGGAAACTCCATCGCCGCGCGCGTACCTCGACCAGCCGACTCGTGACGGCGCTGCATGTGCTGAGCGACAAACTGGCACAGCGCCGTCCACTGTGGATGGTGACCCTGGCCATCGACGAAACCAACCTGTCCGAAGGCTTGCGCGCCGCCAGCGCCGCCAGCGCCGTGTTGTTGATGGGCTTGCTGCTGGACCACCCCGATTTTGCCTGGGCCGCCATCGGCGCCTTCTGGACTTGCCTGGCCGATGCGGCCGGCACGCGGCGCATGCGTTTCGTATCGATGCTGGGCTTCGGCTTGCTGTCGACCGTAGTGGGCGGACTGGCCGCGCTGGCGGCCGGCCATGGCCTGCTGATGGCGGCCATCGCCGTGCTGCTGTTTTCCTGGGCCGGCGCGCTGGCGCGCATCTGGGGCGCGGCCACGGCGCAGGTGTCTATCCTGGCGGCCACCGCCTGCGTGGTAATGGTGACGCATCCGCTGCATTCCTTGACGCAAAGCGCACCGTTCCTGGGCCTGTACCTGTTTGGCTGCGTGTTTGCCACCGTGCTCAGTTTTACTGTCTGGCGCATCCACCCCTTCGTGCCCGCCCGGCGCGCCGTGGCCGCCGCTTATTCGCGTTTGGCCGGTATCGCGCGCGACAATGCCCGCTACCTGGCGCAGGATAGTGAGCAGGGCGGCACTGGCGCGCATGGCGCCAGTTACCGTTCGCAGGCGCGTGCTGCGCTGGAAGCGGCGCGGGTGGCGCTGGCCGCCGTGCCGCCTGCGCGCGCGGGCCGTGGCGACTTGTATGACAACCTGCTGCTGGCGCTCAGCGACGCCGAACGCATCTTCGCCTACCTGATCGCCGTCACGCATTCCTGCGAGCGCGAACGCCCGCGCTTGCGGCATGATCCGCGTGCGCGACGCAGCCTCGAAGCGATGGCGGTGCTGCTGCGGCGCCTGGGATTATCGGTACAGCGCCAGCCCGATGTCGCGCCGCTGGCCTTGCAGCGGCGCCTGACGGCGTGCGGACGGCGGCTGGAAGCGGCGCTGGGCGCCTTGCTGCCCTTGCGCCTGAACGTGGAATTCATGGACCTGGGCATGGCGCGTGCCACCGAGCTGCCTTGGCGCGAGCAAGCCTTGCTGTCGCTGGCGCAAGCCTGGCAAACCCTGAAAGTCAATGCCACGCCCCGTTCCCTGAGCTGGCGCCATGCGGCGCGCGTGTCGCTGGCGACCACGACCGGTTTTTTGCTGGTCGAAATGCTGCATATTCCGTTTGGCTACTGGGCTACCATGGCGACTTTGCTGATACTGCAGCCGTCCGTATCGACCACCTGGCCGCGCGGCATCGAACGCGTGGCAGGCAGCGTGCTGGGCGCCTTGCTGGCCGTGCTGATCGGCATCGTGATCCATACGCCGCTGGCCATTTCGCTGGTGGTGTTCCCGCTGATCGTCGCCACCATGGCCTTGCGCCGCGTCAACTATGGCTTGCACGTGCTGTTCATGACACCGGCCTTCGTGCTGGTGGCCGACTATGCGGCGCCGGCCAATGAGATGGTGTATGCGCTCAGCCGGCTGGGCAACAACGTGCTCGGCTGTGTGCTGGCCTTGCTGGCGACGTTTTTCCTGTGGCCAGACCGCGAGGCGGACGACCTGGACCAGCGCCTGACCGATGCCGTGTCGGCGAATCTGCAATATTTGCTGGGCGTGATGGCGGCCGGTGGCAAATGGGACAAATCGATCGCCCATTTACGCCGCGAAGCGGGCCTGGCCAGCAATAATGCAGAGCAGGTGGTGCAGCGCCTGCGCATCGAGCGCCGCCTGGACCGCAGCGCGGGCGTCGGCCTGGCCGCCATGTCCACCTTGCCCTTGCTGCGCCGGGTGGCAGGCAGCACGGCGCGTATCAGCCTGAGTCCGCAGGCAGAACCGGCCCCGCCCGCATTGCAGCGCTGGATCAGCGAAGTCAGTCGCGAAATCGATGCACTGCTGCGCGGCGATGCCGAGGCGCCAGCGCCTGCTCCGTGTAACACGGAAAGCTTGACGGCCCTGCAAGCCGATGCCATGGCGCAGGTGCAGTTGCTGCGCGGATTGCTGCGTGAACATCTGCACGCGCCAGCCCGTAAATAGCGCAGAAAAAACCGCCTTCGCCGTCTCCAGGGGCGCGATATTGTATAGACAGTTATCGCGCTCCAATCTCTCCAAATTCCACATTTCACGTGCTTTCCATAAATATTTTCCAAAGTGAAAATTATTTTAAGGAAATGTTGACGCTCGAATAATCGTGTTTTATATTTGATTTTATAGCAATCAAATTTGATCCGTGCATAAGCGTATTTCAGCTGTGATGCAGCCTGATTCACGCGATAAGACATTCCTTTACAGATAGGAAAGCGCATGACGATGCAGAAAAAAATCAAAACCGCAGCAATGTATCTGCTCATACTCGTTGCCGGCCTGGGCAGCGGTTATGGCCTGTCCTTGTTACCCGGCCTGTTCAAATCGAATTACGTGGAAGGTAATTACGCCGCGTATTTCCCGAATGCCCAGAGCAAGGTGGTTTTATATGGCACCGACTGGTGCGGTTATTGCGCCAAGACCCGCGCCTATTTTAAGGAACATCAGATTGAATTCGTCGATCTCGATATTGAAAAATCCCCGGAAGCCAAAAAAGCCCATGAAGCATTGGGCGGCGGCGGCGTGCCGCTGGTCCTGATCGGCAACCGCAAGATCCAGGGTTATAACGCCGATGCGCTGCAGGCTGCACTGAAGAAGATCGCCGGCTGATGAAAGCCGACGTTCGCAACGTGAAGAGGCGGCATGTTGCGATTATTTTTTCGCCATGATTGCAAAAAGGATGTCATGTTTAAAAAGATCGCTTTTTTTCTTTTCGTCGCCAGTGCCAGCCTGGCCTTCAATAAGGCCGCTCACAGCGAACCCACTTGTGCTTTTCTTTGCGGAAAATTGAGGGCCATTTGCCTCGATGAGGGGCGCGGTGCGGCTTCCTGTCGCGATAACTACAACTTCTGTATCGATAATTGCCGCAATGGCATTTATCCGGAAATGCCGTAGTAATCCCCCCGCCATTTCATTATCGCCATGCATGTTTGCATGGCTCTTTATCTGAAAGGCTGCCCATGTCTAAAAAGCTTGCTGCTTTCCTGTTTGCCGCTGGTGCCGCCCTGTCCTTTGGCGCCCAGGCCGGCGGACCCGATTGCACTTTTGTTTGCGAACGCAACTATATCGATTGCGTGGAGTTTGGCCAGCCAGCGTGTATGCCGCTTTACCAGGCATGCATGAAACAGTGCTTCCGCTAATCGGCTGGCCTCAGGAGCAACAGCAATGGGGTGGCGCGTATGGGACGGCGCGCCATCGTAGTCCGTGATCGTCTGTCTATCAACAGGGGTGATAATGATTAAAAAATTGGGTTTCTTCTTGTTTGCCATGGGTGTCAGCGCATCGTATGCCATGGCCAGCAGTACCGCCGACATAACGGAATGCCAATCCGAGTGCTATATGGCGCTCGATGCCTGTGTCATGGAGTTCAAGGTGCCGGAATGCGTGCGTGCCAATAAAATCTGCCTGCAGAACTGCGGCTAATCGGCGCCTGTCTGCCTGATGAAGTACGGCGATGCTGTTGGACAGGCATCGCCGTTTTCATTTCAACCCCGTGTGCGCTCATGCCGCCACAACACATCGCCACCGCCGCCAAAACGGTTCAGCACGCGCGACAAGACAAACAGCAAGTCCGATAAACGGTTCACATACTGGCGCGGATGTGCGTGCAGGGTTTCCGCATTGGCCAGCGCCACGATGCTGCGCTCGGCGCGCCGGCAGACGGTGCGGCAGACGTGCGCGAGGGAGGCTGCGCGCGTACCGGCCGGCAGGATGAACTCTGTCAGGGCGGGCAGGTCGGCATTGTAGTGGGCCAGCAGGGCGTCCAGGCGCAGCACATGCTCTTCCTTGATCAGCTGGTAGCCGGGGATGCACAGTTCACCACCGAGGTCGAACAAGTCGTGCTGGATGGCCACCAGTTCGCCGTGCAGGGTGTCGGGCATGGCTTCGCACAGCAGCAATCCCAGCTGGGAATTGAGTTCATCCACGTCGCCGATGGCGTGGATGCGCAGGCTGTCCTTGCTGGTGCGGCTGCCGTCGCCCAGGCCCGTGCTGCCATTGTCGCCCGTGCGCGTGGCGATTTTCGAGAGTCGCTTGCCCATCTTGTGCCTTGTGTTGTGAAGAATGGGGGCAGCATACGGCATCTGCGCAAAAAAATGCGATGGCCGCGCCTTTTGTGCTTACAATCGTTGCAAGACCATCTTTGCCTGATCACCATCTTATGCATAATGCCGTCCCAGTTCCGCAAGTAAACGTTGCGCGTCAGCAATCCGTGGTCGCCGCCTTGCTGGCCGTGCTGCCTGCCCGCTGCGTGTTGTCCGACAGCGAAGACACGCGCCCGTATGAGTGCGACGGCCTGGCCGCCTACCGCCAGTTGCCGATGGTGGTGACCCTGCCCGACACGGAAGAACACGTGCTCGCCATCCTGCGCGTGTGCCGCGAACTTGGCGTGCCGATCGTGCCGCGCGGCGCCGGCACGGGATTGTCCGGCGGCGCCTTGCCGATTGCCGATGGCGTGGTGCTGTCGACGGCGCGCCTGAACCGCATCGTGCGCCTCGATGCGCATGCGCGCCTCGCCGTGGTGCAGCCGGGCGTGCGCAACCTGGCCATTTCCGAGGCGGCCGCGCCATACGCGCTGTATTACGCGCCCGATCCCTCGTCGCAAATCGCCTGCAGCATCGGCGGCAACGTGGCGGAAAATTCGGGCGGCGTGCATTGCTTGAAATATGGCTTGACCGTGCACAATGTGCTGCGCGTGCGCGTAGCCACCATCGACGGTGACATCATCGAACTGGGCGGCGAAGCGCTCGATTCACCGGGCCTCGACCTGCTGGCCGTCTTTATCGGTTCCGAAGGCATGCTGGGCATCGTCACGGAGGTGACGGTCAGGCTGATCCCGAAGCCGGCCACGGCGCGCGTTATCATGGCCTCCTTTGGCGACGTGGTCACGGGTGGCAATGCGGTGGCCAGCGTAATCGCGGCCGGCATCATCCCGGCCGGCCTGGAAATGATGGACCGCACTTCCTCGCGCATGGTCGAACCGTTCGTCAAGGCCGGCTACGACATCGACGCGGCCGCCATCCTGCTGTGCGAAGCCGATGGCACGCACGCCGAAGTGGAAGAGGAAATCGCCCGCATGACGGCCGTGCTGGAAGGGGCGGGCGCCAGTGCGATTACCGTCTCGGCCTCGGAAGCGGAGCGCATGCGCTTCTGGTCGGGCCGCAAGAACGCCTTTCCCGCCGCCGGGCGCATCTCGCCCGACTACTACTGCATGGACGGCACCATCCCGCGCAAGCGATTAGCCGAAGTCCTGACGGGCATCGCGCAGATGGAGCTGACGCATGGCTTGCGCTGCGCGAACGTGTTTCACGCGGGCGACGGCAACCTGCACCCCTTGATCCTGTTTGACGCCAACCAGCCCGATGAATTCGAACGGGCCGAGGCGTTTGGCGCCGATATCCTGGCCCTGTGCGTGGCCGTCGGCGGCACCATCACGGGCGAACATGGCGTGGGCATGGAAAAGATCAATTCCATGTGCCTGCAATTTACGCGGGCCGAACTCGATGCGTTTTTTGCCGTCAAGCGGGCCTTCGATCCGCCTGGCTTGCTGAACCCGGACAAGGCGATACCGACCCTGAACCGCTGCGCCGAATTTGGCAAGCTGCATGTCACGGCGGGGCGCCTGCCGTTTGCGGGCCTGCCGCGCTTTTAACCGTGTTGGAGACTTCTTTGCAAGCGATCGAGGAACAATTCAGATTAGCCATCGTGGCTGCCAGCGCGGCCGGTACACCGTTGCGCCTGCGCGGCGGCGGCAGCAAGGACTGGCATGGCCAGCAGTTGGAAGGCGACGTCCTCGACACGCGCGCGTATGCCGGCATCATCGATTATGAGCCGACGGAACTGGTGATCACTGCCCGCTGCGGCACGCCGCTGGCCGAGATCGAGGCGGCGCTGGCCGAACGCCAGCAGATGCTGGCGTTCGAGCCGCCCCATTTTGGCCAGGGCGCCACCATCGGCGGGGTGGTGGCCAGCGGCTTGTCCGGTCCGCGCCGCGCTGCGGCCGGCGCCTTGCGCGACTTCGTGCTGGGGGCCGTGCTGATGGATGGCCGCGGCGAGCGCCTGGCCTTCGGCGGCCAGGTGATGAAAAACGTCGCCGGCTACGATGTCTCGCGCCTGCTGGCCGGTTCGCTGGGTACCCTGGGGCTGATCCTGGAAGTGTCCTTGAAAGTGCTGCCCTTGCCGCCGCGCGAGGTGACGGTGGCTTTCGAGCGTGCTGAAATTGCTGCCTTGCGTTTGCTCAATGAATGGGCCGGCAAGCCCTTGCCGATTTCCGCCAGCTGCTGGCATGACGGCATCCTCACCTTGCGCCTGTCGGGCGCCGAGGCGGCGGTGGCGGCAGCCTTGCGCAGCCTGGGCGGCGAGGTGGTGGAACCGGCCCAGGCGGCGCTGTTCTGGACCGCCGTGCGTGAACAGCGCCATGCTTTCTTTTCTGGCGACGGCAGCTTGTGGCGTCTTTCGCTGCCGCCGCACGCCAGCGCCGTTATCCTGAAAGGGCGGCAATTGATCGAGTGGGGCGGGGCGCAGCGCTGGCTGAAACTCGATGGCGAGACCGATGCGGCCGGCGCGCAACGCATCCGCCAGACGGTGGCCGCCAGCGGCGGCCATGCCACCCTGTTCCGTGGCGGCGACAAGTCAGTGGGCGTGTTCCACCCCCTGGCGCCAGCCGTGGCGCAGATACACCAGCGCCTGCGGCTGTCGTTCGACCCCGCATCCATCTTCAACCGACACAGAATGTACTGAGGGCGCATGCAAACCAATCTCGCCGATTTCATCAAGCACACGCGTGAAGGCATGGAGGCCGAAACGATCCTGCGCGCCTGCGTGCATTGCGGGTTTTGCACGGCCACTTGCCCCACCTACCAGTTGCTGGGCGACGAACTCGATGGCCCGCGCGGGCGCATCTACCTGATCAAGCAGGTGCTGGAAGGCGCAGAAGTCACCGGCAAGACGCAGATGCACCTGGACCGCTGCCTGACCTGCCGCAACTGCGAATCGACCTGTCCCTCGGGCGTGCAGTATGGCCGCCTGGTGGACATCGGCCGCAATGTGGTCGAGCAGCGGGTGCAGCGGCCCCTGCGCGAACGGGCGCTGCGTTATGCGCTGGCTCAGACCTTGCCGCGCCGCTGGCTGTTTACGCCGGCCTACAAGCTGGGGCAGGTCCTGCGGCCGGTGCTGTCGAAGGGGCTGCAGGACAAATTGCGGCCCGGTGCGGCGCCAGGACAATGGCCCACGCGCCGCCATGCGCGCAGCATGCTGCTGCTCGATGGCTGCGTGCAGCCTGCCATGTCGCCCAATATCAACGCGGCCACGGCGAGGGTGCTCGATGCGCTGGGCGTGCAATTGATCACCGCGCCCAAGGCCGGCTGCTGCGGCGCGCTGCGCCACCATCTGAACGAGCAGGAAGCGGCGCTGGACGACATGCGCCGCAATATCGACGCCTGGTGGCCGTATGTGGACACTGCCGCGCCGGTGGAAGCCATCGTCATGACGGCGTCCGGCTGCGGCGTCACGGTGAAGGAATACGGCCACTTGCTGGCGCATGATCCGGTTTATGCAGACAAGGCGCGGCGCATTGCGGCGCTGACGCGCGATCTATCCGAAATCATGCCGGTCTTTGAGGTGGAACTGGCGGCACTGGTGCAGGGACGTATCAGGCAGCGGGTGGTCTATCACCCGCCCTGCACCCTGCAGCATGGCCAGCAAATCCGCGGCAAGGTGGAACAGGTGTTGCGGACCGTCGGCGTCGATGTGGTGCTGTGCGCCGACAGCCATCTGTGCTGCGGTTCGGCCGGCACCTATTCGATGCTGCAGCCAGCCTTGTCGCAGCAACTGCGCGACAACAAGCTGGCCAACCTGGCGCAATGCGCGCCGGACGTGATCGTGTCCGCCAATATCGGCTGTTTGAACCACCTGCAATCGGGTACGGACACGCCCGTGCGGCACTGGATCGAAATCATTGATTCCGCTTTGGTGTCCGCCTGAGATTATTTCAGCTCGGTGGAGTAGTTCAGCGGTACCCATACCCACGCCTTGCCCTGGGCGCGCAGATGGCCCAGGCCGGGGAAGGACAGGTGGGCGGCGGCGACCAGCGCGCCTTCGCTGGCGGCCTCGCCAAATACTGCTGCGCGGGAGGTTGCCGCCGCCTGCTTGTCGGTATCGAAGTCGATCGTGACGGAAGGAGAGGCGAACTGCACCGCACCCGCATGGATCAGGTCACCGGCGATAATCAATTTTTGCCCTTTGCTCTCGATCAGATAGCTGGTGTGGCCCAGCGTATGGCCGTGGCTGGCAATCGCCGTCACGCCGGGAAGCAGGGCGCCGCTGCCCTGGAAGGGCTGGAACTTGCCGCTGGCGATATAGGGCTTGAGCACCGTCATCGCGTCCTTCACGAATTCCGGCACGAAGCTGCGGGCATCGGTGGCAGCGTGATCCAGGGTGGCTTGCGACAGCCAGTAGTCGGCATCGCGCTGGTCGGCGTGGATGGTGGCATTGCTGAACACGATGGCGCCGCTGGCGACCAGGCCGCCCACGTGGTCAGGATGCATATGCGTGATGAAGATGTCGTCGACTTGCTCCGGCAGGTAGCCGGCAGCCTTCAGGTTGGCCGCCAGCTTGCCCAGGGTCGGCCCGAAGAAGGCGCCGGCGCCCGTGTCGATCAGGATCAGCCGCGTGCCCGTGTTGACGAGATAAGCGTTGGTCGAGGTTTCTGTGGGCACGCCGAGGAAAGCACGCTTCAGCGTAGCCGTCGTTTTTGCTGCCGGCGCGTTGAGCAGCTTGTCCATCGGTGCATCGATGGTGCCGTCGTTCAGCGCGGTGATTTCGAAGTCGCCCAGCATGGCGCGGTAAAAGCCCGGAGCCTGGGTCTTGACCTGCGGGGCGGCGGCGTATGTCACAGTCGGGGCGGTGCTGGCGCCCAGTGCCAGCATGGCGGCGAGGATGCTGGCGTGCAGCGTGCGGGTAAATGGCATCGTAGTCATAAAGCGTTGATCGGCGGTTGAAAGGAGGTCGTGTCAGCGCCATCCTATCCAAACGGCGTGTGCTGTTGAAATCGATAGTTTGCATGCCAGGCATAAGTGGCATCGATAGCTGCAGGACCTTACACGGGACTTTCGCTGAACTGCGCGATGCGCCACTGCGGCGCCGGCACGAAATTGGCCGCCCAGTCGAGCACCGCGTCGGCCGGCATCGGGCGGGCGATGCCGTAGCCTTGCGCCAGGTCGCAGCCCAGCTGGATCAGGCGCGCGCCGTGTTCGATGCTTTCCACTCCTTCGGCGATCACCGTCAGCGAAAACGAGCGGGCCAGGCCGATCACGGCGCGCACCAGGTGCAGGTCGTCGTGGTCGTTGAGCATATTGCGCACGAAGCTCTGGTCGATCTTGACGATGTTGGCCGGCAGGCGCTTCAGGTAGGACATCGAGGAATAGCCGGTGCCGAAGTCGTCCAGCGCGAAGGTGATGCCCAGCGCCTGGCAGGCGCGGATGATGCGGCGCACGTGTTCGATATCGTGCAGGGCCGACGATTCGAGGATTTCCAGTTCCAGCATGCTGGGGCGCACGCCGGGAAATTCGCCGAGGATGGCTTTCAGGCGCGGCACGAAATCGGGTTGCTGGAAATGGCGCGCCGCGATATTGACGCTGACCACCCACTGCTGGCCGGCCGCGATCCAGCGCTGCATTTGCCACAGGGCCTGGCGCAGCACCCATTCGCCGATATCGATGATCAAATCCGTCTGCTCCACCAGCGGCAGGAACTGGGCCGGCGCCAGCACGCCGCGGCGCGGATGCTGCCAGCGCAGCAGCGCTTCCATGCCCACCACCGTGCCGGCGCGCATATTCACTTTCGGCTGGTAGTACAGGCGCAGTTCGCCATTGATCAGGGCCTGGCGCACTTCCGTGCGCTGGTTGTGGTGGGTGCGTACTTCCTCGTCCAGGTTGGTGTCGAAGAAGTGGTACTGGTTGCGCCCCGTCAGCTTGGCCTGGTAGGCGGCGTGGTCGGCCTGGCGCAGCAGGCTTTCCGCATTGAGTTCCTTGCCCGCGTAGACGGCGATGCCGGCGCTGGCCGTCATGTGCAAGGCTTGCTGGTCGCACTGGTAGGGACGGCCCAGTTCCTGCATCAGCAGGGCGACATTCTGTTCGATGGTGGCGATGCTGGCCTGGCCGCACAGCAGCATGACGAATTCATCGCCGCCCAGGCGCGCCGCATAGTGCACCTGCCCCGTGAAGTCATGCAGGCGCGCGGCCACCTGCTTGAGGATTTCATCGCCCGCTTCGGCGCCGTGGCGGTCGTTGATGCTCTGGAAATGGTCGAGGTCGAACAGGCATACGGCCAGCAGCCGCTGCCGCTCGCGCGAAAGAAACAGTTCCTGCTCGAAGCGGGCCGCCAGCGCCGCGCGGTTCGGCAAGCCGGTCAGCACGTCATTGTAGTTTTGCCACGACATCTTTTGCAGCGCCTTCTGCATGTGCACCGTCTCGCTGAGCTGCTCGCCCAGCCGTTTCTGGCTAGCTTGCAGCGACGACAGCATGTTGCCGATGTCGCCCGCCATGCTGTTGAACGAGCGCGACACGGCCTGCTCTTCCGGCGTGGCGCCGTCCGCCATGCGGATCGTGAAGTCACCGCTGCGGAAGCGTTCGGTGGCCACGGTCAGCCGCGCCAGCAGCTTGCGGTGCGAAGCCAGTATCAATCCCAGCAGGACGAAGATCAGGACGATGTTGATGGCGCTGAGCATGGCCTGGTGGCGCACGCGTCCCCACACTTGCTGCAAGGGCAGGTTGGGCGTGTAACGCACGTCGAGGATGCCGTCCCGGCCACCGGGCAGCGCCACCGTCAGGCGGCTGTTGATGGCCGTGATGCCAGCCAGGTGCACGAACCATGCAGGGACGGCAGCGGCCAGCTGTGCCTCCGGCGAGGTCTCGGCCAGCACTTCGATATGTTCGCTGGCGTTGTCCCAGCGTATCGAGGACAGGTTGCGGTTCAGCGGCAGGGCGCTGCGCAGCACGCGCGGCACGCTGGCCATATCCGTCTGCACGGCCAGCGGCAGCACGGTATTGGCCAGGTACAGGTCAAGCTGGCGCGCCTCGTTCTGATAGCGCGAGCTGGCCAGCGTGGTTTCCTGATTCAGCAAGGCTTGATAGCGAACAGCCGATACGCCGAGTATCAACAGTGAAATGGGAATGAAGAGGCGGGAATAAGACCCCATCCGCATCCATGAAGATAGTATTTTCCCAAAGACTGGCATCGTTATTTTGATCGATATCTGCGAAGAATTGTGCAAACATTATCACCGAAAAATTGCCATTTGGAACACAATATTAACGGCAATACTTAAATAAAATCAAATTTATTGATTTTACATCATAGTTGTTTAAAATTAATCTAATCTGACCTTATTCTGCTAGCAATTTTTCGATATCCGTTACCAGTTTTTGCGGTTTGCTGGCGCTGGCATAGCGGGCAAACACGGTGCCGTCCCTGCGCACCAGGAATTTGGTGAAATTCCATTTGATGGCTTTGGTGCCCAATATGCCGGGCGCCGCCTGTTTCAATTGCTGGAACAAGGGGTGGGTGTTGCTGCCATTCACGTCGATCCTGGCAAACAGGGGAAAGGTGACGCCAAAGTTCTTTTCGCAAAAGGCGCCGATCTCGGTGTTGGTCCCCGGTTCCTGGGCGCCGAATTGATTGCAGGGAAAACCCAGCACCACCAGGCCCTGTTCGCGGTAACGCCGGTATAGCGTTTCCAGTCCCTGATACTGGGGCGTATAGCCGCAGGCGCTGGCCGTATTGACGATCAGCACTACCTTGCCCCGGTATTGTGCCAGATCAACGGGTTTGCCATCGAGGCTATCGGCCTGGAAATCGTGGATATCCGCCATCTCAGAGCAATCCCCACGACGCCTGCTCTTGCGCCGTGCCGTGGAGCGCAGACGGTTTGCCGTCGAGCTTGATTGCCAGCCGCAGGTCGTTGACGGAGTCGGCGTTGCGCAAGGCGTCTTCATAGCTGATGAGTCCGGCCTCGTGCAGTTCGAACAGGGCCTGGTCAAACGTCTGCATGCCCAGTTCGCGCGATTTCTTCATCAGCTCCTTGATGTCATGCACCTGGCCCTTGAAGATCAGCTCGCTCATCAGCGGTGAATTGAGCAGGATTTCCATCGCTACCTTGCGACCGCTGCCATCGCGCGCTGGAATCAAACGCTGCGAAATCACGCCCTTCAGATTGAGCGACAGATCCATCAGCAGTTGCTGGCGCCGCTCTTCCGGGAAGAAATTGATGATGCGGTCCAGCGCCTGGTTGGCGTTGTTGGCGTGCAAGGTCGCCAGGCACAGATGGCCTGTCTCGGCAAACGCGATCGCGTGGTCCATCGTTTCGCGGTCGCGGATCTCGCCGATCTGGATCACGTCCGGCGCCTGGCGCAGGGTGTTTTTCAGGGCCGTGGCCCAGTCTTCCGTATCGACGCCCACTTCGCGCTGGGTGACGATGCAATTGCCATGCGGGTGGATGAATTCCACCGGGTCTTCGATGGTGATGATGTGGCCGTGGCTGTGTTCGTTGCGGTGGCCGACCATGGCGGCCAGGGTGGTGGACTTGCCGCAACCGGTGGCGCCTACCATGATGACCAGGCCCCGCTTGCTCATCACCACGTCCTGCAGGATGGCGGGCAGGCCCAGCGCGTCCAGCCTGGGGATGGCGGTATTGATCGTGCGCAAGACCATCCCCGCCAGGCCCATCTGCACGAAGGCCGACACGCGGAAGCGTCCCAGGCCATCCGGGCTGATGGCGAAATTGGCTTCGCGGCTGGCGGCGAAGTCGGTCGCTTGCCGCTCGTTCATGACGGCGCGCACGCAGGCGCTGGCTTGCGCCGCGCTGAACGGTTCCGATGCCAGCGGCGTCAGCTTGCCATCGAGTTTGATGGCCGGTGGAAAGCCTGCCGTGATGAACAGGTCCGAGCCGCCGCGCTCGCGCATCTGCGCCAGCAAGGTATGCATCGTTTGCAAACTATTGTCCATGCGGCTTACCCTGGAAAGTTTTCAGGCGACTTGGCGGCCGTGCGCGCCGTTTCCGCCGAAATCGTGCCGCGCCGCACCAGGTCCGACAGGCACTGGTCCAGGGTTTGCATGCCCACGCTGCTGCCGGTCTGGATGGCCGAATACATTTGCGCCACTTTGGCTTCACGGATCAGGTTGCGCACGGCTGGCGTGGCCAGCATGATTTCATGGGCCGCCACGCGGCCCGTGCCGTCCTTGGTTTTCAGCAAGTTTTGCGAAATCACGGCTTGCAAGGACTCGGACAGCATGGCCCTCACCATTTCCTTTTCTTCGGCCGGGAACACGTCGATGATGCGGTCGATCGATTTTGCGGCCGACGAGGTGTGCAGGGTACCGAACACCAGGTGGCCCGTTTCCGCCGCCGTCAGCGCCAGGCGGATGGTTTCCAGGTCGCGCAATTCACCGACCAGTATCACGTCCGGGTCTTCGCGCAGGGCCGAGCGCAGGGCATTGCTGAACGAATGCGTGTGCGAGCCCACTTCGCGCTGGTTGATCAGGCATTTCTTCGGTTCATGCACGAACTCGATCGGGTCTTCGATGGTCAGGATGTGATGGTTGAGCCGTTCATTGACGTGGTTCACCATCGCCGCCAGGGTGGTCGACTTGCCCGAACCGGTCGGCCCCGTCACCAGCACCAGGCCGCGCGGGCGCATCGCCAGTTCGCCGAAGATGCGCGGACTATTGAGTTCTTCCAGCGTCAGCACTTTCGACGGGATCGTGCGCAGCACGGCCGAGGCGCCCCGTTCCTGGTTGTAGGCATTCACGCGGAAGCGGGCCAGGCCGGGAATCTCGAATGAAAAATCGCACTCGAGCGCTTCTTCATAGGCCTTGCGCTGGCTGTCGTTCATGATGTCATAGATCATGCCGTGCACTTCCTTGTGCTCCAGCGGCGCCACGTTCAGGCGGCGCACATCGCCATTGACCCGTATCATCGGCGGCAAGCCGGCCGACAGGTGCAAATCGGATGCCTTGTTCTTGACGGAGAATGCGAGTAGTTCGGAAATGTCCATTTATAATCCCTGTGCCTGCAATATGGGCTGAATCGGCGGATGAAGTTTGCCGCAGCCCGAATCCACTAGAAAATGATTATGTCCACAATCGAACAGAACTTGCAAGCCGTACGCGGCAGTATCGCGCAGGCGGTCAAAGAGGCGCAGCGCCCAGCGCAAGATGTCACGCTGCTGGCCGTCTCGAAAACCTTTGCTGCCGATGCCGTGCTGCAAGCGGTGCAGGCGGGCCAGACGGCGTTTGGCGAAAACTATCTGCAGGAAGCGCTGGACAAGATTGCCGCCGTACAGGCCGCATTGCCGCAGGGCGGCCTCAGCTGGCATTTTATCGGCCCCATCCAGAGCAATAAAACCCGTCCCATCGCCGAACATTTTGACTGGGTGCACACGGTCGAGCGCGAAAAGATTGCCGTGCGCCTGTCCGAACAGCGCCCCGACGGCTTGCCGGACTTGAATATCTGTTTGCAAGTCAATATCAGCGGCGAAGCCAACAAGAGCGGCGTCACGCCGGCAGAACTGCCGGCGCTGGCGCGTGCGGTGGCGCAACTGCCGAAACTGCGGCTGCGCGGCCTGATGGCGATCCCGGAGCCGGAAACGGAGATAAGCCGCCAGCGCGCTGCGTTTGCCCAACTGCGCGTGCTGTACGAACAATTGCGCGCAGAGGGTCTGGCGCTCGATACCTTGTCGATGGGCATGTCGGCCGATTTGTCCGCCGCCGTGCTGGAAGGCGCCACCATCGTGCGCGTGGGTAGCGCGATCTTTGGTTCACGAAACTATTCTTGATTGGAAAGAACGCTCATGACGACAGCATTGAAAATCGCCTTTATCGGCGGCGGCAATATGGCGGCAGCCCTGATCGCGGGCCTGGCCGGCAAGTTGACGGACGGCAGCAATATCCACGTGGTCGATCCGCATGCACCGGCGCTGGAAAAACTGCAGGCGCAATTTGGCGTCAGCACGGCCAGCAGCGCCGGCACAGCCTTGCGCGCGGTGGACGTGATCGTGCTGGCCGTGAAACCGCAAAGCATGAAAGAAGTCACGGCGCAATTGCTGCCATTCATTGATGTGGAAAAACAGCCGCTGCTGCTGTCGATCGCGGCCGGCATCCGCGCCACGGATCTGTCGCGCTGGCTCGGCGATTACCCCGCCATCGTGCGCTGCATGCCCAATACGCCCGCCCTGATCGGCATGGGCATCACGGGCCTGGTGGCCAGCAGCGGCGTGACCGCTACGCAAAAAGCCCAGGCTGACGCCATCTTGCAGGCGGTGGGGAGCACCGTCTGGCTCGACGATGAAGCGCAGATCGACCCCGTGACGGCCGTCTCCGGCAGCGGCCCGGCCTATGTGTTTTACTTTATCGAAGCGCTGCAGCAAGCGGCCAGCGAGCTGGGCTTGACGGCGCAGCAGGGCACGCAGCTGGCGATCGCCACGTTTACGGGCGCGGCACAACTGGCGGCGCAGTCGACGGAAGCGGTGTCCCTGCTGCGCGAGCGCGTCACCTCGAAAGGCGGCACCACCTATGCTGCACTGACCAGCATGGAAGACAGTGGCGTGAAGGCGGCCATCGTCAAGGCGGTCAAGGCGGCGGCTCAGCGTGGGCGTGAGATGGGCGACGAGCTGGGAAAATAAGTAACTACATCACTTTGACGGCGCGGCCGATGTACAGCACCGGCCCCGTCGGCCGGCCTGTGGGCGAACCCGTGGCCGGTTCCAGCGTGATTTCAAACAATTGCTCCGGCTGCAGAGGCGGCAGTTGATCCAGCTTCATCTTGACGGTCTGGCCAGGTTGTACCAGACCCAAAGACACGGGGGCGCCCCAATCCTTGCCCTTGGTCCAGAACTGCAAGGCTTTTTGCCGTGGCACGGAAGTGGAGCCCAGCGGGATCAGGCTCAGGTCGCGGCTGCCTCGGTTGCCCGCCTGCACGATCCAGCCGGGCGCCTTGTCGTGCGGCGCCACCAGCACCACCAGATAGCCGGGACCGGTCGTCTCTTGTGTTTGCAAGGTCATGGTCACGGCCAGCACGAGTGCCGCCGTCAGGCCGCCGCCAGCCAGGATGCGCCAGAAAGCCAGATTATTCCACCACGCCTGCCAGCCGCCCGCTTGCCGCACTGTTTGCGGCGCAAACAGGCTGGCGCTGATGCGCGGCCACAACTGGCTGGATGGTTCCTGTGGCGGCGCCAACGCCGTCAAGGGCAGCAGGCGCTGCTCCCAGGCGTCGATGGCCTCGCGCAAGGCGGGTTCGTTTGCCAAACGTTGTGCCACTGCGGCCCGTTCATCGAGTGGCAGGGTGCCCAGCACATATTCGCCAGCCAGTTGCTGCAGATCATCATGGTCAGTCATCCCATGCACTCCCGCAAGGCGGCCAGGCCCCGCTTGACCCAGGCCTTGACGGTGCCCAGCGGCGCTTGCAGGCGTTGCGCAATTTCACTGTGGGTACAGCCGTCGACATAGGCGTACAGGATCGCATGGCGCTTCGATTCTTCCAGGTGGCCCAGGCAATCGTGCAGCCTGCCCATCCCGGCTTGCACGGCATAGGTTTCGTCGGGGCTGTCGTGCAGGCGTTGGTGCAGCAGGGTTTCCACGGTATCCTCGTCGGCCGATACTTCATGCGCGCGGGCGCGCATCAGGTTCAGCGCCTGGTGCCGCACCACCACATAGACCCAGCCCTTGCCGCTGCCGCGCGTGGCGTCGAAACTGCCGGCGCGGCGCCAGATGTTCAGGAAGGCGTCATGCAGCACGTCTTCCGCCAGCGCCCGCTGGCGCACGATGCGCAGGGCCACGCCCAGCAGATAGCGGCTTTCCTGCTGGTATAGCTGATGCAATGCCAGCTGCTCGCCCCGGGCACAGGCGCGCAGGGCGGCGTCGTAATCGAATGTGGCGGCGGGTGTTGGCAAGGTGGGCGCAATCGATCAGCAATAGTACGGTTGGCAAATTGAAAATGATTATAGGTTATTGCCAACCGTTCAGTTCCCACTCTTTAAGCTGCTTTCCAGAAAATGTAGTCGGCCTGGTAGGGCACCCACTGCTTGGCGCCGACTGTTTCAGCACTGCAACTGCTGCCCGGCGCCACGCCGCCGCTGGTGGCCACGCGCTGGATGTAGGTGACGCCCACCATGGCGCCGTTGCCGATGGCCGGATTGGCTTTCACCAATTGATACGGGATATTGCCGGCGCCGGCCGGTGCTACCGCCACTTGCGTTGCCGTCACTTTCGAGCCATCGAGGCTGGCCCAGGTGGCAGGCGGGCCGACATAGGTGCCGACCTGTTGGCCGTTGCGGTTGTTCAGGGCCGCGTCCGGTCCCACGAAGGCCCATTCGTGGCCATTGGCCTCTTTTTTTGCTTTGCATTCATAGGCGATCTTGCCTACGCCGACGGTTTGCAAGGCCACCTGATGGCCGTCGGGTACTTGCACGCTGGCAGGCAACTGAGCTTGCGAATAGCGCGCACCCATCGGGGCGCAGGCCGCTAGCAGGGCGGCGCTGCACAGCAGGATCAAGGCGGATGGAAGGATGTGCAATGCGGTGGCGCGTGGTGTCATGACGGTCTCCTGGCGGTGGTAACGATGTCAGCCTGATTGACTGATACCGGTACTACCCGCGAGGAGAACGTTTGGATGCAGCACAATAAAAATAATTATGGCGGTTGCCTTTCCACCGGTGGCGGCGCGCGTTTGCCGACGCGCTGCAGCACCGTGCGGATCAGGGGCCGGGCGGCGTTGGCGTGTTTCAGCAGCGACGCCCCGGCCAGCAGCAGCGGCACGAAGCGGCGCGGGCGTACCAGCAGCAAGCCGACGATGCCGCCACCTATCATCAGCGGCACCTTGAAGCGCGTGGCCAGGGTATGGCGCAAGTTGCCGCCCGTCAGCGGCTCCAGCAATTGCCGGGTTTCCACGTCCAGCGCCAGGCGCTGCAGCGCGCATTCGGCCACCAGCGCATCGCGCCGCTGGGCCAGGCTGGCGGCGCTGCCGAGCCGCGCCAATTTGGTGGGATGGGTGGTCATGAGGGCTCCGATCCGCGGCGCGTCAGCGCTTGCAAGCCTTCCAGGTCCTTGTTCAGCTCGGCCATGGTGAAAGACAGCAATTTCGGCTTGCTGCGGAAACTGGTCCGCACGCCCAGCAAGGTGGCGAGGGCGCCGACGATGAACACGGCGGCCGTCAGGCCGATGGCGGCGATGCGATGGGTATCCCAGAACAGCACGATGACCATGAAGATCAGCAAAACCAGGCCCACGAACAGGGACAGCAGGGCCAGCATGGCTAGCGCCAGATAGGTGAGGAAGCGCAGCGACTCTTCTTCCATTTCCACTGCCGCCAGCGCCAGGCGGGTCTGGACGATGGCGGCGATGGTGGCTGCGACTTGGGCGACATGATGAGCGATTGCCATGGGCTGCCTTTCGCGTCAGGATGAATCAGGCCAGTCGGTATGGCGGCCAGGCCGCCCGTGTATGCCTTGCGGTTGGCGGCTGAATTAGCGGCGCGACGACAGCAGCAGGCCGAACAGCACGCCCACGACGGCGCCGGCACCGACCGCTTTCCAGGGATTGTCCTGCACGTACTCGTCGGTCGCCTTGGCGGCCTTTTTGGTGTGGTGCACCAGGTCCTCTTCCAGTTTGCGCAAGTCGCGCTTGGCTGTTTCCACGGTGGCCAGGAACTTTTCCTTGACGGCCTTGATGTTTTCGCCCGTTTGCCCGGTAGCGCCGTCCAGCCAGCCTTCGGCTTCGTCGATGACGTCTTTCAAGTCGCCAATCAGCTTGTCGCGCGCCTTGTCGGCATCGGCCAGGACTTTTTCGCTATTGGATTTGCCGGTATGTGTTGAGCTCATGTATTACCTCATGGAAGTGAAACTGCACAATGAAATACCAGTGTAGGCAGCAGCGGCGACGCTGTCTTGCGCCGTCTCAACGGAAGCCTGAGCCACCGTCAGGACGGGCTGTCAGCCAGCCTGGATGGCTAGCGGAAAGCAAAATCGAGGACCACGCCCGCAAATACTGCTGCTCCTAGCCAGTTATTATGCCGGAATGCTGCAAAACACGGCATACGCTCGCGTGCGCGTATCAGGGTGTAGTGGTAAACGGCGCAACCGGCGGCCACCAGCAAGCCTGCCACGAACCAGCCGCGCAAGCCCAGATACCAGCCGCAGGCCAGCCACAGCAGCAGGAAAGCGGCATAGCAAAACATGATGATGGCCACGTCGTAGCGGCCAAAAGTGATGGCCGACGTCTTGATGCCGATCTTCAAGTCGTCATCGCGGTCGACCATCGCGTATTCCGTATCGTAGGCCACCGCCCAGAACACATTTCCTAGCAGCAGCAGCCAGGCGACCACCGGCACGGCGCCCGTGATGGCGGCAAAGCCCATCGGAATGCCGAAACCGAAGGCGATGCCCAGATAGGCTTGCGGAATGGCAAAGAAGCGCTTGAAATAAGGGTAGGTGGCGGCGATGATGACGGCGGCCACCGACAATTGCTTGGTCAGCGTATTGAGCGGCAGCACCAGGCAAAAGGCCAGCAGGGTCAACACGCCGGCCACGGCCAGCGCTTCCTTGCCACTGATGCGCCCGCTGGTAATCGGGCGCTCGGCCGTGCGCTTGACGAATTTGTCGATATCCTGGTCGGCGTAGTCATTGATGGCGCAGCCTGCCGAGCGCATCAGGAAGGTGCCGAGGGTAAAGATGAGGATCAGACGCCAGTCCGGCAGACCTTGCTGCGCCAGCCACAGCGCGCACAGGGTAGGCCACAGCAGCAATACGGTACCGATCGGCTTGTCGAGCCGGATCAGGCGGAAATACAGCGCCAGCTTATTCATGGGTAACTCAATCTTGTTGAAGAGAAACGCCGATTATCGCAAATAGTATGGCGCTGCAGGGTGAACAGCAGTTTTTTACGCTTCCAGGCAAATCGTATCGACGCCAGGCAGGTTGCAGCTGGCAATTGCCGCGCACAGGGCGTCGATGGCCGCCTTGCGGGTAAAGCTCTTGCGCCACAGCATTACCACCCGGCGCGAGGGCGCCGGTTCTTCGAACGGGCGGTAGGCCAGCATGCCGTCGGCGGCATCCATATTGGGCACGGAGGCGCGCGGCAGCACGGTCAGGCCGATGCCGCTGGCCACCATGTGGCGGATGGTTTCCAGCGAGGAGCCTTCGAAGGTGCGCTGCATGCCGTTGCCGGGCGAGGAAAAACGCGCCATTTCCGGACACACTTCCAGCACCTGGTCGCGGAAGCAGTGACCATTGCCCAGCAGCAGCATGGTTTCCGACTTCAAATCCTGGGCCGCGATCTGCTTGCGCGCCGCCCACGGATGGTGGCGCGGCATGGCGACCACGAACGGTTCGTCATACAAGGTCTGCATGGCCATGCCGTGTTCAGGCAGCGGCAAGGCCATGATGGCCACGTCCAGCTCGCCCTGGCGCAGCAGTTCCAGCAGGCGCACCGTGAAATTTTCCTGCAAGATCAAGGGCATTTGCGGCACTTGCTCGATCATGGCCTTGACCAGCGGCGGCAGCAGGTAGGGGCCGATGGTGTAGATCACGCCCAGGCGCAAGGGACCGGCCAGCGGGTCCTTGTTTTGCTTGGCCAGTTCCTTGATGGCGGCCGTCTGTTCCAGCACGCGTTCGGCCTGGGCGATGATTTGCGCGCCCAGCGGCGTGACGGAAATTTCGGCGCCGCCCCGCTCGAACAGCACCACGCCCAATTCGTCTTCGAGTTTTTTGATGGCCACTGACAAAGTCGGCTGGGCAACGAAGCAGGCTTCGGCGGCGTGGCCGAAGTGTTTCGCTCGCGCGACTGCAACGATATATTTCAGTTCAGTCAGTGTCATAAGGAGATTGAAACACAGGATGTACTTACTTGCAATTACTTGCATGGAATGCAAGGAGGCCAAGACGGCAGAAAGCGCCAAACTGTGGCGCGGATGGCGTATTGTAGCGGATCGGCCCCTATAATGCGGGCAGGGTCACGATGGAGGCGGTCATGGAACTGAGTCTGCAGGCATTGGAAGCGGCAATCAATTACTGGCGGGAACGGCAACCGGCACGCGGCAACGAATATGCGCTGTCGCCGCCCGTCAGCCGCCTGGCCACCGTGTATGCGCTGATGATATACCGTCACCAACTTACTATTGAGCAAGATAGCCTGGAGCCGGCCGTCCTGGCGCTGATCCACGAGCTGGACTGAAACTTATACTGAATGAGAAGAGACTATCTGTATGCCTGATTTTGAAAACAAGATTTGCAGCCGCGACACACTCAAGGAGCGCGCCGCTGCCCTGCCGAAACCGGTGGTCGTCACCAATGGCGTATTCGACATTTTGCACCGCGGCCACGTGACTTACCTGGCGCAAGCCCGTGCGCTGGGCGCCTCGCTGGTGGTGGCCATCAATACCGATGCCTCCGTCAAGCGCCTGGGCAAGGGCGATGACCGTCCGCTGAACAGTTGCGAAGACCGCCTGGCCGTGCTGGCGGCTTTGGCATCGGTGAGCCTGGTGGTGCCGTTTTCGGAAGACAGCGCGCTGGAAGTGGTGCAGGAAATCACGCCTGAAATCTATGTCAAGGGCGGCGACTACGACATGACGGCGATTCCCGAAGGCAAAGCGGTGCTGGCGTATGGCGGGCAAGCCGTGGCCATCGATTTCAAGCACGACCGCTCGACCACCAAGCTGCTGAGCAAGGTGCGCGAAAAATAGGGAATCAGTAGCTCAGCCAAGCGCAAGATCAAGGCGGACGTCTTGCGCTCGCACAAAGAACCGCTTGTTTGTTGTATTTACAATATCCCTGGGGCGGTGAGCGGCATGGTCAATGTTTCCACAAGGATAAAAAAGCGTTACTATGATCACCATGCCACGGCTGCGTGAAAATCAGCCGCAGCGCGTAGTGCCGCCTTTCCTTTTAGGTCTTAATTTACGCCACACGCCACGTCCCATGGCGGTCATCGTTTGCGACAGAAGAAATCAATGGATCATAAAACCACGGGAGAATGGCTGCTGCAGTCCGGCGTATGGATAGCCGATGAAGCGCAGTCAGGCTTGCAATTCAAGAGCAGTGCCTTGGGTCATGCGGTGTCGCCGCGCCTGAATGCCGATGATATCGGGCAACTGATGCGTACCCACCGCCTGCCTGACGATGCCAACGTGCATTTTCCACCCGAATTCCAATACAGTCCGTTTACGGGCATCGCCCTGAAGACGCCGGTCCAGAGCGGCCAGGCCAGCGCCTGGGTGCCGCCGTTTGGCGCGCGCGCCATCAATAGCAACGCGGTGCCCGGTGCGGTCGGACTGCGCCAGACGGGCCAGGCCTTGAAGCTGGTCCGCAGTCCCGCGCGCGACGCCTCGGCCGATGCCGGCGCCAATGCGGACCCAGACGTCAGCATGCCGGCGCCGCCGCCTGGCGAATACGCGTTTTTCTCGGCCCGCTTCGGCACCACGGGCGCGGCCCTGCTGGCGCTCGATGCACGCAAGGGCGCCCTGTATGGCTGGCTGCCAGGGCAGAAACTCTGGCTGGCGCTGGAGTCCATGCAGGGGGGCTTGCTGTCGGAATGCCTGCTGGGCGAGATGGCCTGGCGCGCCGAGCTGGCCACCGCCTACAACAGCCGCTTGTACGTGCCCAGCGGCCATGGCCTGGCCTGCATCACCGCCGATTTGCCTTCGCTCAGTTACCAGGTCGAGCACCTGGGCGACGCGCCATCGGTGGCCGCACCAATCTGGTTCCAGGGCCGCCTGTGGGCGCCGCTGCAGGGCGAAGACGGGGTAATCCGTTTCCTGAACCTCGACGTCAACAACCTGGCCGGCGCTGAAGTGCTGCTCGACGGCGCCGTTGCGCTGGGTAAAGTCAGCGCCCCCGTGGCCTATGGCCGCAGCGTGATCTGGCCGTGCGAACATGGCCAGCTGCGCCTGCAGCAGCGCCAGGATGGCAACATGGTGGCGAACTGGACCCCGTGGCCTGCCGGCTTGCTGCCGCAATTCGACTTCGGCTGCCCTTATCTGTCGCGCGACGGCGACCTGTGGCAGCTGTGTTTTGACAGCGGCGCCGACCGTTATGGTTATCTGAAGCTCGGTACGGTGGGCGAATTCGCCGTGGCGATGGAGCCGCGCCTGTGCTCGGGCAGTTGCAATTACCGTTTTTCCACCAAGCTCAAAAGTGCACCTTGGCAAGAGCCGGAGCATGGCGACGATGGCGGCAGCAGCAAGTCGGTGATGCCGCTGCTGGAAGCGGGCGACAGCGTGCTGGGCGTGCGTTTCGACACCCGCGTCAGCCTCGATACGGTGCTGCGCTCGAAAGAGCGCATGTATGCCACCCTGGTGCAGGACGACGAAGTGCGCGTATTGCCGTTCCACACCTTTTTTGTCGATGAACCGTGGCGCATGCGGCTGTTTACGCACCAGGGCACCCTGTGGGCGTATCACCCGTCGCTGGGCCGCATTGATGGCTGGAAATTGCAAGCATGATGGTTTCCATGTCCCGACTATTGCGCTCGGCCGTTGCCGTAGCGGCCTTCTCTCTGGCCTTGCCGCTGCAGGCAGCCGGCATCCAGCAAGCGTTCCTGGTGCAAAACTCGGGCTGGATGGAACCGTTTTACACGGACCCGCAATCGCAATTGAAAGCGCTGGTGGGCGCCGTGGCGCAGGCGGCCAGCACGCCTGACGACCAGCTGTTCCTGCTGGCCTTTAGCCAGAGCAATGGCGGCAATGTCTCGCCAGCGCTGCTGGGACAAGGCCGTGGCGCGGCCGCCATCGCGGGCCAGCTGGCGCCGCTGGGCCTGGCGCGCAAGGGGAGCGGCAATGCGCTGGCCGACACGGATTTCCAGGAAGCCGTGACGAAAACCATCACCGGCCCGTTCCGTTCGGCGTCCGGCATCGTGTGGATCTTCACGAATAACAAGAACAGCCCGAACAACGACAGCCAGACGGCCGAGCGCAACCGCGACTTTTACCGCCTGCTGCACCTGGAACCATCGATCACCAAGACCCTGGTGTATGCCTTGCGCATGCCGGTGCAGGGCAAGCTGTACAGCGCCAAGGGCTTGATGGTGTATGCGCTGGCGTATGGCCAGCCGGCCGCCGAGGCCCTGAACCGCATCCAGGCCGAAGGGCGCCTGTCGCAAGTGCTGACGCGCGCACCGGCCCGCTTGAAACCGGTCGACCAGGATGCCGTGCGCATCGTGCCGCAATCGGTGCAGAACAGCGCCAATGTGCACGCCAGCCTGGGCCGCGACGGGCGCACCATCGTGCTCGACGTGGACGCCGAAAAACTGGTGCCCAGGGTGGTCTTGCAGGCGTCGCTGCAAAACATGTTTTTCCCGTATGTGATCGAACACGCCACTGTGCAAGCGAGCCTGGCGGGCCAGGCTGCGCCGCTGCAGGTGAGCCCCGGCGAGATCAGCGGCTTGTTGCCGGGCGCCAGCCAGAAGGTGGAAGTGCGCTTTGACTTGCCGATGGCGCAGATTCCTTCGCCATGGTCGACCCAGGCGCTGGCCGCGATGGGCAAGCAGGTGTTGCTGCCGATGCAGGCCACGGTCGGCTTGAGCGGGCAAAAACTGGCCCTGTCGCCCGAGTTTTCCCGTGAATTGCAGGATTTGTTCCCTGGCGACCCGATCTCGGAAGTATTTACGCCGCCCGACAGCGTGCGCGCTTCGCACGCCACGGTGCCGCTGCTGGTGCGCATCCAGTATCCGCTGCTGCCGGTGCTGCTGATCACTGGCGCAATTCTGCTGCTGTTGCTGGCCTTCGTGCTGTTTGGCTTGCTGTCGACCAGCAGCAAGCGCTACCGGCTGGTGGTGAATGGCGTGCCGCGCCAGGTTTTGCTGAAACCATACAAGAGTCTCGTCATCAAAGATGATGGCGGGCGCGAGATCGGCACCATCCGGCGCGGCCTGGGCAAACCCGCCATCGTGCGCGTAACCGATGGCCAGAGCTTGAGCCTGGGCTGAACCCGTATCTATTTTTATCCCTGATTACCCCCTATTTACTATTCGAGGCAGACGATGGCACAAGAGACTCCCAAAGACAATGCAGGCTTCACCTTGCCGGCGCCGGCCAGCACGCCCGCCGACGCCAGCGCCAGCGTGCCTGCCGCTTCGGCCACCACGGCCAGCGTCGAGGCGCCCGCCACGCTGGACCCGGCCAGCGCCACCGATACCTCGGCGCGCGACACCCTGATCGGCGGCGCCGTGCTGCTGGTGCTGTTCATTGCCTTTTTCTTTGCCAAGAATGCGTATGCGAATGGCCTGGTGGCCAAGCGCTTGCCGCCGAACAAGGCCAACGCGTCGGGATGGTGGCTGTTCATCTTCCTGGCCAGCCTGGCGACGGCGGTCGTGCTGGCGGCCGTGAATGCGCATAAATTCCTCGCGCCGCTGTTCATGGGGCCGCTGCTGCTGGTGGGCCTGGTGGCGCTGGTGCTGACGTTTACGTCCAGCCGTAACTAAAGTACACAAATTAATTGAGCGGGCCACATACCATGTCAGACACCTTGAACCAGACCGTCGGCGCGCAGGGCGAGCGCAAGCAGGACAAGATCATCGATTTGCGCCCCACGCTGTTCATCGGCGTGGGCGGCACCGGCATGCAAGTGCTGATGCGCGTGCGCCGGCGCATCCTCAACACCCTGTGGGGCAATGCCGGCAATCGCACGCGCGTCGAGAACCTGACCGAGTTTCCCGTGGCCCAGTTCATCCATTTCGACCTCGACAATGGCGCGGTGGTGGAAAGCGGCGAATCGCAGGCGAAAGACTTGCAGTTCGACTTGCTGAAATTTACCGACGATGAAAAAGTGGTCGGTTCGTTCGACTCTGAGAAATATAGCCGCGATGACGACTCGCTGGAACGTTATCCGCATATCAAGGAATGGCTGCCGCTGACGCCGCAGAAAATCCGCGACCTGAACTTTGACATGCAGTCGGGTGCGGGCCAGGTGCGCGCCGTGTCGCGCCTGTATTTCTTCGATAAATACAGCAAGGTGCGCGACAAGATCCGCCTGAAGCTGAAAAACCTGAAGGCGGGCCTGTCGCACGAGCGCCAGTTGAGCGAACTGGGCCTGCGCATGGAAGCGGGCCGCTTCCGCATCGTGGTGGTCGGGTCGGTGGCGGGCGGCACCGGTTCCGGTTCCTTCCTCGACATGGGCTACCTGGCGCGCTGGATCGCCGAGACCGAAGTCGAGCACGCAGACGTGGAACTGATGCTGTTCCTGCCCAGCGGCTTTACCAAGAACAACAAGGACCGTACGGAAGGCAACGGTTATGCCGCGCTGATGGAGCTGGAATCGGCGATGATGGGCAACAAGAATTACCTGAGCCGCTGGGATGAGTACGACCGCCCGAAACTGGCGCGCGTGCCGTATAACGAAGTGTTCCTGGTCGATTCGGGCAATCTGGCCCAGCAGCACACGGACAGCGTGGACGACATCTATCACATGGTGGCCGACTCCCTGTTCGAAGACTTTGCCTCGGCCGACTTTGCCCGCGCCAAGCGTTCGATCGCCGTCAACCAGGCGCAGCACAAGAATTCCATGTACAAGGCGCCGGTACCGCAAAACCGCTTCGGCGACATGCGGTTGTATTTTTCCCGGCGCTTTTCCTCGTTCGGCATGGCCGTGCTCGATACGCGCCAGGAAGCGGCGCGCGACGAACGGGCCCATCGCTGGGCCGGCGCCATGTTGAAAGCCTTCTTTGGCGTCGGTGGCGTGGACGCCGGTGTCAACCGCGCCAATGACGATCAGCGCAATACCTTTCTGGCTGCCCACATGGGTTTGCGGCCTACGCCGTTCAACGATTTCCCCGTGTTTTCCGACAAGAGCATCGAACTGAAGCGTTCGAACGGCGCCTTCGAGGATTTCCAGATCGTCGACGATTTGCTGGCCGAGCGCCAGGGCAGCCTGCTCAGTGGCGTGGAAGAGCGGGTCAACCGCCGCATCGACGATATCCGCACCGGCTATGACCGCAAGGAATGGCCGGCGCAGGTGCGCGACGCCGTGCGCCAGCTGGAACGCGACGCCGTGCGCGACCAGGATTCCACCGCCGACACGACCGAAGACCGCATCGCCAAGCGGCGCCAGGAACTGTTCGAGAACATCAAGAAAGTGGTGCGCGACCAGTTGTACGGCTACCTGGACAACAAGCAGTTCGGCGGCCTGGAGTACGTGCTGTCGCTGGTGGAACAGATCAAGGACCGTATCGAAGCGCCAGGCAGCGGCCTGATCGCCCAGATCGACACCAACGCCGAGCGTTATCGCGAAATCAAGGAAGCCGTGCGCACGCGCGAATACGAGCGTTTGCTGAACAACCTGGAACAGACGCGCGGCGGCTTCTTCGGCAGCGGCGAGAAACAGGCCGGCGTGGTGATGGACCACCTGCGCACCGAGATCGCCAATGCGCTCAAATTCCATTTGCGGGGCCGGGCCGCCGAAGAGGCCGTGCTGCTGCTGCGCGACGTGTCGCGCTGGCTGGGCAACCGCACCGGCGTCGACGCCCAGGGCCGCGCCGTGTGGAATGGCCTGGTCGGCGAATTGCAGGCCGGCCGCGCAGGCGTGCTCGACATGCTGGCGCAATTGCAGACGGCCAATGTGATCGTGCAAAAGGATTTAAAGAAAGATCATGCCACCGCCATCGTGGTGCCCGTCACCGTGCGCGACATCGTCATGCCGGCCCCGGCCACCTTGCGTGAATGGGCCGATGAAGCATTCCAGGACATCGGCGGTTCGAAAACCCTGTTCCCGATGCTGGGCGAGCCGGCCCAGCGTACGGAGATATTGACCAAGGTCAAGCACATGGCGGAAAACCGCCTGGCCAGCATGGGCGTCAACGATGGTGGCGCGGCCCAGCCTGATCCACTGCTCGAGGCGCTGGAACAGATGGAGCCGGCGCGGCGCCAGGATTATTTCCGTAAATTGCTGGCTTGCGCCATGCCGTGGATCGACGCCAATATGGTGGGCGAATTCACGGTGGTGGCTGACCAGTACAAATGCGTGATCGGCGTGGCGGGCGCGCAAGCGTTCAAGGCCAAGTTCGGTGCGGAAATTTATGCTTGCGTGCAAACCCAGGCCGGCATCACCAGCAGCCAGGTGGAAATCGTGGAAACCGGCATCCAGGGCCGCGCCGTCGCCTATTGCGAACTGGCCGGCGTGCCGATGACGGTGCTGCGCGGCCTGGAAGGCTGGCGTACCAGTTACCGCAAGGAAAGCGATAACGACAAGGCGCCGATCCACACGCACATCGATTCGACCCAGTTCAATCACCCGATCGCACCTAGCACGGATGAAATCCGCCGCCTGGCCGAAGACTTCAGCCTGTTCCTGAAAGCCATCATGCTGGGCGTGCTGACGCGCCATAACGGCCGGGTGGTGCCGCTGGGACAATACCTGTTTGCCATGGGACGCGGCGACATGCGCCGCATCGGCAATGAGCGCTCGATACGCCAGAACGGGTTGTTGTCCGTCTTCCGTGGCCTGATCGAGGAACGCGTGGCGGCCCGCCTGGCCGAGTTCGACGACGTGCAGACGGTGGCCTTGTCGGCGCTGGCCAGCTATTACGCCAGCAATGTCTATACGCCGCGCCTGGTCGACATGACGGGCGGCGGACAGCTCGACAACAAGGGTTTCGGCAACGCCATCGCCAATGAAATCGCCGGCGACTTGCGTGAAAGCGCGCGCCGCAAGGGCATGACGGATACGGAAATCAAGCGCCTGGAAGAAAAGCTGCTGGATAACTTGAAGCTGTGGGCCAATGTGATCGCCGATTCCGATGCCGATGCGCATGAATGGGAAGTGCGCGAAGCCGATGAAGACGGTTTGCCGCGCCTGAAATATGCGCTCAAGCCGGAAATATTAGAGGCAGGCGCCTTACAGGTCCTGTTTGCGCCAGCAGCAGCTCCGGTGGCTGCGCCCCTGTTTGCCGCGCCATCGTTGCACAGCGCGCCACCACCGCTGTTTGCGCCGCCGCCACTGGTGGAATACCAGTATTTCCTCGGTATCGATGGCAAGCAGCAGGGACCGTTCACGGCCCAGCATATCGTGCAATTCGTGCGCGCCGGGCAAATCGTGCCAGCCACGACCAAGGTCTGGCGTGAAGGCTTGCCTGCCTGGCTGGACCTGGCGCAATTCCCGGAACTGGCGTCCTTGCTGTTCAGTGCTCCGCCGCCCCTGATGACGCCACCGCCGCTGGTTTGAATGAAGGAAGTGTTGTGATCAAGTGTGTCAAGTGTCAACAGACGCTGGTGGAGGGCGTGCCGTTCTGTCCGTTTTGCGGGCATGCCGTCGCCGGCGTTGCTGCGCCCAAGTTCGTGCCGCCGCCTGTGCCGGTAAACAGCGCGCCGAAAGCCGAAGCAAAGACCGAGCCTGTGGCCGTGCCCAAGGTGGCGCCGCAGGTAGCACCAAAGGTGGAGGCCAAGCTCGAAAGCAAGCCTGGTGCCAGGGTGGAACGGACAACTGAACCTGCGCCCAAGCTGGTCCCGCCACCTCCGCCACCGCCGCAACCTGTGCCGGCCAAAAAATGGCCGCGCTGGCTGGCCGGTGTGGTCGTGGCAGGGCTGGCGATTGTCTATATCAACGGCAAGTTTTCTAACAAGCAAGATAGTTTATGCAATGACGCGATCGACAGCGGCCTGGCGCTGGTGACGAAGGGCAGCCTCGATGGTGCGCGCGTCAAGCTGTCGGAAGCGCAGAATGTCTGCACGGGCAAGTCCAGCGCCAAGATTGACGATTTGCAGGCGGCGATCAGCAAGGCGGTGGTGGCTTCGGGTGGCTGCCAGCGCAGCGTGCGCGCCATCGAACGCGATCTGAATGGCCACCGCTTGCAAAGCGCCAGCAAAGGACTCTCTGCATTGGATAGCGATTGTGCAGGCGCATCGACGGTAGACCAGTTGCGCAAGCAGCTGGCGCGCCAGCAGGCGGCTGCCGCATCGATCCAGGTGGGCGTGCGCCAGGCGCTCGATAATAAAGACGGTGCGGCGGCCAGGAGTGGCATCGCCAAGCTGGAAGCGCTGGACCGCGAATTTCCTGAGCTGGCGCAATTGAAGGCAGACTTGCAAGCCTTGGCGGACGCCGCTACGCCTGCCCCTGCACCAGCGCCGGTGCTTGAGACAGCGCCAGCGCGCCCCGTGCAAAGTGAACCTGCGCCGCCGCGCGTGGTCGAACGAACTAGCCCTGCGCCCGCGCCGGTCCCGGTTCCGGTCGACAATGGCGCGGCCATGCGCAATGAGATGGCGTCATCCTTCTTGCGCGATGCCGAGCGGTCGATGAACGACGGCAAATTCGATGCGGCCAAGACGTACCTGGACAGTGCGCGCCGCGTTGACCCTAATAATGCGCGTATCGACAACTTGTCGCGCCGCATCCGTGAGCGCGAGCGGCAAGTGCTGCAGACGGAAACGACGATCAAATAAAAAAACCACTGGGAGTAGCTATGCTGAACAAGACCACCGTGCGGACCACTGCCGCATTGACCCTGGCCGCCATGCTGGCCGGCTGCGCCACGGCGCCCATGCATCCGAATGGCGTGCGCCAGGATAACAGCCAGTATCCGCAGGCTGCCGACGAAGACCCGTGCAGCGTGGGCAAGACGGCGGCGGCCGGCGCGGCCGTAGGCGCCTTGCTGGGCGTGCTGGTCAGCGGCAAGGATGGCGCCTTGAAAGGCGCGGCCATCGGCGGCGGGCTGGCCGCCGCCGGCTGCCTGGCCTTCAACGTCAATTCGCGCCAGACCAAGACGGCAGCGCAGGCGGACCGCGACTATATCCGCGCCCGTGGTGCGCTGCCGCGCGAGCCGCAAGTGGTGTCGTACACGCCGCAGCTGAGCGCCGGCACCGTCAAGCGCGGCCAGCCGTTCAAGGTCACGTCCGTGGTGGAACTGGTCAATGGCAGCGCGCAAAGCGTGACCGACGTGCGCGAAGAACTGGTGGTGCTGGACCCGCAAGGCCAGCCGTTCAAGTCAGGCTCGAAAGAATTGTCCAACACCAACAAGACGGGCGGACGCTTTGAAAACTCGTTCGAGCTGACCTTGCCGCCGGGCGTGTCGCAAGGCGTGTATGGCGTCAAGACCAATCTGTACGTGAACGGCAAGCTGGCCGCCACGCGCGACATGCGCACGCAGCTGGTGATCATTGACGCAGATCATAACGCTCCGCAGCTGGCGCTGCGCTAACGTTATTCAGGCACCGCCCAAATAGCCGTGCTGGCGCCAGGCTTCATACACGACGACCGCCACTGTATTGGACAGGTTCAGGCTGCGGTTGTCGGGGCGCATCGGCAGGCGGATCCGCTGTTCGGCGGGAAAACCGTCGCGCAGGGCAGGATCGAGTCCTTTCGTTTCCGAACCGAATACAAACACGTCGCCCGGTAAAAAGGCGACTTCGCCAAACGGGCGCGAACCGCGCGTGGTCATGGCGAACATGCGCGCCGGGTCCGGTTGGGTGTCGGCCAGGAACGCTTCCCAGTTCTTGTGTACTTTCATGTTGGCATAGTCGTGGTAATCGAGGCCGGCGCGTTTCATCTTGGAATCGTCGAGCGGAAAGCCCAGCGGTTCGACCAGATGCAGCTGCGCGCCCGTGTTGGCGCACAGGCGGATGACGTTGCCCGTGTTGGGCGGGATTTCAGGTTCTACCAGGACGACGTGAAACAAGATGCTCTCCTCTGCTAATACAGTTCAATCAATTCGTGTCAATCAATTCGTTCAATGCGGCGGCGTGCGCGCCACCACCAGTATGCTGACCTTCACCGCGCCATGCCGCTTGAAGGCGGCGGCCAGCGCGTCTGCCGTGTGGCCGCTGCTCATCACGTCGTCGACGATGCCGACATGGCTGCCGCGCACCCTGGCCGCATATTCAGGCGCCACGATAAAGGCGCGCGCCAGGTTGGCTTTGCGTTCGCGCGGCGCCACGCCGCTTTGCGCCTTTGTTTCACGCACCCGTATCGCCAGCCGGGGCAGCAAGGGAATGGCCAGTGTCCGCGCCAGCGGCCGGGCAATTTCCAGTGCCTGGTTAAAACCCCGTTCGGCCAGGCGGGCAGGGCCCAGCGGCACGGGACACAGCCATTGCGGCGCCTCCCAGCTTGCCTGGCGCTGTATGGCTTCTGCCAGCAGCTGCGCCAACAAGGGCGCCAGCGCCAGGCGGGCGCCGAATTTCAGCTGCAACAGCAACTGGTCGACGGGCGCCGCGTAATCGGCCGCCGTCACGGTGGCGTCATAGGCGGGCGCATGGCGCAGGCAGCGTCCGCACAAGGTGGATACCTCGTCGAGCGGATTGGCGCAGCGCCGGCAGCGGGGGCGAAGCTGGCCCAGGTATTGCGCGCGGCACGGCCCGCACAGCACTTGCGCACAAGCGCCGCCGCACAGCGCGCACTGGGCCGGCAGCAGCTTGCTCCCCAGCCATTGCAGCGCAGTGACACCCACCTGGTAAAAGCCGCTGCCCATCGCGATGGCCCCGTTCCATGTACACTGCCGACATTATCTCATCTCACCCGATTGCCCATGTCAGTTCCCACCAATCCGCCCAAAATGAGTGCGCCCATCGATGCGGTGCAAGTACGCGATTTATTTTCCCGTCCGGCGCGGATCGCGCCATCGGACTTTTTGCGCCGCGAAGTATCACAGCGCATGCATGAACGCCTGGAACTGGTGAAAATCACGCCCTTGCGTGTGCTCGACGCCGGTTGCGGCCCCGGCGCCGACCTGGCGCAGCTGCACAAGGATTATCCGGCCGCGCAAATCATCGGCCTCGACGCTTCGCAAGCGATGCTGCAGGCGGCGCGCGGACCTGCGTCCAAACTGTCTGGCCTGAACCAGTTCCTCAGTAAACTATTGCCCTCAAAGACGGGCGTGGACTTGCTGTGCGGCGATCTGGGCGACTTGCCGCTAGCCGCCAGCAGCATCGACCTGGTGTGGTCCAACCTGGCGCTGCACTGGCATGCCCAGCCCGACCGCGTGTTTGCCGAATGGCGGCGCGCCTTGCGCCTCGATGGCTTGCTGATGTTTTCCTGTTTCGGTCCCGATACGTTCCGCGAAGTGCGCGACGCGTTTGCGCAGGCGGACCTGTTCCCCCACGCGCTGCCGTTTGTCGACATGCATGACTTTGGCGACATGCTGGTGGAGACGGGGTTTTCCACTCCTGTGCTGGACATGGAAATCATTACCGTCACCTACGACACGGCCGAGAAGCTGCTGGCCGACGTGCGCGCCTTTGGCGGCAACCCCTTGACCACGCGCCGCCGCAGCCTGATGGGCAAGGCGGCCTGGCAGCGTTTGCTGGACGCGCTGGAAAAGATGCGCCGTCCCGACGGCAAGCTGGGCCTGAGCTTTGAAATCATCTACGGCCACGCCTTCCGTCCGGCGCCCAAAGTGACGCGCAATGGCGAAGCCATCATCCAGTTCAGGCCGCGTAATCCCTGACGATGGCCGGCGGCGCAACAGACTGCGCCGCTATCTTGCTGACAAGTGTTGCAAAGCGCGCCAGCGTTGGCGCGGGTGCGCGCGCACGCGCTGATTATTGTTGATGCATTCAACTTTTCTTGCTTATAATCGTTGATTGTTTGTCAGCTTGTTAAGCCATAAAAACAAGTGGCCAGAAAAAAATTATCAAACAAAGCAAGATTATTAGAAG
Source organism: Janthinobacterium sp. Mn2066 (assembly GCF_049319705.1). NCBI lineage: Bacteria > Pseudomonadati > Pseudomonadota > Betaproteobacteria > Burkholderiales > Oxalobacteraceae > Janthinobacterium > Janthinobacterium sp. Mn2066. Next base: position 86,856 of record NZ_JBMOUF010000010.1, on the reverse strand, counting down.
TTACTGCATTAGTATAGTAACCATCTTGCACGCAGGGCCATGGTTGGCCGCGCAAGAAAAAATAGAATTCCAGCATGGTTGTTCGTACAAGACTTTGTGTGTGCAAACAGCATGGAATTTGCTGGTGCTTGGCACTCGCGGCGGCATGAATGCGGCGATGCTTTCCTGGAGGAGCGGCAGCGGTGTAACACGGAGCTTTCCGCAGCCGTTTAAAATATCATTATTTTTGGGTGGTTGGGGAAAACATGAAACATGCAAAGCGACTTCAATCGTTGATGCTCGGGCTGTCGCTGACAGCGCTAGTGGTCGGGCGATGGGCCACGGCGGCACCGGCTGCCAGTACCTATCCCGGCACCGGCGGACCCAGGCCGCTCGAACTGAACCTGCAACCGCCGGCGACACAGATCGCCCACGAAATCTACGATTTGCACACCTGGATGATGATCATCTGCCTGGTGATTTTCGTGGCCGTGTTCGGCGTCATGTTTTATTCCATCTTCAAGCACCGCAAGTCGGTGGGCCACAAACCGGCCACCTTCCACGAAAGCACCACCGTCGAGATCGCCTGGACAGTGGTGCCTTTCCTGATCGTCATCGGCATGGCCCTGCCTGCCACGCGCACCGTGGTCGGCATGAAAGACACCTCCAATGCCGACCTGACCATCAAAGCCACTGGCATGCAGTGGAAATGGGGCTATGATTATCTGAAGGGCGAAGGCGAAGGCATTTCCTTCCTGTCCAACCTGGCCACGCCGCGCTCGCAAGTGGGCGCGCCGGGCGTGCCGCCCACCGAAAAACGCGGCGAAAACTATCTGATCGAAGTCGACAATGAACTGGTGGTGCCGGTGCACAAGAAGGTCCGCATGGTGCTGACGGCCAATGACGTGATCCATGCCTGGTCCGTGCCGGCCTTCGGCGTGAAACAGGATGCGATTCCCGGTTTCGTGCGCGACACCTGGTTCAAGGCTGACCATATCGGCACCTTCCGCGGCAATTGCGCGGAACTGTGCGGCAAGGAACACGCCTTCATGCCCATCGTCGTGAAGGTTGTGTCGGCCGAAGATTACAAGGTCTGGGTGGACGGCAAGCTGAAAGAAATGGCCGCGCTGGCTGATGATCCCACTAAAACCTGGACCATCGACGAGTTGAAGGTCAAGGGCGAAAAAGTCTACGCAACCAATTGCGCGGTCTGCCATCAGGCGACAGGCAAGGGCGTGCCGGGTACGTATGCGCCACTCGATGGCTCGGCCGTGGTGAACGGTCCGAAGGCGGAACAGATCCATGTTTTGTTGAACGGGCAAAAGAGCGGCAAATACCAGGCTGAAATGCCAGCCTGGAAACAACTGTCTGACACGGAAATTGCGGCAGTGATCACTTACACGCGCAATAACTGGTCGAACAAGGCCGAAGAAAATATCGTTCAACCAGCCGAAGTCGTGGCTGCACGCAAGTAATCAGGAGCCGTTTATGAGTACGAGTATCTTGGATCACGCCGGTCACGACGACCACGCACATCACGATCACGCACATCATGATCATCCCAGTGGCTGGCGCCGCTGGCTGTTTGCCACTAACCACAAGGATATCGGCACGCTGTACTTGTGGTTCTCATTCATCATGCTGCTGTCGGGCGGCGTGCTGGCCCTGATGATACGCACGGAACTGTTCCACCCTGGCTTGCAGTTCTTCCACCCTGAATTCTTTAACCAGCTGACCACCATGCACGGCCTGGTGATGGTGTTTGGCGCCATCATGCCGGCCTTCGTCGGCTACGCCAACTGGATGATCCCGCTGCAGGTGGGCGCCTCCGACATGGCGTTCGCGCGCATGAACAACTTCTCGTTCTGGCTGCTGCCGCCGGCGGCCCTGCTGCTGGCCACCTCCTTTTTGGTGCCTGGTGGCGCCACCGCCGCCGGCTGGACCCTGTATGCGCCGCTGTCGACGCAGATGGGCCCCGGCATGGACATGGCGATTTTCGCCATGCACCTGATGGGCGCTTCGTCCATCATGGGCTCGATCAACATCATCGTCACCATCCTCAACATGCGCGCACCGGGCATGACCCTGATGAAAATGCCGATGTTCTGCTGGACCTGGCTGATTACTGCGTATCTGTTGATCGCCGTCATGCCCGTGCTGGCCGGCGCCATCACCATGACCCTGACGGACCGCCACTTCGGCACCTCCTTCTTTAACGCGGCCGGTGGCGGCGACCCCGTCATGTACCAGCACATCTTCTGGTTCTTCGGCCACCCCGAGGTCTACATCATGATCTTGCCGGCCTTCGGCATCGTTTCGCAAATCCTGCCCGCGTTTGCCCGCAAGCCGCTGTTCGGCTATGCCTCGATGGTGTACGCCACGGCGTCGATCGCGATCCTGTCCTTCATCGTCTGGGCGCACCACATGTTTACTACCGGCATGCCGGTCACCAGCCAGCTGTTCTTCATGTACGCCACCATGCTGATCGCCGTGCCGACCGGCGTCAAAGTGTTCAACTGGATCGCTACCATGTGGAAGGGCTCGATGACCTTCGAGACGCCGATGCTGTTCTCGGTGGGCTTCATCTTTGTGTTCACCATGGGCGGCTTCACGGGCCTGATCCTGGCCGTCACGCCGATCGACATCCAGCTGCAGGATACCTATTATGTGGTGGCCCACTTCCATTACGTGCTGGTGGCCGGCTCGCTGTTTGCCCTGTTTGCCGGTTTCTACTACTGGAGCCCGAAATGGACCGGTCATATGTACAACGAAACGCGCGGCAAGATTCACTTCTGGCTGTCGCTGATCACGTTTAACGTGACCTTCTTCCCGATGCATTTCCTGGGCCTGGCCGGCATGCCGCGCCGTTACGCCGATTATCCGGCGCAGTTCACGGACTTCAACATGATCGCCTCGATCGGCGCGTTTGGTTTTGGCTTCATGCAAGTGTACTTCCTGCTGTTCGTGGTCTTGCCGACCATCCGCGGCGGCAAGGTTGCCGAAGCGAAACCATGGGAAGGGGCGGAAGGGCTGGAGTGGACCGTACCGAGTCCGGCCCCGTTCCACACGTTTGAAACGCCGCCGACCGTGAAGTAATCGAGGTAGCACGGGCCGGCGTGTGCGCTGGCCCGCTTTGAATAAAGTGCCTGCCATGAACGAACGTAAAAAACCGAATAATCTGCGCACCGGACTGATACTGGCTGCCCTGGCCGCCTTTTTCTTCCTGTCCGTGTTCGCCAAGCGGCTGTGGCTGTCGTGACGACGCCGGAACAACAGGAAACACGCGGACTGAACCGCAAGATGCTGGGCAAGCTGGTCGTGATTGCCTGCGTGATGTTTGGCTTTGGGTATGCCCTGATTCCCGTCTACAAGCAGATTTGCGAAGTGATGGGCATCAATGTACTGACGCAAAAAGATGGCACGGTGGCTTACGACAACAATACCCAGGTCGACGCCACGCGCAGCATCACCGTGGAATTCGACGGCAATGCGCAGGGGCCATGGCGTTTCCGTCCCGTGGTTTCTTCCATGCAAGTGCATCCGGGCGAGCTGGTCACCGTCATGTATGAAGTGGTCAATACGCAAGACCGCACCGTCAATGCGCAGGCAATACCCAGCTACGCACCGCAGAGCGCAACGCCGCATTTCAAGAAGGTCGAGTGTTTCTGCTTCAAGCAGCAAACCCTGAAACCGCATGAGGCGCGGCAGATGCCGGTGGTGTTCTTCCTCGATCCGGCGCTGCCGAAAGAGGTCAAGACCATCACCTTGTCGTACACGTTTTTCGAAATTGCAGGGCTGAGCAAGGCGCCGGCGCCCTCCGTGCAACAGGGGAATTTATGAGCGACGAGAAGCCTACCCAAGCACCGCAGGCTTCCTTCCTGTATTCGCTCCGGGCAGTGGTCTGGTCGTTTACGGGGTTGCGCCGCAAGAGCGATTTCGATACGGATTCGGCCAGGCTCAATCCCGTGCACGTGGTGATTGCGGCGCTGCTGGCCGTGGCTTGCCTGATCGGCATTTTGATTACGATCGTCAAATTAGTTGTTCCATAATCAGTGATCCAATCAGTTATCTATAACAAATAAAAACCACCCTACAAGTTTTTTGAGGAGATGATGATGAGTTCCAAGCACGCCGCCGCCCCGTATTATTTTGTGCCCGGGCCTTCACGCTGGCCCCTGCTGGGCGGCGCCAGCCTGCTGCTGACCATGATAGGCGCCTCGGCCTGGGTCAACGATGTGGCGTGGGGACCGTATCTGAACCTGGCTGGCATTGCCGGCATCTTGCTGGTGCTGTACTTCTGGTTCGGCGACGCCATCGGCGAATCCGAAAAAGGTTTATATAGCGAACGCATCGACCACTCCTTCCGCTGGAGCATGAGCTGGTTCATCTTTTCCGAAGTCATGTTCTTTGGCGCCTTCTTCGGCGCCCTGTTTTATGCGCGCAGCATCTCGATGCCATGGCTGGGCGACCTGGACAACAAGCTGATCTGGCCAGACTTTGCTGCCCACTGGGGCAATACGGGCCCGGCCGGCACGGTGCAGGATTTCGTTACCATGACGCCGTTCTGGATACCGACGATTAACACTGCCTTGCTGCTGCTGTCGGGCGTGACCCTGACCATTTCCCACCATGCGCTGCGCGCCGGCCACCGGGGCGCCACGGCCTTGTTCCTGTTCGCCACGATTGTGCTGGGCGCCGTCTTCATGGGTTTCCAGGTGTATGAATATGTGCATGCCTACACCGAGCTGAATTTGAAATTGACGTCAGGCATCTACGGCGCCACCTTCTTCATGTTGACGGGGTTCCACGGTTTCCACGTGACCATGGGCGCCATCATGCTGTCGGTGATTTTGTACCGTGTGCTGAAAGGCCACTTTACGCCCGAACACCACTTCGGCTTCGAAGGCGCCGCCTGGTATTGGCACTTTGTCGACGTGGTCTGGCTGGGCCTGTACGTGGTCGTGTATTGGTTATAATGGCGGGGCAGGGCGCGCGCTGTTGAAGCTTGCGCCTGCACCATAAAAAAGCCGTGCCGGGGAATCCCGGGTACGGCTTTTTTCTTGGTCTGAAAAATTTGCTAATGAGGCAATATTAGTGGATGCCCGTCGGCTGGATGTATCCAAGCTTGTACGCCAGCAAGATCAGCAGGAAGAGGACAATCGACAAGCCCACGCGCATGGTCAGCGCTTGCACGGTGCGGTTGCTCTTGCCCTTGTCGCGCATCAGGAAAAACAGGGCCGAGCCCAGGCTGGCCAGGATCAGGATAAAGGCAATCGCGACGATGATTTTCATGGATGGCAAGGCCCTGTTTGAGGAGGTTCCATTGTAATGCGTATACGCTTCCGTTTTAGATGGATCCCTTTTGTTGTCATGCTGCTACTGGTGGTGCTGGGCATCTCGCTGGCGCAATGGCAGCAGCGCCGCGCTGAAGAAAAACTTGCCCGCGCCGCGAAACTGGAAACGGGCAATCTGGCTGCGTCGCTGCTGTTGACGGCGACGCCCTTGCCGCCCGCCGAAGCGCCAGTCATGGAATTTCGCCGCGTCACCGTCACCGGCCACTTCGTGCCCGCCTGGACGGTGTATCTCGATAACCGCCCCTACCACGGCCAGGCCGGTTTCCACGTACTGACGCCCTTTCAAATTGACGGTTCCAGCATGCATGTGCTGGTGGCGCAGGGCTGGTTGCCGCGCAACAATGTCGAGCGCACGCGCATCCCCGACTATGTTACTCCCACAGGCACGGTCACCATCAGCGGCATCGTCCGCCTGAATGCGGGCCATGTGATGCAACTGGGTACGGCGCCGCCGCTGACGCCGCAGGCCATCGTGCAAAATGCCGAGATCGCCCAGCTGGCCCAGGCCAGCGGATTCGTCTTCCAGCCCATTTTGATAGAACAAACCGCGCCGCCAGCCATCAGCCAGCTTCCCATACGCGACTGGCCCGCGCCCGACCTGGGAGCGGACAAGCACCGCGGCTATGCATTCCAGTGGTACGCACTGGCTCTGATGGCTTTTTTATTTTTTGTTTTGACAGGATTTCGACGTGCAAACAAACAACCCTGAAATACAGCAAGCCAACCTGGATAAACAGGCGCAACATAGCGGCCGCCTGAAGCTGCTGGCCGTGATCGCCGTGTGCGCTTTTCCCATCATCGCTTCCTATCTGACGTATTACGTGATCAAACCCACGGGACGCAATAATTATGGCGCGCTGATCGACCCCCGTTTGCATCCGATTCCTGAAGCGCAGCTGCATGTGACCGAGCTCGATGGCCAGGCCTCGCCGCTGGCGCAATTCAAGGGCAAGTGGATCTTGCTGCAAACGGGGCCGTCCGATTGCCAGGAAGCGTGCCAGAAGCAGCTGTTTGCCATGCAGCAGCTGCGTTTGATGCAGGGCAAGGAAATGGAGCGCATCGAGCGGGTCTGGCTGGTGACGGATGCTCAACCGCTGGAAACCTTGATCATGCGCGAATTTGACGGCACCAATATGTTGCGCGTCAATGCCGATGCCTTGAAGGCCTGGCTGCCGGTGGAACAAGGGGGCAAGGCGGAAGATCATCTGTATCTGATCGATCCGCTGGGTAACCTGATGATGCGTTTCCCGAAAGACGCCGATCCGGGCAAAGTGAAAAAAGATATCGCCAAGCTGCTCAAAGCTTCGGCGATCGGTTAAAGAAGAGGTTGATGTCTACTATGCCTACGATGCATTTTTCTGCACTGGCCCAGCTGGGCCTGACTGGTTTGCTGGTGGCCTTGCTGCCGTTGACCGTCGTCTGGATTTCGTCCGACGCGAATAAATACCGCAAGCTGGTCTGGGTCGCCGTGTTCCTGACCCTCGACCTGATCATGTTCGGCGGCTTTACGCGCCTGTCCGATTCGGGCCTGGGTTGCCCCGACTGGCCCGGCTGCTATGGTTCGGCCAATCCTTTCCTGGCCCATGAACATATCGTGGCGGCCGAAGCGCTGATGCCGACCGGACCCGTGACGGTGGCCAAGGCGTGGATCGAAATGACGCACCGCTACCTGGCGATGGCGATAGGCGTGCTGATCGTGGCGATGATGGTGCAAGCGTGGCGCCAGTGGCGCAAAAGCAAACGCCAGGAATTTGCCCCCGCCTTGCCGACAGCCTTGTTCCTGTTCGTCTGCCTGCAGGGCGCATTCGGCGCCTGGACCGTGACCATGAAGCTGCAGCCGATTATCGTCACTATCCACTTGCTGCTGGGCATGGGGCTGCTGGCCTTGCTGACCTGGCTGGGCGGGCGGCAGGATAATGCCGTTTCGCCCGTGCTGCGCGCCGAGGCCGACGTGTCCGTGCTGCGCCCCGTGCGCGCGCTGGCGATGTTTTCGGCCGTGCTGCTGACGGCGCAGATCGCGCTGGGCGGCTGGGTCAGCACCAACTATGCCACGCTGGCCTGCACCGACTTTCCCCTGTGCGGCGGCAAGGTGATCCCGGAGATGGATTTTGAGCACGGTTTTCACTTGTGGCGCGAGCTGGGCAAGACGGCTGCCGGCCACTATCTGCCGTTTTCCGCCCTGACGGCGATTCACTGGGTGCACCGCAATTTTGCCTTTTTCGTGCTGCTCGGCATCGGTTACACGGTGTACCGCGCCTGGTCCCTGCCGACACTGCGCAAACCGGCAAGATGGATCGCCGTGGTGCTGGCCGTGCAGGCGTGCACGGGTCTGGCGACCATCTACCTGAACTGGCCGCTGGCCATTGCCGTGCTGCATAACGGCGGGGCGGCGCTGCTCGTGTTGTTGCTGACCATGTTAAACTACAAGGCTAAATTTCAACTCGATGTAGCGCGGACCTCCGCTTCCGCCGCCGCGACAGTGCCCCCGGCACTCGGCAGTATTTCCCGTACCCCATAAATGACTACTCAGACACTCAGCCGTAAACCTGCCCCTAGAATCGCCCAGTATTGGGCGCTGACCAAGCCGCGCGTGACGCAACTGGCCGTATTTTGCGCCGTGATCGGCATGTTCTTGGCCAGCGACGAGATGCCGGACTGGCATGCCGTGGTGTTCGGCACCATCGGCATCTGGTTGCTGGCGGGCGCAGCGTTTGCCGTCAATTGCCTGGCCGAGCGCGAAATCGATGCGCGCATGGCCCGCACGGCGCGCCGTCCGATGGCCATGGGCGACATCACCGTCAGGCAGACGGTGGTGTTCGCGCTGGTGATCGGCGGCCTGGGCATGGCGACCTTGTATTACCTGGTCAATCCGCTGACCATGTGGCTGACCTTTGTCACCTTTGTCGGCTATGCGCTGATTTATACCTTGATACTGAAACCGGCCACGCCGCAAAACATCGTCATCGGCGGCCTGTCCGGCGCCATGCCGCCGGCGCTGGGCTGGGCGGCGGTCGCCAATGACGTACCGATGCAAGCGTGGCTGCTGGTATTGATCATCTTTATCTGGACTCCGCCCCATTTCTGGGCGCTGGCCATGTACCGCCGCGACGATTACGCCCGTTCCGGCCTGCCGATGCTGCCCGTTACGCACGGCTTGAAGTTTACGCAATTTCACGTCTGGCTGTACTCGATCGCGCTGGCCGCCACCACCTTGCTGCCGTACGCCGTGCGCATGAGCGGCCTGATTTATTTATTTTCCGCCATCGCCTTGAACGCCGGTTTCCTGTATTACTCATGGAAGATGTACCGCCATTACACGGACTTGATCGCGCGCAAGGCCTTTGCTTATTCCATCGTCTACCTGGCGCTGTTATTCGTGGCCTTGCTGGTCGATCATTATTTCTTCTTCTAAGCTTCTTTCGAGCACGCTGACCATGAAAAAACGTTTTTATCTGCTGTTGACTGCCCTGTTTGCCACCGCCTTGCTGGCTGGCTGCGGCAAGCCGGAAGCGCCCAAGCTGGCGTTCAAGAACATGGATATCACCGGCGCCGCCTATGCGCGTGAATTCTCGCTGACCGACCACACGGGCCAGCGCCGCACCCTGGCCGACTACAAGGGCAAGCTGGTGCTGATGTTCTTTGGCTACACGCAATGCCCGGATGTGTGCCCCACCACCATGGCCGACATGGCCCAGGTGATGAAGGAAATGGGGCCGGATGCCGACAAGGTGCAAGTGCTGTTCGTCACGGTCGACCCGGAACGCGATACGCAGAAATTGCTGGCCGAATACGTGCCTGCCTTCGACAAGCGTTTCGTGGGCCTGTATGGCACTCTCGATGAAACGGCCAGGGTGGCCAAGGAATTCAAGGTGTATTACGCCAAGGTCGAAGGCGAAACGGACAATAGTTATACGGTCGACCATACGGCCGGCACCTATGTGTTTGACCGCGAAGGCAAGATCCGTTTGTTTATCCGCCACGGCGAAACCCCGGCGGCAGTAGCGCACGATCTTAAACTTCTGCTATCCTGAGCCGGTCGCGCCCCTGAGGCGCCCTCCACTGGATAACTGGGTTTATGGAAAAACGTTTTGAACCGTATGCCCGCCTGGCAGCCATCATCTTCCTGGTGATCGGCTGCTTTTTTGTTTTACGGCCCTTCCTGGCGGCGATGCTGTTCGCCGTCTGCGTCAGCATTTCCAGCTGGCCCCTGTATCTGCGCCTGCTGCACAGGCTGAAAGGCCGGCGCAACCTGGCTGCTGCCGCCATGACCGTCTCGCTGGTGCTGGTGGTGGTGCTGCCTTTGGCACTGGTCACCTACAACCTGGCCGACAATGTGTCGCGCATGGTGGACCAGGTCCGCACGGCGCTGGAAGCGGGCGGCTTGCAGCCGCCGTCCTGGCTGGCCAGCATTCCGCTGGTGGGCGAAAGCATCGACGGTTATCTGCGCAGCCTGATCGGCGACCGCGAAGAATTGTTGAGAGTGGGCAAGACCTTGCTGGAGCCGGCGCGCCATTTCCTCACGTCCGGCGGCCTGGTGCTGGGCAGCGGCGTGGCGCAAACCAGCCTGGCCGTGTTCGTCAGTTTCTTCCTCTACCGCGATGGACAGCAATTGCAGCTGGCCTTGCTGACGGGCAGTACGCGCATCATCGGCGACAGTGCGCCTGGCGTGCTGCTGACGATCAGCCGCACCGTGCGCGGCGTCATGTATGGCTTGCTGGGCACGGCCCTGGCGCAGGCGCTGGTGGCCGTGGCAGGCTTTTTGATCGCCGGCGTGCCGGCCGTGGCCCTGCTGGGCATCGCCACCTTTATCCTGTCGCTGATACCGGTGGGGCCGCCGCTGATCTGGGGCGGCGCCGCCATCTGGCTATTTAACGAGGGGCACACGGGCTGGGGCATTTTCATGCTGGTGTGGGGCGCCTTGCTGATCAGCGGCGTGGACAATGTGGTCAAGCCCATGCTGATCAGCCGTGGCAGCAGCCTGCCATTTTTACTGGTGCTGCTCGGTGTGTTGGGCGGCGTGCTGGCGTTCGGCTTCGTGGGCCTGTTCATCGGCCCGACCTTGCTGGCGGTACTGTACAGCCTGCTGCAAACCTGGACGGTTGGAGCAACTTCCGTGCCGCAGGTGAAGGAATGATCAGTCCCGTGCATCGGGATCCAGGTCCCGTTCCTGCTTCGGAATCACCTTGATCAGCACGATGCGGGGCCCGTTCATTTTCTTGACGACGATATCGAAGTCGACAAAGGTGATGCGCTGGCCCTGTTTCGGGATATCGCCCAGCTTGACCATGATCAAGCCGCCCACCGATTCCACGTCTTCCAGCCCCAGTTCCTCGTTTTCGATATCGATGCCGAGGATACGTTCCAGTGAAAAGATGGGCAGGCTGGCCTTGCCGATCAGGGTGCCGTCGCTTTGCTTGAGCCAATCGTTTTCATTGCGGCGGAATTCATCGCGAATCTCGCCGACCATGGCGCCCAGCAAGTTGTCCAGGGTAATAAAACCCAGCGGACGCTTGTTCTTTTCGCCGATCAGCGCGAAGTGGGGCGCGCCATCGCGGAAGCGGCGGAACAGTTCCAGCGCCGGCGTGCGCGCAGAAATGATGTCTACCGGACGCAGGAAGGGCGTGAGCGAGGTGATAGGCTTGCCGGCCTGCTGCGCGAAAAACAAGTCTTTCAGGTGTACCACGCCCAGTACATCGTCGCCATTGGTGTCAAAGTAGGGGTAGCGGCTGAAGCGGTTGCGCAGCACCGTCTCCAGGTTTTCTGCCAGGCTTTGCGAAGCGTACAGGGCGCTCACTTCATTGAGCGGGCGCATCAGGTCCGACACCGTCATCTGTTCGAAATCGAGCGACTGGGCCAGGATGTTGCGTTCGTCGCGGGTAAATTTTTCGCCGGGCTGGCTGGTGCGCAATATCAGTTTCAATTCATCGGACGAGTAATGGGCGTCGTGGCTGCCCTTGCCGGACAAACCTGCCACGCGCAGCACCCAGTTGGCGCTGGCGTTGAGCAAATAGATGGCCGGGTACATGGTCCAGTAAAAGCCGTACAGGGGAATCGCGCTCCACAGGCCGATTGCTTCCGGGTTGCGGATGGCCAGCGATTTGGGCGCCAGTTCGCCCACCACGATATGCAAAAAGGAAATCACGCTGAAGGCCAGCACGAAGGAAATGCCGTGGATCAGTTCTTGCGAGCTGACGCCGAGGGCGGCAAACAGCGGCGTGACCAGGCCCGCAAAGGCCGGTTCTCCGACCCAGCCCAGGCCCAGCGAAGCGAGCGTGATGCCCAGCTGGCAGGCGGACAGATAGGCGTCCAGCTCGCCATGTACCTTGGCCAGGATGCGTCCCCGTAGTCCCCGTGTCTTGGCGATGGCGCGGATGCGGGTGCGCCGCAAGGTGACGATGCCAAATTCGGCGGCAACAAAAAAACCGTTCAGCGCGACCAGGAAGAGGGCGAGCAGGACAAGCAAGACATTGTGCATGGGGGCGCAATAAGAGATGGGCTATAAAAACGTCATCTTAAACGACGAAGGGCGGCATAACCTAATTTTGCCAGTCTCTTATTGGATTTTTAACGATTTTTCAGGGTTTTACAGCAGTTTTCCTCCACTGCCCTGGGCCGTGGCCAGGATCACATCCAGCGCCGGGTGCCTGATCTTGCGTTCATTCGAAATCACATAGAACTGTTCGCGCAAGGTCGCTGCCTCTCCCACCAGCACGGCGCCGAATTGCTCCTCGATCTCGGCTGCCAGGCTGGCCGAGGCGAAGAACAGGCCCAGGCCCTTGCGGCCGAAGGCGTTCAGCATGGCGTTGTCTTCGAATTCGCCCAGCACGTCGGGCCGCACGCCTTGTTGCACCATCCATTCATCGATGCGCCCGCGCAAGGCGTTATTGCGCGCGGGCAGCAAGAACGGCGCGCCATTCAGGCTGCCTGGAAAACCGGGGCCATAGCGGGCGGCCAGCGCCGGTGCGCCGAACAGTTTCATCGAGCTTTCTCCCCATAAATGGCTCGACACGCGCAGGCTGGCGCCGGCCGGCACGGCGCGGTCGGTCAGCACCAGGTCCAGTTTGTGCAGGGCCAGGTCGGCCAGCAAGGATTCGAATTCATCTTCCAGGCAGACCAGCTTGACGGGTTGACCGAGGCTGCGCGTGGCGTCCAGCATGCGGTAGGCCATCAGTTTCGGCAGCGAGTCGGAAATGCCCACCGTCAGCCGCATCTTTTCTGCATCGGCATCGCTGAGCGCATCTTGCATCTGCTCGCCCAGCAGAAAAATCTGGTCCGCATAACCGAGCGCCAGCCGGCCCGCTTCGGTGGGCACCAGGCGGCGTCCCTGTGGCTGCAGCAGGGATTTGCCCAGCTCCTTTTCCAGCAGCGCCAGCTGGGTGCTGATGGTTTGCACGGCCAGGCCCAGGCGTTCGGCCGCCCGCGTCACGCCTCCTTCGCGGGCTACGACCCAAAAGAAATACAAATGCCGGTAATTGAAGCCCGTGGTTTTCATGCCTGCGTCCTATCTTCTGTTTTTACGAAGTAATGCTTCCATTATCTTCCATTTTTAAATCAGTGTACTGTCCCTATACTGCTTGTCATTCAATCGTGACAACAAGGAGAATCGATGAAGCATTTCAGAGTGTCATTTCTGGTGACATTTGTCTGCCTGGCCATCGCGGCCTGGTGGGGTTATACGCACGGCGGCGTCTCGGCCATGATGTCGGCGCTGGGTATCGCGGTGATCCTGGGGGTGATGGAAGTGTCGCTGTCGTTCGACAACGCGGTGGTCAATGCCTCCGTGCTCAAGACCTGGGACAAATTCTGGCAAAACCTGTTCCTGGGCGTGGGCATCATCATCGCCGTGTTCGGCATGCGCTTGCTGTTCCCGCTGGTGATCGTGGCGCAGGCGGCTGATTTGGGCCTGCTGCAAGTATGGGACCTGGCCTTGAGCGATCCGCAACAGTATTCGATGCACCTGACCAATCACCACGCAGAAGTGGCAGCCTTCGGCGGTATTTTCCTGCTGCTGGTGTTCCTGAACTTCTTGCTCGATGACGAGAAAGAAACCCACTGGCTGGGCCGCTTTGAAGAAAAGCTGGGCGCGCTGGGCAAGGTGTCGTCGATTTCCGTGATGATCGCGCTGGGCACGTTGATGGCCAGCCTGAGCATGATCGAGCCGGGCCAGAAACTGGTGGTGCTGACGGCCGGCTTGTGGGGCGTGCTGACGTATGTGGGCGTGGATGTGATCAGCGGCTTGCTGGAAGGCGACAACGGCAATGGCAATGTGGGCGACATCGTCAAGCGCGGCGGTATCGGCGGTTTCCTGTACCTGGAAGTGCTCGATGCCTCGTTCAGCTTTGACGGCGTGATCGGCGCGTTTGCCATCACCAAGGATGTCGTGATCATCATGCTGGGCCTGGCTATCGGTGCCATGTTCGTGCGTTCGATGACAGTGTTCCTGGTACGCAAGGGCACCCTGGACGAGTTCGTCTACCTGGAGCATGGCGCGCATTATGCGATCGGCATCCTGGCCCTGATCATGTTGGCCAGCATGAAGTTCCACATTCCCGAGATCTTCACGGGCCTGATCGGCGTGGCGTTTATTCTGGCTTCGCTGTGGTCGTCGATCCGCTACAAGCGTCGTATGGCTTTGCTGGAAGGCGAGCCGGAGCCAGCACTGGAAACGGCCAAGGCTTAATCGTAAGAAAACTGCGGCAAACGTTCACACCCGTTTGTCAGCGTGAGGCAGCAAGCGTCGCCGCCGGCCCGGTGAGTCGGGCCGGTGGAGGGCGCCAGGTGTTTTATTTCATAGAGGAGCAACACATCATGGCTATCAATCTGCAAAAAGGCGGCAACGTCAACCTGAGCAAGGAAGCACCTGGCATCGCCAAAATGATCATCGGCCTGGGCTGGGATGCGCGCGTCACCGATGGCGCCGCCTTCGACATCGACGGCTCGGCCTTCCTGCTGAAAGCCGACGGCAAGGTGCGTGCGGACATCGACATGATTTTTTATAACAACCTGAAGTCGAGTGATGGCGCCGTTACCCACACGGGCGACAACCGCACCGGCGCCGGCGATGGCGACGATGAAAGCGTGGTGGTCGACCTGGCCAGGGTGCCGGCCGACGTCGACAAGATCGCCGTTTGCGTGACCATCCACGACGCCGAAGCGCGCAAGCAAAACTTCGGCATGGTCTCGAAAGCTTATGTGCGCTGCGTCAATGAAAACGGCAACACGGAAATCGCCCGCTTCGACTTGTCGGAAGATGGCTCGACCGAAACGGCGATGGTCTTCGGCGAAATCTACCGCAATGGCGGCGATTGGAAATTCAAGGCCATCGGCCAGGGTTACAAGGGCGGCCTCGGCCCCCTCGCTGCCTCGTTCGGTGTGGGCGTTTAAGTTGTAATAGTTTTATCATCACCATCGTCAGGAAGGAGTTGTTGTATGCCAATTTTTAACGTGACCGGAGAGGTCGATCCGTTTTTGCATATCTCGCTGACCAAGGGCGAAAAGATTTATTGCGAATCCGATGCGATGGTGATGATGGAAACCAATCTGGAGCTGAAAGGCAAGATGACGGGTGGTATAGGCGCCGCGCTGATGCGTACCTTTGCCAATGGCGAATCGTTCTTCCAGCAGCATATCGAGGCTTTGCGCGGCGATGGCGATTGCTTGCTGTCGCCGATTTTGCCGGGCGCCATGCGTGTCTTGGACGTTGGTAGCCAACAATACATGATCAGCGATGGCGCTTTCGTGGCAGCCACCTCTGGCGTGGAATTGAAGGTGCGCACGCAAAGCCTGGGCAATGCGCTGTTTGCCCAGAGCGGTGGCTTTTTTATCACCGAGACGGCAGGCAGCGGCCAGCTGGCGGTGTCCGGCTTTGGCGCCATGTCCGAACTGGAAGTGACGCCTGGCAAGGATGTGGTGATCGATAACTCGCACGTGGTGTGCTGGGACAACCGCCTGCAATACGAAATTTCGATGACCACCGGCAGCAGCGGGGGCTTCCTGGGCAATCTGATCAATAGCCAGACCAGCGGCGAAGGCATCGTGCTGAAATTCAGGGGGACAGGGAAGATCCTTGTGTGCTCGCGCAACCGCGCAGCCTTCCTTGCCTGGACGCAAAGCAAAGCATCGTAATCAATACAGTGAATTGAAGGAGAAAAGAGAATGTCTGTTAATTTGAGCAAGGGCCAGAAGATATCCCTGGACAAGGAAGCTGGCGCCAGCCTGACCCGCATCACCATGGGCCTGGGCTGGGATTCGATCAAGACCAAGGGCTTTTTCGGCTTCGGCGCGAAAACCGAAGCGATCGACCTGGACGCTTCCTGCGTGCTGTTCGATGACACCAGCAAGCTGGCCGATATCGTCTGGTTCCGCCAGCTGAAAAGCCGCGACGGCAGCATTGTGCACACGGGCGACAACCGCACCGGCGCCGGCGATGGCGACGACGAGCAGATCAATGTCGACCTGACCAAAGTGCCGGCGCAGGTGAAGAGCCTGGTCTTCACCGTCAACAGTTTTACGGGCCAGAACTTCTCGCAGGTGGAAAATGCCTACTGCCGCATTGTCAATGCGGGCAACCAGCAGGAAATCGCGCGCTTCAACCTGTCGGTGCAAGGCGCCCACACGGCGCAGATCATGGCCAAGCTGTATCGCCATAACGGCGAATGGAAAATGCACGCGATCGGCGAAAACGGCAATGGCCGTACCTTTGACGATTTGATGCCACAGATCGCGGCGCATTTGTAAGGGGTAATCCCGAGGAGTAGTCCGCAGCGGGCGGGGACCGGACCGGATACCGGGCCTTGCCCGCTGCTCTTAGATTGAAGGAGAGTATGTTGTGATGCGTTTGCTGATAGCCCTGCTGCTTCCATGTCTGACGTTCTTTATGCTGGGGCGCCCGCTGGCCGGTGCTGCCACCCTGATCATGCAGTGCACTGTGATCGGCTGGGTGCCGGGGGCCCTGTGGGCCCTGCACACGGTGAACCAGCACAAGACGGAGCAGGAACTGGAAGGAGCCGTCAGCCGCAGCTACATGCGCAGGCGTAGCCGGGTGATCTGAGAACGGTCAAGCGGCACCATGCAAGCCCGCACAAGTGATTGTGCGGGCTTTTTTGCATGTCGAGGGGGCTGAACTCAGGCGAACAAGAATCGCTGGCACAGCAAAATCGCGGCGTTGTAGCCGGCGTGGGTCAGCATCGGCGCCAGCAAGGAGCCGCTGCGCTGGTAAGCGTAGCCTGTGCACAGGCCCAGCACGAACACGGGCAGCATCGAGGCGGGCGGATGGACGATGGCGAAGATGGCGGCGCTGATGGTGATCGCCTGCCAGGCGGGCAGCGAGCGGCGCAAGCCGCCCTGTATCAAGCCACGGAAGATGAATTCTTCGCACAGGGGCGCGGCCAGCAAGGTCAGGCCGGCCAGCCACAGCCAGTCCCGGTTCCAGCCGGCGGCATGCAGCAGCGGCGCGGCCGGCAGTTGACCGCTGGCCTGCAGGGCGTACAGATAGACGATGCCGCAGATGGCTGCCAGGCCTGCCGCCATGCCGGCCCGGCGCAGCGGCTGCTGGCCACCGAGCACGCGCGGCACGCCGGTCGTCTTGCTGCGCCAGTACAGCAGGCGCACCAGCACATAAGTCAGTCCGCCGGCGCCGCCGAAGGCCAGCGCGATGTGCAACATGCTGGGGGATTCCTTATTTTTGAGCAGCAGCAAGATCAGCACCTGCGCCACGAAGAACAGCATGGCGGCCATCAGGCCATCCGAAGCGGACACGCGGGCCGGCGGCGAAGCGGCGGGGTCAAGCAGATACGGTATCTGGTCGCGCGCTTTTTGCCATAGCGCCAGCGCCAGCGCGACTGTCAGCACCAGGAACACCAGCCGCTGCACCAGGCTGCCGGCCGACAGGGCGCCGATGTACAAGCCCGTCAGCAGCATGTACAGATACAGATAGGTAGGACGCACTTTTGCCTGCGCCTCGATGGCCAGCGGATCGCTGGCAAATACGCCCAGCGCCACGGCGATCACGCTATACAGGGCGATGCCGGCCAGCGCCAGCAGCATCAGGCCGGCCAAGTCCCAATGCCATTGCGGTATGAGTAGCAGGGTGGCGCCAAACAATATCAACGGATAGAGCATGGACAGCACGGCCCACAGCTGGGCTTTTTCCCGCAGCGCCTGTTCGACGGAAACGGGGAAGGTGTACAGCATCCACAACGAACCGCCTTCCTTGTTCAAGGTCTGGAAGGCGGACATCATCAGCGTGTAGGTGCCGAGGAAAAAACCGGTCGAGACCAGCAGGGCAGGTCTGTCCAGCAGCTCGCGGACATCTTGCAGGCGGCCCGTGAATATCACCTGGCTGCCCAGGATCACGAGTGGCAGCAGCAAGGTTTGCACGAAGAAGTTGCGGTCGCGTTTGAGCAGGCTCAATTCACGCCGCTGTATCACCGTGCCGAAACGCCAGCGGCTGGACGGTGGTGCTGCTACCTTGGAGGCCGTGCGCACGCTGGCACGCTGGCCGCTGCCGACGACGCCATCGCGCAGCTGGCGGCGCAGGATCAGCATGCCCAGCCACAGCAGCACGGCCACTTGCAACAGCAGCGCTGCGGCGGCCGGCACGGTGGGGCGGTTCAGCAGTTGCAGCACCAGGCCCGGCGGCGTCCACGCGCTCCAGGCGGGCATGGCGGCAGCCCAGCCGAGGGCAAAACCCTCGCGGCCCATGCCGAAGGACATGGCGATATACATGGGCAGCACGCCGACGATGGAAATCACGGCTTGCAAATTACCCAGGCTCGATGGCGACAGCGTCAGGCGCAATCCCGTATCGACCAGGGTGCGCAGCATGGCCGCTGCCAGCAACAGCAACAGGCTGAGGGCCAGTGCGGGCAAGGGCGCCAGCCAGCCATAACCGCCATACCAGGCGATCACGGCGGTCGGTGGCAGCAAGGCCACCAGGCCGACCGGATTGGCGATCGTGCGTTCAAACACGCGCGCCCATAGCAAGGTGGCTTTGGAGGCGGGCAGGGTGACCAGCCATTCCAGGTCCCAGTCCGGCCTGGACAGCTCGCCCGTGCCCAGCGGCAGCAACACGCTGATCAGCCACAGCAGACATAATTGCAGGCTCAGGCCTGCCAGCAGCGCCGTACTGAACGGTGTTCCCGTCAACTGGGCCGCGACGATGTCCATGCCGTCTCGTCCGTGGCAGTTGCCGACGGCGTCCAGCGCGCAATGCAGGTTCAGCACGCTCTGGTTGGCGATGTTGCCGAAGGAAAATAGCATCGACGCCAGCACCAGTGCGCTGACCAGCCACGTGCCGCGGCGCTTGCCGGCCGTGGCAGGGCGGGAGACGACGTCGGCTTGCTTGCGCTTGAACCTAAACCGTGCGCCGCCGGCATTGAGCATGCGCCGCAGGCGCAAACGGATCAGCAGCCAGGTGGCGCGCAAGGGCGTGACGGGCACGGTCTTCATTGCGCGGGCTCCGTCAATTGCAGGAAGAGTTCTTCCAGGCTGCCTTGGCTGGCCAGCTGCTGCCGGATATCGTCCAGGCTACCGGTGGCCGCCAGCGCGCCCTGGTGGATGATGGCGACCCGGCTGCAGAGTTTTTCAGCCATGTCCAGCAAGTGCGTGGAAACGAAAATGGTGGTGCCGGCGGCGGCGATGCGCAGCAGCCGTTCCTGCACCTCGCGCGAGGCGCGCGGGTCCAGTCCGTTGATCGGTTCATCGAGGATCAGCACGGCAGGATCGTGGATCAGCGCGCACGCCAGGCCCAGCTTCTTTTTCATGCCCAGCGAATAATTGACGGCGAAATCGTCACTTGCTTCATCGAGGCCGAATTCGCCCAGCAGGCGCGCCGTGCGCGTTGCTGCTTCCGCGCGCGAAAAGCCATGCATTTCGGCGACGAACTGCAGGATTTCGCGGCCGCGCAAATAATCATAAAAGATGGGATTGTCGGGTAAATAACCGACCTTGCGCTTGACGGCGGGGCCATCGCGGTGGCAATCGAGGCCATCGATCAGCACCCGGCCCGCGCTGGGCACCAGGATGCCCATCATCATGCGGATGGTGGTGGTCTTGCCGGCCCCATTGGGCCCCAGGAAGCCGAATACTTCTCCCTTGCCCACTTGCAGTGTGAGCGGCTTGAGCGCCTCGAAACTACCGTATTGCTTGGATAAACCTTCGAAGGCGATCATCTTGCATCCTAGAAAGAATAAATGGGTTGCAAGATAATAGCCTGCACTTAATTAGTTGCCAAATGCTTCTATCAACCGTTGTTGGCCCTTGGGTGTGATGCGCAGGGCGCGGCTGTCGAGCTCGCGTTCGGCCCAGCCCTGGCGCAGCGCCAGCTGCAAGATGGCGGCGCCCAATGCACCGCCGAGATGAAAGCGCCGCTCGCTCCAGTCCAGGCAGGGACAGGCAAAGCGGCGGCGCTGGCGCTGCAGCGCGGCAACGTCGATACCGAGGGCAGACATGGCGGTTGCGCCGGTTGGCGAGAGACGGTAATGGTTTTCCTCTGGCAGCAACCAGCCCCGCGCGCACAGCTGGTCGTGCAAGGTGACGGCCACCGTGCCGGCCATATGGTCGTAGCAGGTGCGCGCATGGCGCAAACGGTCCGGCGTACCGGGCATGAAGGGCTGGCGCGGTGCGCCGGCCACCACCAGCAGCGCTTCGAGCGCCTGGCCCACCTCGCTGCTGGCCAGCCGATAGTAACGGTGCTTGCCTTGCGCCACGACCGAGAGCAAGCCGTCGTCGCGCAAGCGGCCCAGATGCGCGCTGGCCGTCGAGGCGCCCACCTCCGCCAGCACCGACAATTCGGTGGCCGTGCGCGCATGGCCGTCCAGCAGCGCGCACAGCATGCGCGCGCGGGCCGGTTCGGCGATGGCGCCGGCCAGTTGCGCCAGGCTGGCATCGGCCGTGTGGGGAGCGCTGCTGTCATCCATGATTCGTTCCTGAGCGAAGTGTAGTCGTCATCTGGCCAGCATACTCGCGTCTTATCTTCATCGCAATGGAAACGCCATGTTCGCCAACGATCCTGCCCACCCGCTCGCCGCTGTCACGCATGCGGCGCCCTATGCGTATTATCGGCGCCTGGCGGAAGGCCCGCCGCTGCATTTCGACGCTCAGCTCGATTGCTGGCTGGCGACGGGAGCGGCCGGCGTACAAGCCGTGCTGGAGCATGTCGATTGCCGCGTGCGCCCACCGGGCATGGCGGTGCCGGAAAACCTGGCGGGCACGTCCTGCGGGGCGATCTTTGCCGAGCTGGTGCGCATGAATGACGGGGCGCGCCATGCTGTGCCGAAACAAGTGCTGGCTAGTATGCTGGGCCAGGTGGACCTGGCGCGCCTGCGTCACAGCACGCTGCAGATTGCCCGAGATCATCTCCCCACCGGTGCCGCCAGCCTGAATCAAGCCATGTTTGAATTACCGCTGTTTGGCATGGCAGGCTTGCTGGGCTTTGCGCCTGCGCAATGGCCGCAGCTGGCCAGCTGGACGCGTGACTTTGTGGCCTGTCTGTCGCCGCTGTCCAACAGCGATCAGCTGGCTGGCGCGCAGGTGGCTGCCGCATCGTTGTTGCAACGGTTTAAATTGTTGCTGGGTGAGTCCGTGCCGGACAGCTTGCTGGTCAATCTGATTGGCTTGCTGTCGCAAACCTGTGAAGCGACGGCTGGCCTGATCGGCAATGCCGTGCTGGCCTTGCGCCTGCAAACGGGTTTGCAGGCGCAACTGCAGGCCGACCCCAGTTTATGGCCAGCCATGCTGCGGGAAGTGAGCCGGCACGATCCGTCGATCCACAATACGCGCCGCCATACGGCATGTGCACTGGAAATCGGCGGGGCAGCCTTGCCGCAAGGACAGATGATATTGGTGCTGCTGGCCAGCGCCGGCCACGATGCCAGCGTGCATGCAGAGCCGGGCCACTTCATGCTGCAGCGTCCCGTTTCGCCCATCCTCGCGTATGGCCATGGACGACATGCCTGTCCGGGCCAGCAACTGGCGCAGACGATGGCGGCGGCGTGTCTGCAGGCCTGGGCCGATGTCCTCGCCGGCATGCCGCTGGCCTGGCGCTACCAGCCATCGTTGAATGCCCGCATACCCGTATTCATGGAAGGAGCAGCAGCATGATTGCCGTGATATCCGAAGTCTGGCCCAGTGCCGATGGGCGCGGGCATTATCTGGACCTGGCCGCATCCTTGCGCCCCTTGCTCGATGAAGTCGATGGTTTTATTTCCATCGAGCGCTTCAGCAGCCTGAGCGAGCCGGGCAAATTATTGTCGCTATCGTTCTTTCGCGATGAGGCGGCGCTGGTCCAATGGCGGCAGCTGGAAGCACATCGCGCGGCGCAGAGCGCGGGACGGCAGGGTGTGTTTGACGATTACCGGCTGCGCATCGCCAGCGTGGTGCGCGATTACGGCATGCAGGACCGGCAGCAGGCTCCGCCGGACAGCCGCCAGCGCCACCAGGCTTAGCGCTTAGCGTGTTTAGCGTGGTACGGCGTTCTGCGTAATCCTGACCTTTACCCGATAGACAGGCTCGGCCGCATTCATGGCGGGCGGGGTGTCCGGATCGACGTCGAGCAGGGTAAAGGTCAGGTGATTGACGGTGACGGAACTGGCGCCGCCGGGCATCGAGTCGGACAGGGTGATGTCGGTAGTGGCCGTCTTGCCGATCAGGCTAAAACTGTAGCTGACATAGCCCTTCCAGACGCAGACGGCGCCCTTGCGGCAGCGGCTGTCGTTGACGCGCTCCAGTTTCAGGGTATCGGTGGCCGTGATGGTCACTTGCTGGCCCGGTGTCAGTACTTGCGTCACCATGCGCGGGGTGTTTTCGGCATCGCTGGCGCTGCTGGGGGCACCGCAGCCGGCCAGCACGGCCAGGCAGGCGATGAATAGAGGCAAGACCAGGCGACGATAGGTGTGGCTCAGATAAGACATGTTTTTCCTTTCAGGTACTGATCGCTAAGGCGTCCTTGGCGTGCCCTGCACGCATAAGATTAAAATGATAATAACAAAATGTTATTTTTCAGGCGCTCTCCTGGCGCCATGCCGATGAATTGCGGCGCCGGCTACGCGGCGCCATGATTACTGCGTAGAATGGCTGTTTTGAAAATCAGGAAACAACCATGAAAAAAACCGACCTGGCCAAAAGCGATGCCAAGAAATTGATGGGAAAGATGCATGTTCCCGGCGCTGGCGCCTTCGGCAAGGAAGCGGCGGTCGTCGACCGCCGCGAGCAGCGCAAGCGCGACCAGGCCCTGGGCCTGGTGCCATTCGCTGTCAAGCTCAACAGCGAGCTGGTGTTGCAATTGCAAAACCTGGCCAAGGAGCGCGGCGTGGACTTGAATCAAGCCGTCGCTGAGGTGTTGACCAAGGGCCTCGCTGCAGCATAGCTGCAAGAAATATTGGCCTGTTGCTAAATATCGAAGAACAATGGAAAAGGCGCCTTGCGGCGCCTTTTTTACTGCGGCTTTGCTGCGTTGTTACATATACGCGGCCAGCGCGCCCTTCATTTTTTTCAATGCCGCCACTTCGATCTGGCGGATGCGTTCGGCCGATACGCCGAACTCTTCCGCCAGCGTATGCAAGGTGGCGCCCGAACCGTCGTCGTTGGCCAGCCAGCGCGCTTCGATGATGCGGCGCGAACGGTCATCGAGCTTGCCCAGCGCTGTTTCCAGGCCTTCCGATTGCAAACGCGTTACTTGTTCCGCTTCCAGTACCTTGGTCGGTTCGCTTTGCTCCGACGACAGGTAGGCGATCGGCGAAAACTTGTCATCTTCATCGTCGCTCGGCGATTCCAGCGCGATGTCGCGGCCGCTCAGGCGGGTTTCCATCTCGATCACTTCTTCGCGTTTCACATCGAGCAGCTTGGCCAGCGCATCGATCTGTTTCGGCGTCATCGCGTCCAGGCCCGTCTTGTGGCTGCGCAGATTGAAGAACAGCTTGCGCTGGGCTTTCGTCGTCGCCACTTTGACCAGGCGCCAGTTTTTCAGGATGTACTCATGCATCTCGGCTTTCACCCAGTGCATGGCGTACGACACCAGGCGCACGCCCTGGTTCGGGTCGAAACGCTTGACGGCTTTCATCAAACCAATATTGCCTTCCTGAATCAGGTCGGCGTGCGGCAAGCCATAACCGAGGTAGCCGCGGGCAATCGACACCACCAGGCGCAGATGCGACAGCACCAGCTCCTGGGCGGCACCCAGATCATTTTTTTCGCGCAGGCGCGTGGCCAGCGAGATTTCTTCTTCGTGGGTCAACATGGGCAGACGGTTCACGGCCGAAATATAGGCATCGATATTGCCCAGATTGCCGGTAAAACCGAGGCCCAGTGCATTACTCTTGCTCGGAACCAGTGCGGACATCGTCGTCATGTTTACTCCTCGTAGTCTTGCTTCGTTCCCTGTGGCCATGTGTTGTACATGGCGCCATTGTGTGTTCTGTCAGTTGCTGTATCTGATCGTGATGCTCTTGTTCTTGGCAGATGGCGCCACCATCTGATCTTGGTGGCATGACTGTTCTGCTAACGGTATGCCATATATTAGCACTCTCTGGTGATGAGTGCCAATCGGCTCCTCTAATCACCCTGATAGCCTAAATACTATGGCCCTGTGATACTTGATAATGAGACCACATGGCCCCTGCAAGCCCCAGCCTGGGCCGTTGTTGCATATGCCAGACACTTTTTGATGAAGCCAGTCTACGGGACTTGCCTGAAGCGAACCTTAAGAATACTTGCTAAATATCAAGTGAATTTATGGCAATGGATGGGGAGTATGGAGAGAGAAGGGCGGCGCCGGTAGTGCCGCCCTGTACAACAGATTTACAATGCCTAACAAAACCGTAGCGAGCGGATGAGAGTTGTGGCTGAGAAGCGGAGCCGTGCTTGCACGGGGCCGCCGAGGTAGTGAGCATCGCAGGCCGCAAATCTCGACGCGCAGAAGGTTTTGATAGGCGTTCTTAATTGACGCGCGCCAGGTGGCGCTGCACGCACAGGAAGGCGCCAATCAGGCCCAGGCCGGCGCTCATTGCCAGCAAGGCCGCCATCGGCAGCGGCGCCAGCGGCACCAGCTGGAATTCCGACGCATACAGGCGGGCAAACTCGGCAATCGCCGTATTCAATGGCCGCAAGGCCAGTGCCACGGCGCCCAGCGCCAGCACGCCTGCGCACAAGCCCAGCAGGGCGCCCGTGTAATAAAACGGCCGGTGGATGAACGTGTCGGTGGCGCCAATCAGCTTGGAGACGCTGATTTCATCGCGCTGCGTCATCACTTGCAGGCGAATGGTATTGAACACCACGGCAATCACGGCCGCACCCAGGGTAATGGCCAGCAACAGCAGCACCAGGCGCAGCACGCCCAGCAGGGCGGCAAGGCGCTTGACCCAGGCCGAATCGACTTGCACCGATTCCACACCGGGCAACTGGCGCAATTGTTCCGCTACCGCATCGACGTCTTGCGCTTCAGTGGCGCTGTTAAAAGCGTCCAGCTTCAGCACATAGCTGTCAGGCAAGGGATTGTCGCCCAGGGTATTCAAGACATCGGCCAGGCCGTTCTTGCTTTTCAGCGAGTCCAGCGCATCTTCGCGGGGGATGAAGACGATCTTGGCTTTCTTGTTACCCTGCACGATCTTGCGGATCTCGCCCGCCAGGCCCTTGGCCTGTTCACGTGGCGTATCGATTTTCAGGAACACGCTCATTTCCGGATCGACCGACATCTGTTCCGACATCGGGCGTACATTGTCGAGCATGGTCAAGCCGGCGAACGGCAGCGACAGGGCGATGGCCACCACGAACACGTTCAGCAAAAAGCCGCCCGGCGACTTGCGCAAATGAATCAGCGCCGAGCCCAGCGCAAAGCGGTGTTGACGGAACCAGCCTCTCATGGCGATTCTCCTTCCACGTTGCCGAAACCGGGGGCAAAGTTGGGATCGGGCGGCGCGAACACGGGGGCTTGCGTGGCTTTTTCGATGGAAATCAATTGACCGTTTTTCAGGTGGATCACGCGCGCGGCGGCGTCCAGCATCTGTTCATCGTGGCTGGAAATGAGGCAAGTTACCCCCACCGAATGAAAGGCTTTCAGGGCGTCGAGCACCTTGTCGGCGGCGGCGCGGTCCAGGTTGGCGGTCGGTTCGTCGGCCAGGATGATTTGTGGCCGGTTGACGATGGCGCGCGCGATCGAGACGCGCTGCTGTTCGCCGCCGGACAGCGACAGCGGGCGCGCCAGGGCGCGGTCCAGCAGGCCGACCTTGTCGAGCGCGGCGCGGGCGCGTTGCTCTGCAGCGACCTTGTGCGCGCCGACCACCAGCAGCGGCAACATGACGTTGGCCAGGATGGAGCGGTCGTTCAGCAGTTTTTGTTGCTGGAAGATCAGGCCCAGGTTACGGCGCAGGAAAGGTACGCCAGCCGGCTTGAGCTTGCCGATATCCTGGCCGTTGACGATCAGCTTGCCCGAGGTAGGGCGTTCCATGGCGGCGATCATTTTCAGCAGGGTGGACTTGCCGGCGCCCGAAGGCCCCGCTAAAAATACCAGCTCGCCTTTGGCAATGCTCAGCGAAATGTCGCTGAGCGCCACTGCGTCGGGGGAATATTGCTTTGAGACGTGCTGAAATTCAATCATGTAGGCTTATCCGAGCAGCGCTTCGACAAATTCGGCAGCCACGAAGGGCTGCAAGTCTTCAATTTTTTCACCGATGCCGATGAAATACACGGGCACGGGACGCACGCGGGCAATCGCCGCCAGCACGCCGCCCTTGGCGGTACCGTCCAGCTTGGTGATCACCAGGCCGCTCAACTGCAATGCATCATCGAAGGCCTTCACTTGCGTCAACGCATTCTGGCCTGTGTTGCCGTCGATGACAAGCAGGGTTTCGTGCGGTGCGCCATCCATGCCCTTGCCGATCACGCGCTTGATTTTCTTCAATTCTTCCATCAGGTGCAACTGGGTCGGCAGGCGGCCGGCCGTGTCGACCATCACCACGTCGATGCCGCGCGCTTTCGCCGATTGCACCGAGTCGTAGGCGACGGCGGCCGGATCGCCCGATTCCTGCGAGATCACGGTGACGTTATTGCGCTCGCCCCAGACCATCAATTGCTCGCGGGCAGCGGCGCGGAAGGTGTCGCCCGCAGCCAGCAAGACGGATTGGTTATTCGACTGCATATGCTTGGCCAGCTTGCCGATGGTGGTGGTCTTGCCGGCGCCGTTGACGCCGGAAATCATCATCACCAAGGGTTTGTGGCGACCCAGCTCGAAGCGCTTTTCCAGCGGGATCAACAGTTCGATCAGCAGCGCCTTCAAGGCGGCCTTGACCTGGGCTGCATCGAGCAGCTTGTCTTCCTTGACCTTTTTCTTCAAGGCCGTGAGCAGATAGTCGGTGGCGTCGATGCCGGCGTCGGACATCAGCAGCGCCGCTTCCAGCTCTTCATACAGCGCATCGTCGATCTTCGCGCCCACGAACAGCACCGACAAGGTGGACGAGGTCTTCGACAGGCCCGCTTTCAGGCGCGCCATCCACGATTTTTTCTCCGGCTCGACCGCAATGATCGCGGGTACAAGCTCGGCCGGGGCGCCGCTCAGGCTGGCGGCGGAAGGTGGGCTGGGCGGTGTGGCGGCAGGCGGCGGCGCGGGCACAGCGGCGGGCGCAGCTTCAGGGGCTACAGGTTTTTTCTTGAAGAAACTAAACATGGATAGATGGTGGCGGGTGCTTACGCTAGGCCCGGCGGCGCCGGACACTTTGACTGGCTATTCTACCAGAGCGCGCAGCGGCCTACCTTCTTTACTGTTTGATTAGCAACATTGCACGCTCCCTTCCTGCGCGTCGACCCAGTCGCTGAATAAATAGCTGAATCCGATTGAAAGTTGCCTGCGTATAAGTTTGTGAACTCCCGGAACACGTATTGACATAGGTCAATAATTATCTGACTATTAACTATCAATGCAGCCTATCTTGTCCGGGACCAACATGACACAGGTGCTTATATGAAAATCGCGGTCGTCGGAGCGGGAATTGCAGGGCTGTCATGTGCGTATCGCCTGGCGCAAGAAGGCCAGGATGTCACCTTGTATGAAGCGGGTGATTATTTTGGCGGTCACAGCCACACGGTCGATGTCACCCTCGATGGCGTCACGCATGGCGTCGATACGGGTTTCCTGGTGTTTAACCACGCCACCTATCCTAACCTGGTGCAGCTGTTCGACGAGCTTGGCGTCGAGGCGGCCGACAGCGACATGTCGTTTTCCGTCAAGATGCCTTTGGGCAGCGCACCGGGGGCGCGCGTGCTGGAATGGGCGGGCGCCAATCTCGATACCGTGTTTGCCCAGCGCAGCAACCTGCTGCGGCCCGCTTTCCTGCGCATGTTGCGCGACATTTTACGCTTCAACCGCCAGGCCAGCGCGATTGCCACGGCGCAGCTGCCGGCGCCCGCCATCAGCCTCGGCGATTTTCTCGACCTGCATGGCTATGGCAGCGAATTTCGCCACTGGTACTTGCTGCCGATGGCTGCCTGCATCTGGTCTTGTCCGGCGCGCCAGATGCTGGCCTTCCCGCTGGCCACTTTCATCCGCTTTTGCCATAACCACGGCTTGCTGCAAGTCAATGACCGGCCCCAGTGGCGCACGGTGCGTGGCGGCTCGCGCGTGTATGTGGAAAAACTGTTGGCAGGCATACCGCAGCAGCGCCTGGCTTGCCCCGTGCTGGGCGTGCGCCGCCAGCAGCACGGCGGCGCGCGCACGGTTGAACTGCTGACGGCGCACGGTGTCGAACATGTCGATCAGGTGGTGCTGGCTTGCCATAGCGACCAGTCGCTGGCCTTGTTGTCGGACGTGCGCGACGATGAACGTAAAGTGCTGCAAGCCGTGCGCTACCAGCCTAACCGCGCTGTGCTGCATACGGATGCCTCCTGCCTGCCGCAACGGCGCCGTGCCTGGTCGGCCTGGAATTACCAGGGCCGTCCGGCCGTGGAAGAGGGCGAGGCGCCGCAAGTGTGCGTGCATTATCTGTTGAACCAGTTGCAGCCCTTGCCCTTCAGCACGCCTGTGATGGTGTCGCTCAACCCGCTCGATGAACCGGATCCGTCCAAGGTCATCGCCGAATTTTCCTATGCGCATCCGGTGTTCGACGGCGCGGCCATCGCGGCGCAAAAGCGCCTGGCCAGTTTCCAGGGCATGCAACATACCTGGTTTGCGGGCGCCTGGACCGGTTACGGCTTCCATGAAGATGGCTTGAAATCGGGCCTGGCCGTGGCGGCTACCCTGGCCAGCATGGCGGCGGCGGAGCTGGGCCATGCCGCGTGATCCATCCTTGCCCGTGACGGCGCAGCCGCAGCTGTGCCTGGGGCAAGTGCGCCATACGCGCTTGCGGCCGCGCCGGCATTTCTTTAGTTACGGCATTTATTACTTGCGTTTGCCCCTGCGCAGCATGGGAAATGTCGACTTCGATGCGCGCCTGATCTCGCGCAATGGCGCCAACCTGCTGTCGTTTCGCGATAGCGACCATGGCGATGGCGCCACGCCCTTGCTGGACTGGATCGATGGTCTGCTGCAGGAACACGACGTGACGGACGCCGACGGCGAAATCTGGCTGCAAACCATGCCGCGCGTGTTCGGTTACGTCTTCAATCCCGTCAGTTTCTGGTTTTGCCACCGTGCCGATGGTGCGCTGCGCGCCGTGCTGTGCGATGTGCGCAATACCTTTGGCGAACGCCATCTGTATCTGCTCGACCATGGCGCAGCGATTGCCTATGGCAGCGAATTGCGCGCCAACAAAATCTTTCACGTTTCGCCCTTTTGCAAGGTCGAGGGCAACTACCGTTTCCGTTTTCTGCGCAGCAAGCATGGCGCGGGGCAGGGCGAACGCCACCTGGCCTGCGTCGATTACGACGACGCCAGCGGCCCCTTGCTGCAAACCAGCTTGTCCGGCATCGCCGTGCCCTTGCGCGATGGCGCGCTGGGCCGCGCCCTGCTGCGTTATCCGCTGATGACATTCGGCGTGATGGCCCGTATCCACTGGCAGGCGTTGCGGCTGTGGCTGCGGCGCGTGCCGTTTTTCAGCAAACCCCATCCTCCCCAGGAAAAGCTGTCACGATGAAAGGTGTACGATGAATACGAAATCCCTGCCCAATGGCTTGCATGTGCGCAGCGGCGCATCGTACGAGCACCTGGAATTGCCTGCACCGGCGCGCATGATTTTGTCCCTGCTCGACAAGTTGAAATTTGGCGCCTTGCGCCTGCGCACGCCCGATGGCACCGTACTGGTGTATGGCGACGGTAGCGTGCCCATTCACC
This sequence comes from Janthinobacterium sp. Mn2066, assembly GCF_049319705.1. Taxonomy (NCBI): domain Bacteria; kingdom Pseudomonadati; phylum Pseudomonadota; class Betaproteobacteria; order Burkholderiales; family Oxalobacteraceae; genus Janthinobacterium; species Janthinobacterium sp. Mn2066. The sequence continues at coordinate 57,270 of NZ_JBMOUF010000010.1, read as the reverse complement.
TGGATTTGCATAACTGGAATATATGTTCGGCCGTCTTGCGCTCCGGCGACATCGGTTTTGCGGAAACTTTTATTGCCGGCGACTGGCGCACGGATAATCTGCCCGGCCTGATCGAGCTGATGATACGCAACCGCGCGCAGATCGAAGCGCTGATCTATGGCAGCTGGTGGGGCAACCTGCTGTATCGATTGCGCCATCTGCTGCACCGCAATTCGCGCGCGGGCAGCAAGAAAAACATCCACGCCCATTACGACATCGGCAATGCCTTTTATCAATTATGGCTGGACCCGTCGATGACCTATTCCAGCGCCCTGTTCAGCGAGGGCGATAGCCTGGAGCACGCGCAACTGGCGAAATACCGGCGCATCGCCGACCAGCTGCAATTGCCGCCTGGCGCACAAGTGCTGGAAATCGGCTGTGGCTGGGGTGGTTTTGCGGAAACGGCGGCACGCGAGCAGGGCGCCCACATTACCGGATTAACCTTGTCTACCGAGCAACTGGCCTATGCGCGCGCGCGCCTGCAGGACGCCGGCCTGGCCGGGCAAGCCGATTTGCAACTGTGCGATTACCGCGACAGTGCCGGCCAGTACGACGCGATCGCCTCGATAGAAATGTTTGAAGCCGTGGGGCAAAGTTACTGGCCGGGCTATTTTGAGTGTGTCGCGCGCAATCTGAAACCGGGCGGGCGCGCCTGCATCCAGACCATCGTCATCGCCGACGAATTGTTTGAGCGCTACAGCAAGAGCACCGATTTTATTCAGCAATACATTTTCCCGGGCGGCATGCTGCCATCGCCAGCCGAGTTTCGCCGCGGCGCCGAAGCGCAGGGCTTGCGCGTGGTCGACGCCTTTAGCTTCGGCCTCGATTACGCGGAAACCCTGCGCCAGTGGCGGGCCAGTTTCCTGGCCCAGCGCGTGGCGCTGGAAAAGCAGGGTTTTGATGGCCGTTTCCTGCTGACCTGGGAATTTTATCTGGCCTATTGCGAGGCGGCCTTTCAGGCTCATAATACGGATGTCATGCAATTTACCCTGCTGAAAGGATGACCATGCGCCGTTTGCTGTCCGTGTTTTTGTTTTCCTGCTCCGTGTTGTCGGTATCGGCCCATGCCGCGCCGCCGGCAAGCCCCTCATCGCCTGCCGCTTTTATCAGTGCCGACGTGCCCGAAGCCCGCCTGGCGGGCGAGGGCGACTATACCTGGTTTGGCATGCGTATTTACAACGCGCAACTATGGGTAGGGCCGCAAGGCTATCAGGGCCTGGTCTCGGCCACCGCACCGTTCGTGCTGGAACTGCGTTATGCGCGCGGACTCGACGGCAGCAAGATTGCCGAGGCCAGCTATGAACAGATGCAGAAAATCCAGGCCGGCACGGAAGCGCAGCGCCTGGAATGGCTGCGTACCATGCAGCGCATCTTCCCGGACGTCAAGCAAGGCCAGCGCATCGCCGGCGCCTACCGGGCTGGCGTGGCGCCTGGCGTACGCTTTTATCTGGACGGCAAGGTGATGGCCGATGTGACCGATGGCGATTTTGCGCGCGCCTTCTTCTCTATCTGGCTCTCGCCCGACACCACGGCGCCCAAACTGCGTAGCGCCCTGCTGCAGAATGCGCTACCGCAGGCGTCTGCCTTGCCATGAGTACGTCATGAGCGCGCCAGGCAGTCCGCTGGCGCTGCCTGCCGTGTTCTCGTATGGCCTGTTTGGCCTGCCGCTGGCCATGCTGGCCTTGCCCATCTATATATATGTTGCGCCGTTTTATACGCAGCGCAGCAGCCTGGGGCTGGCGCAGATCGGCGCCGTGCTGCTGGCGGCGCGGATTGCCGCCGCCTTCATCGATCCGGCCCTGGGCGCCTGGATCGCCCGTGGCACGCGCAGCTATCCTGCGTGTATCGCGCTGGCCCTGCCTTTGCTGTTGCTGGGCTTTGGCGCCCTGTTTCATCCACCGGCACTGTCCGAAGGCGCTACCCTGGCCTGGTTCCTGGTCGCCTTGCTGCTGGTGTATGCCGCTTACGGCCTGGCCAGCATCGCGCACCAGAGCTGGGGGGCGGCGCTGAGCCAGGCGCTGGCCCAGCGTTCCCGCGTGACGGCCGTGCGCGAAGGCTGCGGCTTGCTGGGGGTGGTGCTGGCGGCCGGGCTGACTTCCGTGCTCGGTTATGAAGGCCTGTCGCTGGTGTTTGCCGTCTGCCTGCTCGCCTGCGGTGCGGTATTGCTGCGCTACGGACCCCGTCCGCCGCAGCGGGTCGCCTCCCTGACCATGCCGGCCACTTCGTGGCGCGTGCCTTTTCGCCAGCGTGCTTTCCGGCATGTGTTTGCTGTCCTGCTGATCAACGGCGTGGCGGCTGCCATCCCCGCCACCCTGTTCCTGTTCTTTGCCGGCGACTATCTGCATCTCGGTTCCTATGCCGGCCTGTTCCTGATCGTGTATTTCTGTGCGGCCGCCGCCTCGATGCCGCTGTGGGTAGCGCTGGCCCGCCGGTATGGCGAGGCACGCGCCTGGTCGGCCAGCATGTTGCTCGCTGCACTGGTGTTTGTCTGGGCCTACGCACTGGGGGCCGGGGCAATGTGGGGTTTTGGCGCCATCTGCCTGTTGTCCGGGCTGGCGCTGGGCGCCGACCTGGCCTTGCCTTCCGCCTTGCTGGCGGGCCTGATTGGTGCTGCCGGTCAGGCGGGCCGGCATGAAGCGGCGTATTTCGGCTGGTGGAACTGGGGTGTGCAGATGAGCCTGGCATTGGCTGCCGGCATCGCCTTGCCCCTGCTGGCCTGGCTCGGTTATGTGCCGGGGCAGGGCGGCGGGCTGCCAGCCCTGTCCGCCGCCTATGCCTTGCTGCCCTGCATTTTGAAGGTGGCCGCCGCGGTGCTGCTGTGGCGCGCGCCGCTACAACATATATATAAGGAGATCAGACTCCATGAACCGCAAGATCGATAGCTGGGTGGGGAAGCGGGTGTGGATCATCGGCGCGTCCACCGGCATCGGCGCCGCCTGCGCCAGCCTGTTGCTGGAGCAGGGCGCCAGCGTGGCCCTGTCGGCGCGCCACCGCAGCAAGCTGGAGCAATTGTGCGCAGGCCAGCCGCTGGCGCTGGCCCTGCCGCTCGATATCACCGAGCCTGTGCAAGTGCAGGCCGTGTGCGCCACCCTGCAGCAGCAATGGTCGCGCATCGATCTGGTGCTGGTGGTGGCCGGTGGCTATACCGCCATGCGCGCCGACGATTTTGATTTGGCGCAAGCGCAGAGCTTGATGGACTTGAATGTGGGCGGCGTATTTGCTTGTCTGGCGCCAGTCTTGCCGCTGCTGCTGAAGCAGGGCGCGGGTGGCATCGGTATTGTCGCTTCAGTGGCCGGTTACGGCGGCTTGCCCAAGGCGCTAGTCTATGGCGCCAGCAAGGCGGCGCTGATCAACCTGACGGAATCACTGTACCTGGACCTGCATCCGCGCGGCATCGATGTGTACCAGATCAATCCCGGTTTCGTCGATACGCCTTTGACCGCCGGCAATGATTTCAAGATGCCGGCCCTGATGACGGCGCACGATGCGGCGTCTGCCATGCTGCGCGGCATCGAGCGGGGCCAGTTTCATATCCATTTCCCGAAACGTTTTACGAACAGCATGCGCCTGGCGCGCCTGTTGCCGTATCGCGCGTATTTTTGGCTGATCAACAAGGTGACAGGCTTATGAGCATGGACTTGACCGCATCGCCGCTTGAGGGCGAGCACGCCCTTGCGCGCCTGGTGGCATTTTATGAAAACCTGCGCCTGGAAAACCTGGCCCAGCTGGGCGCCGTGTACGCGCCAGACGCCAGTTTCAAGGATCCTTTCAATGAAGTGCAGGGCCATGCGGCCATCCTGGCTATCTTTGAACACATGTTCGTGCAAGTCGATGGCCCCCGCTTCATCGTGCTTGAAAGCATGCAGCAGAATGGGCAGGCGTTCCTGACCTGGGAATTCCGCTTCCGCATGCGGCGCTTTGTGTCGGGAGAGCAGTGTGTGCGTGGGGCAACGCACGTGCGTTTCGATGCGCAGGGCCGGGTATTGCTGCATCGGGACTATTGGGACGTGGCCGAGGAGCTGTATCAGAAACTGCCGCTCCTCGGCGGCTTGATGCGCTGGCTGCGGCGCGCAGGCCAGCGCTAGCGCGGCAGGCGGCGTTGGAATTTCCTCAAAGAAAAAGACAATCTTGTCAGACTGGCTAATGAAATGCGGAGCCGCACGCGCAATGTCGTTTTTCCGACACAAGAAAAGCCTGATATTTAGAAAGCAAGTTTGTAAGAAATTGTTTCAATTGGCGCGAAATTTACCAGCAACAGTCGTTGCCAGCAGCCTCAGGCCAGGTCGCGGCGGCCGGCAGCGCGGGGCAGGAAAACATTTCTAGAGCGGCAATTTAAATTACCGAAGAGTCAGTAATTCACTTATGACTCTGTCACTGTCTGCCGCTTGTATGTCAACGCCAAAATAACCCACTACGCCCCTGAATAAGGCGCCGATGCACCAAATTGGGGCGCACCGTTGCGCATTTTTGGACGGTCGGCAGCAAAGATTCGGGATGCGGTGTATGCTTCGTCCCGTTTATCCATTATCACCTTACAAATTGTCCGCTTTGTCGCGTAAGTTATGTAAAGGAAATGATGGCTTAAGCATGTTGGCTTTTTGATCATAGTGCTGCTACTGTTGCGCTAATACAACGGCTGCCGAGATGGCATGCGTTATGATGGAAGGGTCAATCAGGCCAATGCATAGTTTGGCAAGGGGCACTGGCTCTGTCGTGCAGTCTGGTTAGCGATGGTCGGGATGCCTGAAAAAGCCCCCTGGCCTGGTACTGGAAGTAACATGTCAGAACTTGATGGAATGTGAAACGGTCGTTATAGTGCCGCTTCCGGTGCCACTTGAGCACCGAACCGGCGCACGAAATACGGTCGTCATGCAGCCTTCTTGCTTGTCGGTGCAATAGCGTGCCGATGCTGATATGAATGTTCCTCTGACCGGAACAGTACAGCGGCAGGTGGAGACCTTGCCCTCACTCATAAAAAGCGTTCTTGTAGAGCGCAGCACGAGATGCATAGGCCGTATTACTTTTTGCTTCAAAATTAAAGGAAACATGCAATGAAAAAAACTCTGATCTCCCTGGCAGTTCTGGCAGCAGCTAGCACCGGCATCGCTCACGCTCAATCGAGCGTCACCATCTACGGTACCGTTGACGCAGCTTTCGTCAGCGAGCGTGGCGGTGCAGCAGGTACGGTTAACAAAATCAGCAGCGGTACGTCGTCGGCTTCGCGTATCGGTTTCAAAGGCACCGAAGATCTGGGCAACGGCCTGTCGGCTCTGTTCGTTCTGGAGTCGGGTTTCAGTGTTGACACTGGCGCACAAGACAAAGCAGGTTCCCTGTTCAATCGTCAATCGTACGTTGGTCTGACCAGCAAAGACACCGGTACCCTGACCCTGGGTCGTCAATACACCCCGTACTACAACACGCTGTCGAAAATTGCTGACCCGTTCGCAGTTGGCTACGCTGGTTCCGCTAAAAACTTGTTCCCATCGAACACCCGCACCAGCAACACCGTGTACTACACCTCGCCTAAGTTCAACGGCTTTGACGCTGACGTGGCTTACACCTTCGGCGAACAAGCTGATTCGAACAAATCCGGTCGTCAAATCGGCGCATCGGCTGGCTACGCCAACGGTCCTCTGAACGCACGCCTGGTGTACAACCTGGTTAACAACCAAACCTCGGCTAACAGCAACATCGGCAGCGGCCGTAACCTGTTGGCAGCTGCTAACTACGATTTCGTTGTTGCCAAGGCTTACCTGGCATACGGCGTGAACAAAGGCGTGAACAGCAATGTTTATAACTCGGGCCTGAGCAACACCAACTTCGCTGCTAACGGCGGCGCTTACACCGGTTCGAGCAGCCTGAACGCCTACGCTTACCAGGCAGCTGCTCCTAGCATCGACAGCACCACCCTGCTGGTTGGCGCAACCGTACCAGTCGGCGAAGCCGGCACGTTCATGGCTTCGTACATCAAAGCCAACGACAAAGGTATCGCTAACGCTGATGCTGATCAATTCGCACTGGGCTACTCGTACGCTCTGTCGAAACGTACCAGCACCTACGCTTCGTACGCCAAGATCAAAAACAAAAACGGTGCAGTCTACACCGTTGGTGGTAACAGCGACGCTGGTTCGGGCGACAAAGCCTTCAACGTTGGTCTGCGTCACTCGTTCTAATATTCGTGTAAACGAAGCTTAGATCTGCCACAAACATCCCTGCGGGGATGTTTGCCAGCAAAAAAACGCGCCGCCAGGCTTCAGTCTGGCGGCGCGTTTTTGCGTCTGCACATAGGTTAAAATGTTGCTGTTACTAAAGTAGGGGGAATCCCATGTACCAAATGAAATCGCCGCGCGCCACTGCCATGCTGGCCGCCTTGCTGCTGGCTGGCGCCACCGGCGCTGCGTTCGCGAATGCGAAGGCCAAAAAGCCTGCCGGCCTGGAGCGCTATGGCGTGGCCGTGTATTCGGACCTGTGCATGCAAAAGGATAGCGGCGAGATCGGTGGACAGCGTATCACCCTGCACCGGTTTGCCGAAGCCGATACGGTCATCTATGAATTCACGGCCGGTTCCCTGAGCTATCCTATCGTCGGCAACGACGTCAACCTGGATGCGGCCACGGGCGCCTTCGATTTCACGATCCAGTCTGCCGATGGCGAAGAACGCAAGTTGGCCGGCAAGTTTTCCAAGGATGGGCAGACCCTGACCATGGAAGGCGATTATTGTGGCGGCAGCGTGCATATGCCCATGAAGCTGAGCCGTGTACGCGACTTTGGCCGTCCATTGAAAAACTGCACGCCATGCCCGGCCGTGCCGGCAGCGCCGGTGGAACCCGATAACGCCAGCGCACCAGTAGGCTGAGCGCAGATTGCCCAGTAAAAAAGGCCCGGCATTGACCGGGCCTTTGTTGTTTCTGTCGCAGCTTACTTTGCCGCCCTGGCCTTTTCCGCCGTGCTGCGGATGGCGGCCAGTGTCGTGTTCGGCGTGATCAGGTTGCCGTCATAGCGCAGCTCGATCAGGGCGGGCAGGCTGTGCGCCCTGGCATGGGCCAGCGCGCGTTGCAGGGCGGGGGCGAACTCTGCCGTTGTGTTGACCACTTCCCCATGGGCGCCATACGCCTGCGCCAGCGCCGCGAAGTCGGGATTGTGCAAGGTGGTGCCCGACACGCGGCCCGGATAATCGCGTTCCTGGTGCATGCGGATGGTGCCAAACATCTGGTTATTGAAGACGATGATTACCAGGCCGGCCTTGTATTGCACGGCGGTCGCCAGTTCCTGCCCATTCATCAGGTATTCGCCATCACCGGCAAAGGTGATCACGCTGCGTTCCGGGTGCACGATCTTGGCGGCGATGCCCGATGGCACGCCATAGCCCATGGCGCCGTTGGTGGGCGCCAGCTGCGTGCGCAGGCCGCCGTAGCAGTGGAAGCGGTGCGCCCACGAAGCGTAATTGCCGGCGCCATTCGTCACGATGGTGTCGTGCGGCACTTGCGCCATGATGTCTTGCGTGACTTGCCACAGGTTCAATGGCGCCTGGCCATCCTGGAAGACGGGCGGCTGCTGTTGCCAGGCGGCCAGCTCAAGCCTGGCTTCGGCCGGTGTGTGCTGCCAGGCGGAGGCGTCGACGGGTTCCAGCGCAGCCAGCATGGCGCACGCTTGCGGCATGCCGCTGTTGATCATCAGTTCGGCCTGGTAGACGCTGCCCAGTTCCAGCGCATCCGTATGGAAATGCACCAGGCGCTGGCGTGGCACGGGCGATTCGAACAGCGTGTAACCGCCAGTCGTCATCTCTCCCAGGCGCGGACCGATGGCGATCACCAGGTCGGCCTGTTTCACGCGCGCCGCCAGCTTCGGGTTGATGCCAATGCCCACGTCGCCGATATAGTTCGGGTGCGCATTGTCGAGCAAATCCTGGAAACGGAAGGCGCAGGCGACCGGCAAGTGGTTCGCCTCAGCAAAATGTTGCAGGTCGGCGCAGGCTTGCGGCGTCCAGGTGCTGCCGCCCAGCAGCAGCAGCGGGCGTTGTGCCGCGGCCAGCATGCTGCGCAGTTGCGCCATCTGCGGCGCCGAGGGCGCTGCCTGCACGGGCCGGTAGGGGCGCGTATCGGCCACGCTCGCCAGCGAGGTCAGCATATCTTCAGGCAAGGCCAGCACCACCGGCCCAGGGCGGCCGCTGGTGGCCACCTGGAACGCGTGTGCCAGGTATTCGGGGATGCGTTCGGCGCGGTCGATCTGCGCCACCCACTTGGCCATTTGCCCATACATGCGGCGGTAATCGATTTCCTGGAATGCTTCGCGGTCGATGAAGTCGTTGCCGACCTGGCCGATGAACAGGATCATCGGCGTCGAGTCCTGGTAGGCTGTGTGCACGCCGATCGAGGCATTGGTGGCGCCGGGGCCGCGCGTGACGAAGCAGATGCCAGGTTTACCCGTCAGCTTGCCATGGGCTTCGGCCATGAAGGCGGCGCCGCCCTCCTGGCGGTTGATGATGAAACGGATGCCGGAATCGTGCAGGGCGTCGAGCACGTCGAGGTAGCTTTCGCCAGGCACGCCAAAGGCGGTGTCGACACCGTGGATCTGCAGGGCGTCGACCAGGATCTGGCCGCCGGTACGGGATGGTTGCGTCATGGTTGGCTCTTTATTCTGGTTGTATCGTCAAAGAAAACAGGATCAAGCGCGGGCAGGCGCGGCGATGCGCGCGGCTTGCTCCATTCTATGTGAGCCGATTTGTTGCGGCTTTTGAAATGGCGACACCGAATTTTACAATTGCCCCGCAGCGTAGCGGCACGCTGCTTTTGCAGAATCATGCTGCGGCGCGGTACAATGGCGGGTGAAGCAGGCCAGACAGTCGCTGGCCGGTGCAGCAATGCACTGGCGGGAGGAAGGTCCGGACTCCATAGAGCGGGGTGACGGTTAACGGCCGTCCGCCGAAAGCCGCAAGCGCAAGCCCATGGTATAAGGCGAGGAATAGGGCCACAGAGACGAGCGTATTAAGTTACGGTGAAACGCGGTAACCTCCACCTGGTGCAATTTCAAATAGGCACGCGATGATGCTGCTCGCGGAGCGTGCGGGTAGAAAGCTTGAGCGCCCGAGTAATTTGGCGCCTAGAGGAATGACTGTCATAGCGCCGATTCGCAAGAGGACGCGCCGTAACAAAATCCGGCCTACCGGCCTGCTTCACTTGAATACCGATCATCCTGGCCAGCCAGGGTGATCACACCGGAGCGCAGGGATGCCTCCGCTGCAATGCCAAAAAGCCCCCGCAACGGGGCTTTTTTTGTTTTTAAATGAACATCGTTTACAAATAAGTTGTATAGACAATTGAAATGGATAATAGGTTAAAGTTTCTAATATTTAATTAATTGCTGCAATGCAAAATAAATTTCCAGTTGCGCGCCCAGCCCGGAGAATGACTGGCCTGTGAGCGGAAACGGTTAAAAACTTGGCGGTTCAACATGACTTTTCGGTGCCGGATTTGTTCTTGTGTGCGGAGGATGAAAATATTGTCATGTATCAACTAACTGTAAAAATTTCAATTTTTTGATTTCGCATTTTTCGATCTTTATAGTAGGAAAACACATGTGTGCAGATGAGGTAGCACATTCAGTATCGTCGATAAGTATCTAATTTATCGATATATTTTTATTTGAGACTCCTTCAACGATATGCGCTAAGTCCTTAATTTCATTAACAAAATTCCTGTTTTACCAATCGGAAACCGCTTGACCACTATCTTTGCTTACTCTAAAGTGGGCAACTGTGTGAAAAAGTGTGTTTTTGTGGGAATTTTTCCCTCTGCAGCGCGATACGACGGTGTCGCAAACCCAGCTCAAAAAGGTCTTCCGTGTTTCAAGGCGCGTCCGCAATCAATCTCGATGCCAAAGGCAGGATGTCTATCCCTGCCAAGCACCGTGACGCGCTGGCGATTCAATGCGAAGGCCGCCTGACCCTGACCAAACACCCCGATGGCTGCCTGCTGTTTTTCCCCCGTCCCGTGTGGGAAAGCCACCGCCAGCAAATCGCCGCCTGGCCCATGTCGGCGCGCGCCTGGCAGCGCATCTTCCTCGGCAACGCCGTGGATGTCGAGCTGGACTCGGCTGGCCGCGTGCTGATCTCGCCCGAGTTGCGCAACGCCGTCGGCTTGTCGCGCGAAGTGATGATGATGGGCATGGGCAGCCACTTTGAAATATGGGACGCCGCCCGACTGGCCGAGCAGGAACAGCAGGCGATTGCCGGCGGCACACCCGATGTACTTTCCAATTTTTCTTTCTAAGGCTCCGTAATGACACTACTCACGGTGCCGGAATTTCAGCATCGCACGGTGCTGCTCGATGAAGCGGTCGATGCGCTCGACCTGTCGGGCAACCGCGCGCACGGCATTTATGTCGATGGCACGTTTGGCCGCGGTGGTCACAGCCGTTTGATCCTGTCGCGGCTGGCCAGCGATGCGCGCCTGATCGGTTTCGACAAGGACTTGCAGGCGATCGCCACCGCCGAACAGATCGGCGACCCCCGTTTTGAAATCGTCCACGACAGCTTTGCCACCATGACGGCCAGCCTGGCCGCGCGTGGCGTGCAGCAGGTGGACGGCATCCTGCTCGACCTGGGCATCTCTTCGCCGCAGGTCGACGATGCGGCGCGCGGTTTCAGCTTCCGCAACGACGGACCGCTGGACATGCGCATGGATACTACGCGCGGCATTTCCGCAGCCGAGTGGCTGGCCGTGGAAACCGAGCAGAATTTAGAAAAGGTGATACGCGATTATGGGGAAGAACGGTTTGCTTTTCAGATTGCAAAGGCGATTGTTGCTGGCCGGGCAGTCCAGCCAATTTCAAGCACACGACAGCTTGCCAGCCTCGTGGCAGGCGCCGTCAAGACCCGCGAGAAGGGTAAGGACCCCGCTACCCGCACCTTTCAGGCCATACGCATTTTCATTAACAAGGAGCTCGAGGATCTCGAGATCGGCCTGAACCAGGCGTATGCCAGCCTGGCGCCCGGCGCGCGCATGGCCGTGATCAGTTTTCACTCGCTGGAAGACCGCATGGTCAAGCGCTTCTTCGCCTCGAAGGCGAACGTGGAGCAGCCTGACCGCCGCCTGCCGATCCGCGCGGCCGACTTGCCGCAGCCGGAAATGAAGCTGATTGCGAAGATGAAGCCGTCCGATGCCGAAATCGACGCCAATCCGCGTGCGCGTTCGGCCGTGATGCGCGTGGCGCAGCGCCTGCCGCTGGCCGCAACCGCCACGGGTGGTGCGCGATGACTGGCAAGCTGTGCGTCGTGCTGTCGGCCCTGCTGGTCGCGTGCGGCCTGTCGCATGTGAATGCGCAGTACCAGTCGCGCCATCTGCTGATCGACCTGGACCGCGCGCAGCAGCTGTCGCGCCAGCTCGACATCGACTGGGCGCAGCTGCAGCTGGACCAGTCGACACTGGGCAAGCATGAACGTATCGAGGCGATTGCACGGCGCGACTTGAGCATGACGCCGCTGACGGCGTCGCGTACCCAATATCTGACGGAGGGTGAGTAATGAAGTTGGGTAGTAACAGCAACGGCCGGGTGGCGGCGTCGAAAGGCGTGCCATTCTCGAAGAACCCCGTACTGGCGGTGCGCCTGCCCGTATGGCGTTCGCGCGTCGTGCTGTTCCTGCTGTTCTTCTCCTTCGTCGGCCTGGGCGCGCGCGCCATGTGGCTGCAAGGCGTATCGACGCAGTTCCTGCAAAAACAGGGCGCCGCCCGCTATGAGCGCACCCTCGATTTGCCGGCCACGCGCGGCAAGATCACCGACCGCAATGGCCAGGTGCTGGCCTCGTCCGTGCCCGTGAAAGCCATCTGGGCGATCCCGGAGGATGTGCTGCAGGCGCCGCCTGAAAAAATCAATGCGCTGGCCGGCCTGCTGGAAATGAACGTCACCGAATTGCGCAAGAAGCTCGATTCCGACCGCAGCTTCGTGTACCTGAAGCGCCAGGTCGAGATGGACGTGGCCGACAAGATCGCCAAGCTGCGCATCGGCGGCATCGACGAGCGCAAGGAATACAAGCGTTATTATCCGCAGGGCGAAGTCATGACCCACCTGGTCGGCTTCACCAATGTGGAAGACGTGGGCCAGGAAAGCATGGAACTGGCGCAGCAGAAAACCCTGGCCGGCAGCGACGGCAGCCGCCGCGTGATTAAGGACCGCCTGGGCCATATCGTCGAAGACATCGGCTTCATCCACGAACCGCACGACGGCAAGGACCTGACCCTGTCGGTCGACAGCAAGATCCAGTACATCGCGTTTACGCAGCTGAAGGAAGCGGTCCAGAAATTCAACGCCAAGGCCGGCGGCGCCGTGGTGCTGGACGTGCACACGGGCGAAGTGCTGGCCCTGGCCAATTACCCCAGCTACGACCCGAACGACAGGCGCACCCTGACCGGCCAGCAATTGCGCAACCGCGTGATGACCGATACCTTCGAGCCGGGTTCGACCCTGAAACCGTTCACGGTGGCGCTGGCGCTCGACGAGGGCCGGATCAAGCCGACCACCCTGATCGACACGGGCCGGGGACGCTACACGATTGCCGACCGCACCATCACCGACACCTCGGCGCATGGCGTGATCAGTGCCTCGGAAGTGATTGAAATGTCGTCCAATATCGGCGCCTCGAAGATCGCGCTGAGCATGCCGGCGCAGGATATGTGGGAAATGTTCACCAAGGTGGGCTTTGGCCAGCAGCCGAAATGGGGATTCCCTGGCGCCGTGGCAGGCCGCGTGCGTCCATATAAATCGTGGCGTCCGGTGGAACAGGCCACCATGAGCTACGGTAACGGCATCTCGGTCTCGCTGATCCAGCTGGCGCGCGCCTACATGATGTTTGCGCGCAATGGCGACACGATTCCGTTGTCGTTCCAGAAGGTCACCGAACCGCCGGTGGGCCAGCAAATCATCAAGCCGCAAACGGCTGCCGACATGCGCGCCATGCTCGAACTGGTGGTGTCGGGCCCGCATGGTTCGGCCAAGCGGGCGCAGGTCGCCGGCTACCGCGTGGGCGGCAAGACGGGTACGGCTTACAAGGTTGAAAACGGCAAGTACGCGATGCCGCGCAAATATATCGGTTCCTTCGTGGGACTGGCGCCGCTGTCGGCGCCGCGCTTCATCATTGCGGTGATGATCGATGAACCGACGGGCCTTTACCATTACGGCGGCCAGGTTGCCGCCCCTGCGTTCGCGGCGATTGCGACCAACGCGCTGCGTGCAGCGAACGTGCCGCCCGATTCTTCCGTTACCGAAATCGTGGTCCCCGCCAATGGCGGTCCGGAGGCCATGTGAAGTCACTCATGACCATACAAGACATCAGTTTGTGGATCAAGGCAGCTGCGCCCTCGGGGCAGCTGACATCCGATTCGCGCCGCGTGCAGCGCGGCGACGTGTTTTTCGCCTATGCAGGCGCGACGCATTTTATTCCCGCCGCCATCGCCCAGGGCGCGGCCGCCATCGTGTATGACGATACCGGTTTTGCCTGGGATTCTAACTGGAACGTGCCGCAGCTGGCCGTGGCCGGCCTGAAAACCCAGGCCGGTCCCATTGCGCACGCGTTTTACGGCATGCCCGACAGCGCCATGTTCAGCGCCGGCGTGACGGGCACCAATGGCAAGACTTCCTGCGCACTGTGGCTGGCGCAGGCGCTGGCGCACCTGGGCGAGACTGCATCCGTGATCGGCACCCTGGGCGTGGGCCTGTGCAAGCCGCGCGGCGAGATCGAATTTGACGTTACCGGCTACACCACGCCCGACGCCGTGCTGCTGGCGCGCAAACTGGCCGCCATGCGCGACGCCGGCGCGCAGGCGGTGGCGATCGAAGTATCGTCGATCGGGCTGGACCAGCAGCGCGCGGCCGGCATGCATTTCGACGTGGCGATGTTTACCAACCTGACGCGCGACCACCTCGACTACCACGGCGACATGGCAGCCTACGAGGCGGCCAAGGTCAGGCTGTTCGACTGGCCCGGCCTGAAGACGGCCGTGATCAACCTCGACGACGCCATGGGTGTGCGTTTGGCGGCGCACGTGGCGGGCAAGCTGGCGGGCGAGATTCCCGTGATTGCTTATACCTTGCAAGATGCAGCAGCGCTGCCGGACCTGCCGGGCGTACTGATGCTGCGCGCCAGCCAGTTCCGCAGCCGTAACGCCGGCACCGACTTCCACCTGGAATGTCCGCTCGGCGTGGCGCTGGTCAAGACCCAGCTGGTCGGCCACTTCAACATCAGCAATGCGCTGGCCGTGCTGGGCGCCTTGCTGGCGCACGGCGTCGGCTTGCGCGCGGCCATCGACGGTATCGAGTCGCTGCAGCCGGCCCCCGGGCGCATGCAGCAGGTGGGGGGGCAGGAAGCGCCGATGGTGGTGATCGATTACGCCCATACGCCCGACGCACTGGAAAAAACCCTGGCGGCCTTGCGGCAAGTGGCGCAGGAACGCGGTGGTGAGCTGTGGTGCGTGTTTGGCTGCGGCGGCGACCGCGATCCGGGCAAGCGTCCGCAGATGGGCGCCATCGCGCAGCTGGCCGACCACGTGCTGGTCACCAGCGACAATCCGCGCAGCGAAGATCCGCACGCCATTATCGGGCAGATCATGGCCGGCATGCGCGCCGACGGTCCGCAACCGCAAGCGATCGAAGACCGCGCCGCCGCCATTCTGTCGGCCATCAAGCACGCCGCCAAGCCGGACGTGATCCTGTTGGCAGGCAAGGGCCATGAACCGTACCAGGAAATCAAGGGTAAAAAATTGCCGTTCTCCGATGCCGACCATGCGCAACTGGCCTTGTCGGCGCGCCTGACCATGATGAGGACGAATTGATGATGCACGCTACTTTGTCCGAACTGCTGCCTTCGCTGGACGGCGCCAAGCTGGCAGGCGATGCGGCCCGGGCGTTTGCCGGCGTGTCTACCGATAGCCGCAGCGCGCCGGCCGGCTCGCTGTTTGTCGCCCTGCGCGGCGAGAGTTTCGACGCCCACGATTTCCTCGCCCAGGTGGCGGACAAGGGCGTGGCGGCGGTGGTGGTCGAGCGCTTGCCGGAAGGCTGGGACAGCAGCAAGGTGCCGGCCATCGTGGTGCCGGATACGCTGGTGGCGCTGGGCCGCATCGCCAATGCCTGGCGCCGCCGTTTCAGCGTGCCCGTGATCGGCGTCACTGGCAGCAATGGCAAGACCACCGTCAAGGAGATGATTTCCTCCATCCTGGCGGCCGCCTTTGGCGAAGAGGGCCGCCTGGCCACGCGCGGTAATCTGAACAATGAAATCGGCGTGCCGCTGACCTTGTTCCGTCTCGAGACCAGCCACCAGGCGGCCGTGATCGAAATGGGCATGAACCATGCTGGCGAAATCGGCCGCCTGGCGGCGATCGCTGCGCCGACCCTGGCGATGGTCAACAACGCCCAGCGCGAACACCAGGAATTCATGCATACCGTGGAAGCGGTGGCGCGCGAAAATGGCGCTGCGCTGTCGGCCCTGGCGGCGGATGGCGTGGCCGTCTTCCCGCACGACGATACATTTACGCCGCTGTGGCGCGCGCTGGCCGGTGCGCGCCGCGTGATCACCTTTGGCCTCAGCAAAGAGGCAGACGTGAGCTGCACCCATCGCGCGGCCGAAGACTTTGGCAGCGACATGTTTGTCAGCGTGCGGGCCCAGGATGGCGGCGTGCGCCAGTTCTTCGTCGCGCTGCAGGCGGCAGGCGAACACAATGTGCGCAATGCGCTGGCGGCGGCGGCGTGCGCGATCGGCGCCGGCATCGCGCCTGAACAGGTCAAGCAGGGCCTGGAAGCGTTTGCGCCAGTGGCCGGACGCCTGCAGAGAAAACGCGCGCTCAATGGCGCCACCATCATCGATGACACGTATAACGCCAATCCCGATTCCGTGCGGGCGGCCATCGATGTACTGGCGCAAAGCAGCGCGCCACGCATCCTGGTGCTGGGCGAGATGGGCGAAGTCGGCACGCAGGGGCAGCAGTTCCACGAAGAGATCGGCGCATACGCCGCCGCCAAAGGCATAGAGCATGTGCTGGCGACGGGCGGCTTGACGCGCTATATAGTCAATGCGGTCAAGGCCGGCGCAAGCCTGGACTCGGGCACGGTCGTGGAGTATTTCGAACAGTTCGACGGTTTGCTGGCGGCGCTCGATGCGCACCTGGCCGGCCGTTCGGATGCAACAGTATTAATCAAGGGCTCCCGCTTCATGAAGATGGAACGGGCCGTGCAGCATTTGATTGGTTCAAATAACAGTAACAAGGAAGCTCACTAATCATGCTGCTCTGGCTCGCTCAGTATTTCCAGGACACTATTGGCCCGCTACGGGTCTTTAACTTCATCACGTTCCGCGCCGTGTTCGCCACCTTGACGGCGATCCTGATCGGCCTGTGCGCCGGTCCGGCCGTGATCCGCATGCTGACCCGCATGAAGGTCGGCCAGGCCGTGCGTACCGATGGTCCGCAAACGCATCTGAAAAAACACGGCACGCCGACCATGGGCGGTGTGCTGATCCTGATCGCCATCGGCATTTCCACCTTGCTGTGGGCCGATCTGTCGAACCGGTTCATCTGGCCCGTGCTGATCGTCACGCTGGGTTTTGGCGCCGTCGGCTGGGCCGATGACTACCGCAAGGTGGTGCATCAGGACCCGGAAGGCATGCGCTCGCGCGAAAAATACTTCTGGCAGTCGCTGATCGGCATCGTCGCCGCGTTTTACCTGGCGTTTTCCGTCTCGATTTCCGAACCGAATGCGGGCCAGGTATGGAACCTGATCTACGCCTGGGTGCAGTCGGGCTTCGCGATGGACTTGCCACCGAAGGCCGACCTGATCGTGCCTTTCTTTAAAACCATCAGCTATCCGCTGGGCGTGTGGGGTTTCATCGCGCTGACCTATTGCGTCATCGTCGGCACCAGCAATGCCGTCAATTTTACCGACGGCCTCGATGGCCTGGCCATCATGCCGACCGTGATGGTGGGCACCGCCCTGGGCCTGTTCGCCTACCTGACCGGCAACGCGACCTATGCGCGCTACCTGTTCATCCCGCACATTCCGGGCGCCGGCGAACTGGTGATTTTCTGCGGCGCGCTGGCCGGTTCCGGCCTGGCCTTCCTCTGGTATAACACGCACCCCGCCAAAGTCTTCATGGGCGATGTGGGCGCGCTGGCCCTCGGCGGCGCTCTGGGCACCATCGCCGTCATCGTGCGCCAGGAAATCGTCCTGTTCATCATGGGCGGCATCTTTGTGGTGGAAACCCTGTCCGTGATCATCCAGGTTACCTGGTTCAAGTACACCAAGAAGCGCTATGGCGTGGGCCGCCGCGTTTTCCTGATGGCGCCCTTGCACCACCATTTTGAACAAAAAGGCTGGAAAGAGACGCAAGTGGTCGTGCGTTTCTGGATCATCACCATGATGTTGGTCCTGCTGGGACTGACTACTTTGAAGCTGCGTTAATGGATGCCGCCGTGAAGATGTACGACGCTAAAACTGCATTGGTGCTCGGTCTCGGAGAGTCGGGACTGGCGATGGCCCTGTGGCTGGCCCGCAGCGGCGCTGCCGTGCGCGTGGCCGATACGCGCCAGGCGCCCGAACGCCTGGCAGCGCTGCAGACAGCTTTGCCGGATGCGCAATTCATCGCCGGCCCGTTTGGCGCCGGTTTGCTCGAGGGCGTCGATTTTGTCGCCGTCAGTCCCGGCCTGGCGCCGCAGCGCGAACTGGCCGGGATCGCGCCGGCCGCACTCGAACAAAATATCCCCGTGTGGGGCGAGATCGAACTGTTCGCGCAGGCGCTGGCGGCGCTGAAGGCCGAACGCGGCTATGCGCCGAAAGTCATCGCCATCACGGGCACCAATGGCAAGACCACGGTCACCAGCCTGGTGGGCCTGCTGTGCGAACGCGCGGGCTTGACGGTGCGCGTGGCCGGCAATATCAGCCCGGCCGCGCTGGACGTGTTGCGCGAAGTGCTCGACGCCGAGCCCGCGCCAGTGGTGGCAGAAGAGGGGGGCGAAGCCAGCGAACCGCTTGCGAGCAGCTTGCCGCAAGCCTGGGTGCTGGAGTTGTCCAGCTTCCAGCTGCATACGACCTTCAGCCTGCAAGCCGATGCGGCCACCGTGCTGAACCTGTCGCAGGATCACCTGGACTGGCATGGCGACATGGCCGCCTACGGCCAGGACAAGGCGCGCATCTTTGGCGCCGAGACCGTGCGCGTGCTGAACCGCGACGATGCGGCGGTGATGCGCATGGCCGATCCGCTGGGCGAGACCGTTACATTTGGCACCGGCGAACCGATCGATGTCGACAGCTTTGGCCTGGTCAATGAGCGCGGCATTTTCTGGCTGTCGCAGGCCGTGCCCAGCGAAGAAGTGATCGAGAAAAAACGCCGCAAGAATGATCCGGCGCCGGAACCGGTGCCGACCCTGGCGAAAAAACTGATGCCGGCGGACGCCTTGAAAATCCGCGGCCAGCACAATGCATCGAATGCGCTGGCGGCGCTGGCCCTGTGCCGCGCCATCGGCCTGCCATTTGCGCCGCTGCTGCACGGCTTGCGCGAATACCAGGGCGAGCCGCACCGCGTGGAATTGATCACGGCTGTCAATGACGTCGAATACTACGACGACAGCAAAGGCACGAACGTGGGCGCCACGGTGGCGGCCCTGTACGGCCTGGGCAAGGCCTTCGGCGGCGCGGAGCAGCGCCTGGTGCTGATCGCCGGTGGCGATGGCAAGGGTCAGGATTTTTCGCCGCTGGCCGAACCCGTGTCGCGCTATGTGCGTGCGGTGCTGCTGATCGGCCGCGATGCCCCCGCCTTGCGCGCGGCCCTGGAGCCGGCCGGCGTGGAGCTGGTCGATTGCACCACCTTGCCTGAAGCGGTCAAGCGCGCCAGCGAACTGGCGCAAGCGCATGATGCCGTCCTGTTGTCGCCTGCGTGCGCCAGCCTGGACATGTTCAAAAACTATGCGCATCGCGCGCAGGTGTTTGTCGACGCCGTGCGCGACATCGCCCTGGAAAATGGACAGGATCTCTGATGGCCTTCCAGTTGCCATTCGGTTTCGGTACCCCATCGGCTGGCAAGCCGCTCGATAGCCGTGCGCGGCAATCGAAGATGATGGAGTACGACAAGCCGCTGGTATGGGTGGTGCTGCTGCTGATGTTGCTGGGCATGGTGATGGTGTATTCGGCATCGATCTCGCTGTCCGATGCGCGCAAGTTCGCCGCCTATACCAACAATTATTTCGTTGTCCGCCAGGCCCTGTTCATCGCCATTTCGGTGGTCGTCAGCGCACTGGTATTCCGCATCCGCGTCTCGACCTGGCAAAAAATGGCGCCCTGGCTGTTCATTGGCACCCTGGTGCTGCTGGTGATGGTGCTGGTGCCGGGTCTGGGCGTGTCCGTCAACGGCGGCCGCCGCTGGCTCAATTTGCCGGGTTTGCGTCCGCAGCCGTCCGAGCTGATGAAGGTCGTAATGGTGCTGTACGCGGCCGATTACACGGTGCGCAAGCAGGAGTACATGCACAAGCTGACCAAGGGCTTCATGCCGATGGCGCTGGCTGTGAGCTTTGTCGGCTTGCTGCTGCTGATGGAACCCGACCTGGGCGCCTTTGGCGTGATCGTCTGTATCGCCATGGGTATCTTGTTCCTCGGTGGCGTCAACGCCATCTGGTTTGGCGGCATCGGCGCCATGCTGACCATGATTTTCGTGACCATCATCGCCTTGTCGAAATTCCGCCGTGAGCGGTTTTTTGCCTATCTGGATCCGTGGCAGGAAGACAATGCGCTGAACAAGGCGTATCAGCTGACGCACTCGCTGATCGCCTTCGGGCGTGGTGAAATATTTGGCGTGGGCCTGGGCGGCAGCGTGGAAAAACTGCATTACCTGCCCGAGGCGCACACGGACTTCCTGCTGGCCGTGATCGGCGAGGAACTGGGCCTGGTGGGCGTGCTGATCGTGATCGGCATGTTTTACTGGATTATCAAGCGCGCCTTCGACATCGGCCGCCAGGCGATCGCCATCGACCAGACCTTCGCCGGCCTGACGGCCAAGGGCATCGCCATCTGGATCGGCGTGCAGACGTTTATTAATATGGGCGTAAACCTGGGCCTGCTGCCAACCAAAGGCCTGACCTTGCCGTTAATGAGTTATGGCGGCACGGGTGTGCTGATCAACTGTATCGGCCTGGCGATTTTGCTGCGTATCGATTATGAAAACCGGATCCTGATGCGCGGAGGCCGGCTATGACTGACGTAAAGACTGTAACGAATTTGAAACCCGCGAAAAAACTGATGATCATGGCGGCCGGTACCGGCGGCCATATTTTCCCTGGCCTGGCGATTGCGCAGACGATGCGCGCGCGCGGCTGGGAAGTGAGCTGGCTGGGCACCACGCACGGCATGGAGCAGGAGCTGGTACCGAAAAGCGGCATCCCGATGGACGCCATCGCGTTCTCCGGCATGCGCGGCAAGGGCCTGGCCCACACCATCCAGGGCGGTTTCAGGATGCTGGCCAGCTTCTTCGCCATCCGCCGCTTCATCTCGGCCCGCAAGCCGGACGTGGTGATGGGCATGGGTGGTTATGTGACGGTGCCGGGTGGCTTGATGGCGCGCCTGAAAGGCGTGCCGCTGGTGCTGGTCAATGCCGATGCGGCGCTGCTGCTGTCCAACAAGACGCTGGCTCCGCTGGCGCAGCGCGTATGCTTCGGCTTCCCTGCCGATTTCGGTGCTGCCGCCGGCAAGGCCGTCGTCACGGGCAATCCCGTGCGCCAGGAAATTCTCGATATGGCGGCGCCGGCCGAGCGCTATGCAGGCCGCAGCGGTCCATTGCGCATCTTGGTAGTGGGCGGCAGCCTGGGCGCGAAAGCGCTGAACGACAGCTTGCCGGCCGCGCTGGCGCTGCTGCCGGCAGGCGAGCGTCCGCAGGTGACGCACCAGTCGGGCAAAAAGAATATCGATGCCTTGCGCGCGGCGTATGCGCAGGCGGGCGTGAGTGCCAACGTGGTCGATTTTATCGACGACATGGCCAGGGCCTATGCCGACGCCGATGTGGTGATTTGCCGCGCAGGCGCGATCACGCTGTCGGAATTGACGGCCGCCGGCGTGGCCAGCGTGCTGGTGCCGCTGGTGGCGTCGACCACCAGCCATCAGCGCAATAACGCGCAATGGATGGCGAAACAAGGGGCGGCGATTCATTTGCCGCAGCATGAAATGAGTGCAGCGTCGCTGAGCGCCCTGCTGGCGTCGCTGGGCCGCGACACTTGCCAGCAGATGGCGCAGGCGGCACTGGCAGCAGGCAAGCGCGACGCCAATGCGGCGATCGCAAATGTATTGGAAAAATTGGCATGAGGTTAGCTCTGTGAAGCATAAAGTAAACAATATCCACTTTGTCGGCATCGGCGGCAGCGGCATGAGCGGCATCGCCGAAGTGCTGGTCAACCTGGGCTACAAGGTGTCGGGCTCCGACCTGGGCAGCAATGCGGCAACGCAGCGCCTGGCGAGCCTGGGCGCGACCGTCATGCTCGGTCACGCGGCAGAAAACATCGGCGACGCCGATGCAGTGGTGACGTCGGGCGCCGTCCCGGCAGACAATCCGGAAGTGGCGGCCGCGCGCGCGCGCAAGATCCCGCTGGTGCCGCGCGCCGTGATGCTCGGCGAATTGATGCGCTTGAAGCGCGGTATCGCCATCGCCGGCACGCACGGCAAGACCACCACCACCAGCCTGGTCGCTTCCGTACTGGCGCAGGGCGGACTCGATCCGACCTTCGTGATCGGCGGCCGCCTGACCAGCGCCGGCGCCAACGCCAAGCTCGGTTCCGGCGATTACCTGGTGGCCGAGGCCGACGAATCGGATGCGTCATTCCTGAACCTGGCGCCGATGATCGAAGTCATCACGAATATCGATGCCGATCACATGGACACCTACGAGCACGATTTTGAAAAGCTCAAGCAGGCCTTCGTGCAGTTCACGCACCGCTTGCCTTTCTATGGCCGCGCCATGCTGTGCATCGACGACCCGCACGTACGCGCCATCATCCCGTTTGTCACCAAGCCGGTGACCACCTACGGTTTTGCCGAAGACGCCGAAGTACGCGCCATCAATGCGCGCGCCGTGGGCCTGGAAATGCACTTCACGGTGCTGCAGGAAGGTTATCCCGACCTCGACATCGTGCTCAACCAGCCCGGCATGCACAATGTGCAGAATGCCTGTTCGGCGGTGGCGATTGCGCGCGAAATCGGCGTCGCCGACAGTGCCACGCAACAGGGCCTGGCCGAATTTTCGGGTGTGGGCCGCCGCTTCACGCGTTATGGCGACGTGGTGCTGCCGAACGGCGGCAGCTTCGCGCTGGTGGACGATTTTGGCCACCATCCGGTGGAAACCGAAGTGACCCTGGCGGCTGCGCGCGCCGCCTATCCGGGCCGCCGCCTGGTGCTGGCCTTCCAGCCGCACCGCTACAGCCGCACGCGCGACCTGTTCGAAGATTTCGTCAAGGTGCTCGGTGCGCCCGACGTGCTGCTGCTGTCCGAAGTGTATGCGGCCGGTGAAGCGCCTATCGTGGCTGCCGACGGCCGTTCGCTGGCGCATGCGCTGCGCGCGCGCGGCAAGATCGAACCGATTTTTGTCGAGTCCATGACGGACATGGCTGACACCATCATGAGTGTGGCGCGCGACGGCGACGTCGTGCTGACCATGGGCGCCGGCTCGATCAGCGGCATCCCGAACCAATTGACCAAGTACCAAACCAACACTGTAAAGGCCTGACGTGAACGCAGCTTCAGCTATCGATGTAAAACAACTGGGCAAGGTCGGCGTGCTGTTCGGCGGCCGCTCTGCCGAGCGCGAAGTGTCGCTGATGTCCGGCACCGGCGTGCTGGCCGCGCTGTTAAGCCGCGGCGTGGACGCGCATGCGTTCGACACGGGCGAGCGCAGCCTGGCCGAACTGGCCGCTGAAAAATTTGACCGCGTCTTTATCGCGCTGCACGGCCGTTACGGCGAAGACGGCAGCCTGCAGGGCGCGCTGGAACAGCTGGGCATATCCTACACGGGCAGCGGCGTGATGGCGTGCGCGGTCGGCATGGACAAGGTCTACACCAAGATGATCTGGCTGATGCACCAGTTGCCGACGCCGAAATATGCGGTGCTGAACGACAGCGCCGACCTGGCCAAAGTCGCGGCAGAACTGGGCTTGCCGCTGATCGTCAAGCCGCCGCATGAAGGGTCGAGCATTGGCATCACCACTGTCCATGAAGTCTCGGCCTTCCAGGCTGCGTATGACATTGCCGCCGGTCTCGATGATTCCGTGCTGGCTGAAGAATTCATCACGGGCCGTGAATTCACGGTGGCGATTCTGGGCCAGGGCGCCACGGCGCGTGCGCTGCCGCCGATTGAAATCGTCGCCCCGCAAGGCAATTACGATTACCAGAACAAGTACTTCACGGATGACACCAAGTATTTCTGCCCGCCGCAGCTGGACCCGGCGATCGTGGCCGAGATGGAGCGCATCGCGGTGGAAGCCTACCGCGCACTCGGCTGCGAAGGCTGGGGACGGGTGGATGTCCTGATGCGCAATGCGGACAGCAAGCTGTTCCTGCTGGAGGTGAATACCTCGCCCGGCATGACCACGCACTCGCTGGTGCCGATGGCGGCGCGCGCGGTGGGCATCAGCTATGAAGACCTGTGCCTGGAAATCGTGGCGGCGGCGCGTTTGAAAATGGTCAAGGGACAGAACTGATATGTGGCATGACGCTAAAAGCCTCAATACGACAGCCAACGGCTTGCTCGCCGCGGTCCTGGTCGTGTGCGTGGCTGCCGGCGTCTGGTGGGTGTCGCAGCGCCCGATGTTCGACCTGCGCTCGATCAAGGTCGAGAGCGTGGACGACAAGGGTCTGCGCCATGTGAATTACCTGACTTTGCGCAGCGGTACCCTGGGCCGCATCAAGGGCAATTTTTTCACTGCCAACCTGGAAAGCGTGCGCAGCGTGTTTGAAGCGGTGCCCTGGGTGCGCCGCGCGAGCGTGCGCCGCGAATGGCCGAACCAGTTGATCGTGGCGCTGGAAGAACATGACGCTCTGGGCACCTGGGGCGAAGATGGCCGTCTGCTGTCGGTCAAGGGCGATGTGTTTACGGCCAACGTGGCCGAAGCCGAGGATGACCATGTGTTGCCCGCCTTTGCAGGGCCGGACGGCAGCGAGAAAGAAGTGCTGGCCACGTATGGCGAGCTGCAGAAGTGGTTTGCGCCGCTGAAGATGTCGCTCGAAGAGCTGACCTTGTCGAGCCGCTATGCGTGGACCGTCAAGCTCAGTAACGGCATGGTGGTGGCGCTGGGACGTGAACAGAATCATACGACCCTGAAGGAAAGGGTCGACCGCCTGGTGGGGATTTATCCACAGCTGGCGAGCAGGCTGGAAAATATCGACACGATCGATATGCGTTACCAGAATGGCCTGGCACTGAGTTCCGCCGGGCTGGTGATACCGCCGGAAGGCAAGGATGGCCGGCCCGTGATGCGCAAGAAAACGAGTAGTCCGGTCAAGAAACCGGCTTGACCGAATAATCAATTCGAATAACCAATTAAACAATTAATAGCCCATACCTTAGGCGACAGAAATGACAAAAGACGCGAAAAACCTGATCGTCGGTCTCGACATCGGCACCTCGAAAGTGGTGGCGGTGGTAGCCGAAGTGATGTCCGACGGGCGCCACGAAGTGATCGGGCTGGGCCAGCACGAATCGAAGGGCCTGAAAAAAGGCGTGGTGGTCAATATCGAGGCCACGGTGGAGTCGATCCAGCGCGCGCTGGAAGAGGCCGAGCTGATGGCCGACTGCAAGATCCGCAATGTGTACGCGGGCATTGCGGGCAGCCACATCCGCAGCTTCAATTCCAGCGGCATGGTGGCCATCAAGGACAAGGAAGTGACGGCGACCGATGTGGCGCGCGTCATCGAGACGGCCAAAGCGGTTAACATTCCGACCGACCAGCAATTGCTGCATACGGTGCCGCAGGAATTCATCGTCGACAGCCAGGAGGATGTGCGCGAGCCGATCGGCATGAGCGGCATCCGCCTGGAAGTGAAAGTACACATCGTCACCGGCGCCGTGTCTGCCGTGCAGAACATCGTCAAGTGCGTGCGCCGCTGCGGCCTGGAAGTGTCGGACCTGATCCTGCAGCCGATGGCCTCGGCCGACGCCGTATTGACGGCCGATGAAAAAGAGCTGGGCGTGGTCCTGATCGACATCGGCGGCGGCACCACCGACGTGGCAGTGTTTTCCGATGGCGCGATCCGCCATACGGCCGTCATCCCGATTGCCGGCGACCAGATCACCAATGACATCGCCATGGCCTTGCGCACGCCGACCGCGGAAGCGGAAGAAATCAAGATGCGTTATGGCGTGGCCAAGCAGGTGCTGGCCGATCCTGGCGAATCGCTGGAAGTGCCGGGCCTGGGCGACCGCGGCCCGCGCAATCTGTCGCGCCAGGCGCTGGCGGCAGTGATCGAACCGCGTGTCGAAGAGCTGTTCGCGATGGTGCACCAGGTGGTGCGCGAATCCGGTTACGAGGGCGTGCTGTCGTCGGGCATCGTGCTCACCGGCGGCACGTCCATCATGCCTGGCATGGTGGAAATGGCGGAAGACATCTTCTTGAAACCGGCGCGCCTGGGCACGCCGGAGTATCGCGGCCAGCTGGCCGACGTGGTGCGCAGCCCGCGCTACGCCACCGTGCTGGGTTTGTTGTTGGAAGCGAAAAAGCAGTACCTGCGCGGTCACATCGTGACGCGTCAGGACGGCTCGGTGAAGGCAGTCTGGCAGCGCATGAAGGAATGGTTTTTAGGGAATTTTTAAGGGCAGTTATTTCGCCCGGCAGCACAGGTTTTTCGGCAGCATCGCAGGTACACACAAACATATTTTATTTTATAGTTAACCGCAGTTTTCAATCTCCAGTTCTCCTACCTAATATGAGGCCTGGCGCTTGGAAACCGCATTCTGATAGGAGCACATCATGGAGTTCGATATGGTCGATAACACAGCTTTAGGTACCGTCATCAAGGTCGTTGGCGTCGGCGGTGCGGGTGGCAATGCAGTCCAACACATGATTAACAAAGGCATGTCGGGCGTGGAGTTCATTGCCGCCAATACCGACGCACAGGCCCTGTCGACATCGAAGGCCCACAACATCATCCAGATCGGCGATACCGGCCTGGGCGCAGGGATGAAGCCTGCCGTCGGCCGCCAGCTGGCCGAGGAATCGCGCACGCGCATCGCCGATTCGCTGCGCGGCGCGCACATGGTCTTCATCGCGGCCGGCATGGGCGGCGGCACGGGGACAGGCGCGGCGCCCATCGTGGCGGAAGTGGCCAAGGAACTGGGCGCGCTGACGGTGGCCGTGGTTTCCAAGCCATTCTCGTACGAAGGCCAGAAGTGCATGGATATCGCCGACGAAGGCCTGGAGCAGCTGTCCCTGCACGTCGATTCGCTGATCATCATCCTCAATGAAAAACTGGAAGAGATCTACGAAGATGAAAGCATGTTGGAATGGATGCAGCACGCCGACGACGTGCTCAACAACGCGGTGGCGGGCATCGCTGAAATAATCAATGTCCCTGGCCATATCAACGTCGACTTCAACGACGTGAAAACCATCATGGGCGAGCAGGGCAAGGCCATGATGGGGACGGCAACGGCGTCCGGCGTGGACCGCGCGCGCATCGCTGCCGAACAGGCAGTCGCTTCGCCGCTGTTGGATGGCATCGACCTGTCCGGCGCGCGCGGCGTGCTGGTCAACGTCACGGCCAGTCGTGGCCTGAAGGGCAAGGAAATCAAGGAAGTCATGGCTGCCGTGCGCGCGTTTGCCGCTCCGGACGCGTCGATCGCGCAAGGTATCGCCTACGACGACGCCATGGGCGACGATATCCGCGTCACCGTGGTGGCGACGGGCCTGGGCCGCGCCAAGAAAAACATCCAGCTGGTACCGCAGCAAGTGCTGCGCACCGGTACGCACAACAGCCCGTTGAGCCCGTCGGCTGCATTGGGTGGCGCGCAAACTGTGGCCACTTCGGTGGGCGCGGCCACGCCAGCGGCTGGTTTTGACGGCATGAAGGCGCCGGCAGTATGGCGCCGTGAATCGGCCTCGGAGCAAGTGCGCGCGATGGAAAAAAATGGCATGGAAACGTATGACATTCCAGCGTTTTTGCGCAAGCAGGCAGACTGATTGCCTGATGAGGTGATCTGATGCCAGCATTCCTGGCGGCGGCCTTCGGGCCGCCGTTTTTTTTGTATTTCCTTGATCTCTGTCTTTGCGTTTTTCTTTGTCTTCCTGGCTATTTTCTGCACAAAGGCGGCAAGTCAGGCATACTATCGCGCAGTGTCGGCATCGACCGGCAACACCCTATTCCACGCGTGTCCGCGCATCGCACGGGCGCGCTTCCATGAACAATCACTTACAGGAGTCAACATGACCATCAAAATCGGCGACACCCTGCCAGAAGGCACCCTGGCTGAATTTATCGAAAACGAAACCGAAGGCTGCGCACTGGGCCCGAACACGTTCAACGTGCAAGACTTGGTCAAAGGCAAGAAGATCGCCATCTTCGGCCTGCCGGGTGCTTACACCCCAACCTGCTCCGCACAGCACGTGCCAGGTTATGTGCAGCACGCTGCCGACCTGAAAGCCAAAGGCGTCGATGAAATCTGGTGCATCTCCGTCAACGATGCGTTCGTGATGGGCGCCTGGGGCCGCGACCAGAAAGCCACCGGCGTGGTGCGCATGATGGCTGACGGCAACGCCGCCTACAGCAAGGCCCTGGGCCTGGACGCCGATTTCTCGAAGTTCGGCATGGGCACGCGCTCGCAGCGCTACTCGCTGCTGGTCGACAATGGCGTCGTGACGCAATTGAACATCGAGCAAGGCGGCAAATTCGAAGTATCGAATGCAGAAACCCTGCTGGGCCAGCTGGCTTAAGCGTTTCTCGTTAAGTTATATGGGGTCAGACCCGGAGGGGGAATATGCTCCAGTGGAGCATATTCCGATCCCGAAGGGACTGACCCCGGTAGTAAATCAAACGGCGCTGAATTGATTCAGCGCCGTTTTTTTACATCTATTGCATCGAGGGTTTCTTCGCCTCGAACATGGCCGCGTCGATGCTGAACGAATAATCATCCTGCAGCGCAAAGTAGCGGCGCGCTTCTTCGGGCGCGGCGTCGAACAGCTTGCGGATGGCGACCACCCGTTCAGCCGGTGTGCGCATGCGCGCCACCCAGTCGTCAAACTTCATTTGTAACTTCCACACGCTGCGCAACTGGTGCGTAAAACCTGCGTTGTCGAACTTGGCGCCCCATTCGCACGTGCGGTAGTCGCGTACGTGGGAACCGTCGCGCAGCAATTCCACCGCTTGCAGGGTGGTGTCGTACAAGGCGGTTTTCGGCGCCACGATATCGATCACCAGCAAGCTGCCGTTCGGGCGCAGCACGCGCCAGGCTTCGGCCAGTGCGCCAGCCACGTCATTCCAGTGGTGGGCGGAAAAACGCGTGACGACCAGATCGAAACTGGCGTCGGCAAACGGCAGCCTGGCCACGTCACCCTGTTGCGTGCTGATGTTGTGCAAGCCACGCTGCGCCCTGGCATGCTCGACCACGTCCAGCATTTGCGGCGCCAGGTCGTACGCCACCACCGATGTCGCCACGGGAGCGATGGCAAAGCTGGCGTGGCCGGCGCCGCAGCCCAGGTCGAGCACTTGCGGCTTGCCATGGCGGCGCGCGCATTCCTGCATCAGCACCAGGTCGGCGCCTTGCGCGTGCACCGCGCTGCTCAGGTAGGCGTTGGCGGTCTGGCCAAATTGTTCGGCGACGACATCGTGCTGCTGCATGGTTTTCTCCTGTGAATGAGTGAGTTCATGCAGAATAGAAGCATTTTTATCCTGTAACAAGACAATAACTTATACTGGTATAACTACTACCATGCAAAAGATGAGAGATGCGAATGAAAGATGATTATGTCGAGCAAACTGGCTGAATTCATCCGCGCCCGGCGCGAAGCCGTGACCCCTGCCATGGCCGGTTTGCCCGGTGGTGGACGGCGCCGCACGCCCGGTTTGCGCCGCGAAGAGCTGGCCCAGCTGTGCGACGTCAGTCCCACCTGGCTGACGTGGCTGGAGCAGGGCCGGCCCGTGTCGGCGTCAAGCAAGATGCTGGCGCGCCTGGCGCAGGTGCTGCAATTGAGCGTGGCCGAGCGCGCCTATCTGTTCGAAGTGGCCGACAAGGCGGACCCGCACCATGGGGCAGGCGAGGGCGATGGCGCCGCTGCCAGCGAACTGGCAGCCATCGTGGCGGCTATCGCCGGGCCAGCCTATATCCTCGACCGGGCATGGAACGCCGTGGCCTGGAATGCACACGCGGCCAGCCTGTTTGCACCCTGGCTGAGGGCGGAAGCGGTGGCGCCCAACCAGCTGCGATTCATGTTCCTGGAACCCGGTGCACGCACCCTGGTGGACGATTGGCCCGAGCGCGCGCGGCGGCTGGTGGCCGAGTTTCGCGCCGATATCGGCCGCCATGCGGACCAGGCGCCGCTGGCCGGCCTGATCGCCGAACTGTCGCAAGCGAGCAGCGAATTTCGCCAGTGGTGGCAAACCCAGCAGGTGCAGGGCCGTGATGGCGGCTTGCGCCGTTTCTGGCATCCGCAGCAAGGTTCGCTGGCCTTTCACCAGGTGACTTTGCACCTGGCGCGGCAGCATGACTTGAAGCTGGTGATGCTGCTGCCAGTGCCGTAAGGCAGCATCGCTTGCTATAATCGCCACGACCGCATGAGCTTTTCTGGCCAGCGCGTCCTGGCTCCGGTCGTCGCCATGATGACGATCCCAAGCAACTCGCCAGGAGTTTTTCTTGACATCCCCCTCGCACAATCTGCGCAGCATCTATGCGATGCTGACGGCTGCCGGCATGTTTTCCCTGATGGATACAGCCATGAAGCTGCTATCCGAACATTACCCCGCGATGCAGGTGACGGCCTTGCGCGCCTTGTCATCCTTGCCGCTGGTCTGCCTGTACCTGCTGTACCGCGGCGCATTCAAAAACGTGCTGAAAGTGCGCTGGTCGCTGCATTTGCTGCGCGGCGCGCTGGGCGTGGCCATGATCACCCTGTTTGCCTATGGCTTGAAACGCATGTCGCTGGCCGAGGCATATTCCCTGTTTTTTATCGCACCGATGTTGATTACGGCCCTGTCCGTTTTTATCCTGAAGGAAAGAGTGGACCTGGCGCGCTGGTGCGCGATCGCCGTCGGCATGGGCGGCGTGCTGGTGGTGCTGCGCCCCGATGGCGGCGAATTTTTTTCGATCGCCGGCCTGGCCGTGCTGGGCGCGGCGGCCTGTTACGCCGTCTCGGCCATTACGGGCCGTATCCTCAGCCGTACGGACGCCAGCGAAAGCATGGTGTTCTGGCTGATGGTGATGATGGCGATCGGTGGCGTTGCCCTGTCGGCGCACGAGTGGGTGGCGATACGGCGTGCAGACTGGCTGCTGTTGCTGGGGCTATCGGTCAGCGGTTTCCTGGGGCAACTGGCCATCACGGAAGCGTTTCGTATCGGCAAGGCATCCAGTGTGGCGCCGTTCGAATATTCGGCCCTGGCCTGGGGCATGGGGCTCGATTGGCTGCTGTGGCGCACCTTGCCCGATGAATACACCCTGATCGGCGCCGCCATCATTATCGGCAGCGGTATTTATCTGGTGCGCCGCGAAGCGGTGCATGCGGAAAGCGAGCATCCCTGAACCGGGAGTGTGGCTTTTTTGGCGTGGAATGGGCCGCGCCGCAACGAAAATCCGGCAAATCGCTATAATCGAGCCATGTTAAAACAACGCACTATCAAACAATTGGTCCGCACCATTGGTGTCGGCTTGCACTCCGGCACCAAGGTGGAACTGACCTTGCGCCCGGCCGCCATCGGCACCGGCATCGTGTTTCGCCGCATCGACCTCGATCCCGTGGTGGAGTTCCCGGCCAGCGCGATGGCCGTCGGCGATACCCGCATGGCTTCCGTCCTGATCAAGGATGGCGCCAGGGTTTCAACCGTGGAACACCTGATGTCGGCTGCAGCCGGCCTGGGCATCGACAATATGTATATCGACGTGAATGCGGAAGAAATTCCCATCATGGACGGTTCCGCCTCCTCCTTCGTGTACTTGCTGCAACAGGCTGGCGTGGAAGAGCAGGCGGCGGCGAAGAAATTCATTAAGGTCATCAAACCGGTGGAAGTGCGCCAGGGCAAGGGCGACGCCGAGAAATGGGCCCGCTTGACGCCGTATGACGGTTTTAAACTCGATTTCTTTATCGAGTTCAATCATCCGGCTGTCGACGGCACCATGCAGCGCGCTTCCGTCGATTTTGGCGACGTGTCGTATATCCACGATGTGGCGCGGGCGCGTACCTTCGGTTTCATGCAGGATGTGGAAAGCTTGCGCGGCATGGGCCTGGCCCGTGGCGGTTCGCTGGAAAACGCCATCGTGATGGATGAATACCGCATCCTCAATGCCGACGGCTTGCGCTATGAAGACGAGTTCGTGCGCCACAAGATCCTCGACGCCATCGGCGACCTGTATCTGGTCGGCCACCCGCTGCTGGCTTATTACACGGCGCATAAATCGGGCCACGCGCTCAATAACCTGCTGCTGCTGGCGCTGCTGGAACAGCCGGACGCGTATGAAGTGGTGTCGTTTGCCACCAACGAGGAAGCGCCCCAGTCGTATCTGCGCCAGATGGAACGTGAATGGTCGCTGTCCTGATTTAATCCCTGGGTTCGCGGTGGTGGCGCACCATGTTGCGCAGCGCCGCGATCAATTGCTCGTTCTGTTTCGACGCGGGCAGGGCCGTGCTCAGCTCTTCCAGCGCCGACATGGCTTTTTCCGGCAAGACCAGCGCCCGTGTGTGCACGATGGGCGCGATGCTCTTGATGACCTGCACTTTCAGCTTGATGCCTGAAATTTGCCAGCCCTTCTTTTCCAGTTCTACTTGCAGTTTCGGCAATTGCTGCTTGAGCTTGGCTGCCAGCGCCGCGTTGGGCGTGGCCAGCACCAGTTGTCCGCCCTCGAATTGCAGGATGTCGCAATGCTCGAACATGACCGGCAAGGCTTTGGCGCAATCTTTTTGCAGGGCGGCCAGGCGCGTGACGGTAGGCATCAAGGCCGCCATCGTCGCATTGCCGCGCAAAAAGTCGGTGGCGCCCGTGACGGCCGGGCCCGAGCGGGCAAAGCCATAGCTGCGGCGCGGCGCGGGAGAATAAGTGGGAGTTCGCATGGCCGAAACATAGCATACTGGCCTGCACATGGCGAGCACCGCGGTGGGTGCGGCGGCGCCAGCGTATTTCCTTACAGTATGGAAAATGTCCGTATTTTCCCGTATTTGTTTGTCTTTCCGCTATTGTTATATGGAGCATTACCCCAACCTTGGCGGGAACGCATGATAAAATCATCGTCTTTTGCCATAGTCGAACTCCGTGCGGTCACGCGATCATCACCTCGCTGTCAGCTACCGAGCTTTTTTTAACGGCGTTTTTTCAAGAATTCAAGCATGTCATTACTGACCCAGATTTTCGGTAGCCGCAACCAGCGGCTGCTCAAGCAATACCAAAAAACGGTACGCGAGATCAATGCGCTCGAGCCGGTCATCGAAAAGCTGTCGGATGCCGAGCTGCAAGCGAAGACGCCGGCCTTCAAGGAACGCATCGCCGCTGGCGAATCGCTCGATACCTTGTTGCCTGAAGCGTTCGCCGTCTGCCGCGAAGCGTCCAAGCGCGTGTTGCGCATGCGCCACTTCGATGTCCAGATGATCGGCGGCATGGTCTTGCACTACGGCAAGATCGCGGAAATGGGTACCGGCGAGGGCAAGACCCTGATGGCAACCTTGCCCGCCTACCTCAATGCACTGTCCGGCAAGGGCGTGCATATCGTCACCGTCAATGATTATCTGGCACAGCGCGATGCGGACACCATGGGCCGCCTGTATGGCTGGCTGGGTCTGTCGACCGGCGTGAACATGTCGCAAATGGAGCACAGCGCCAAGCAGCAGGCGTACAACTCCGACATCACCTACGGCACCAACAATGAATTCGGTTTCGACTTCCTGCGCGACAACATGGTCTACGAAGCGCGCGACCGCGTGCAGCGTGCCCTGAACTTCGGCATCGTCGATGAAGTCGACTCGATCCTGATCGATGAAGCCCGTACCCCGCTGATCATTTCCGGCCAGGCCGAGAACCATACGGACCTGTACCACAAGATCAATGAAGTGCCACGCCTGCTGACCCTGCAAATCGGCGAAGAAACGCCGGACGGCAAGGGCAAGGTCGAGGTGCCAGGCGATTACACCAAGGATGAAAAAGCACACCAGGTGCTGCTGACCGAAGCCGGCCACGAAAAAGCCGAAGGCATCATGATGCAAATGGGCTTGCTGCCCGAAGGCGCGTCGCTGTACGACTCGGCCAATATCACCCTGGTGCACCACCTGTACGCCGCCCTGCGCGCGCACGCGCTGTACTTCAAGGATCAGCACTACGTGGTGCAGAACAATGAAGTGGTGATCGTCGATGAATTCACGGGCCGTCTGATGACGGGTCGCCGCTGGTCCGATGGCCTGCACCAGGCCGTCGAAGCGAAAGAGGGCGTGAAAATCCAGAACGAGAACCAGACGCTGGCCTCGATCACCTTCCAGAACTACTTCCGCATGTACGCCAAGCTGGCCGGCATGACCGGTACGGCCGATACCGAAGCCTACGAATTCCAGGAAATCTATGGCCTGGAAACGGTGGTGATCCCGCAAAACCGTCCATTGCAGCGCAAGGACCGCCAGGATCAGGTCTACAAGTCGTCGGCGGAAAAATACAATGCGATGCTGATCGATATCCGCGATTGCTACGAACGCGGCCAGCCCGTGCTGGTGGGGACCACCTCGATCGAAAACTCGGAACTGCTGTCGGGCATCCTGGACAAGGCAAAGCTGCCGCATAACGTGCTGAACGCGAAACAGCATGCACGCGAAGCGGAAATCATCGCCCAGGCAGGCCGTCCGAAAGCCATTACCATCGCCACCAACATGGCCGGCCGCGGTACCGACATCGTGTTGGGCGGTAACGTGGAAAACCAGATCAAGTTCATCGAGGCGAATGCGGAACTGAGCGACGGCGAGAAGTCTGCCCAGTCGCAAAAACTGCGCGATGAATGGCAATCCTTGCATGACCACGTGGTCAATGCGGGCGGCTTGCACATCATCGGTACCGAGCGCCACGAATCGCGCCGCGTCGACAACCAGCTGCGTGGCCGTGCCGGCCGCCAGGGCGATCCGGGTTCGTCCCGCTTCTACCTGTCGCTGGATGACGCGCTGCTGCGCATCTTCGCCGGCGATCGCGTGCGTGCCGTGATGGACCGCCTGAAAATGCCGGAAGGCGAACCGATCGAAGCGGGCATCGTGTCGCGCTCGATCGAATCGGCCCAGCGCAAGGTGGAAGCACGCAACTTCGACATCCGCAAGCAATTGCTGGAATACGATGACGTGGCCAACGACCAGCGTAAAGTGATTTACCAGCAGCGTAACGAGCTGCTGGAAACCACCGATATTTCGGAAATGATCGCTTCCCTGCGCCATGGCGTGTTCACCGACCTGGTGCATGGTTACGTGCCGCCTGAATCGGTGGAAGAGCAATGGGATATCAAGGGCCTGGAAAAAGTCCTGACCGGCGAATGGCTGATCGACATGCCGTTGCAGGCGATGCTGGAGGCCGATCCGACCCTGAACGATGAAGAGATCGTCGAAAAAGTGCTGGTGGCTGCCGATGCGGTGTACCAGTCGAAGATCGATATCGTGGGCAAGGAATCGTTTGGCGGCTTCGAGCGCAGTGTCATGCTGCAAAGCGTGGACAGCCACTGGCGCGAACATCTGGCGGCGCTGGACCACCTGCGCCAGGGTATCCACCTGCGCGGTTACGCGCAAAAGAACCCGAAACAGGAATACAAGCGCGAAGCGTTTGAACTGTTCGGCCAGATGCTCGACATGATCAAGAACGACGTCACCAAGCACGTGATGACGGTGCGGATCCAGTCGCGCGAAGAAGTCGATGCGGCCGAACAGGCGCTGCAGCAGTCGCACGTGGAAAACGTGCACTACCAGCATTCTGAGTTCGACCCGAACGCGGCGCCGGAAGAACTGCTGGCGCCTGCCGCCGGGGGCAATCAGGATGTGGACGACCTGAGCCTGAGCATGGGCGTCAAGGTAGGCCGTAACGATCCGTGCCCATGCGGCAGCGGCAAGAAATACAAGGCTTGCCACGGTAAACTGGCTTAAACCCGGTTCGCTGGCTTAAGCAAAAACGGAGACTGCGGTCTCCGTTTTTTTATGCTTTTTCAATTTGCGGACCTGCATTTTCCATGACTCCGCGAAGGCGCTACAATAGCGCTTCCATTTCCCCCTAGCAGAAGAACTCATATGGCCGTCAATTCTCCCAAGCCCGTCGCCGCCGACTTGAAAGCCGTTCCCGGCATTGAAATCGGTGTTGCCGAAGCAGGCATCAAGAAACCGAACCGCAAGGATTTGCTGGTATTGAAACTGGCGCCGACGGCCACCGTCGCTGGCGTGTTTACCCTGAACCGCTTCTGCGCCGCCCCGGTGCAGGTGGCCAAGGCCAATCTGGCGGCCGTAACCCAGGGCGCCGCGCCTATCCGCGCGCTGCTGGTCAACACGGGCAACGCCAATGCGGGCACCGGAGAACAGGGCCTGGCCGCAGCGCAGGAAAGCTGCGCCGCGCTGGCCGGGCTGCTGGGCTGCACGCCGCAACAGATTCTGCCGTTTTCCACCGGTGTGATCCTGGAACCGCTGCCGGTGCCGCGCCTGGTGGCCGGCTTGCCGCAAGCCGTGTCTGCATTGACGACCGATAACTGGTTTTCGGCCGCCGAAGCCATCATGACCACCGACACGCAGCCGAAAGCCGGTTCGCGCACGGTCACCATCGCCGGCCATACGGTCACCCTGACGGGCATCAGCAAGGGCGCCGGCATGATCAAGCCGAACATGGCCACCATGCTGGGCTTTTTGGCGTTCGACGCCAACGTGGCCCAGAGCGTGCTGGACCAACTGGTGAAGCAGGCGGCCGATCAATCGTTCAACTGCATCACCATCGATGGCGACACCTCGACCAACGATTCCTTCATGCTGATCGCCACCGGCGCCGGTACTTTGCGCATCGACAGTGTCGACTCGCCTGAATACGCGGCACTGGCCGCTGCCGTGACCGAGCTGTCGACCTTCCTGGCGCAAGCCATCGTGCGCGATGGCGAAGGCGCGACCAAGTTCATGACCGTGACCGTGGAAGACGGCCGCAACGTGGAAGAATGCCGCAAGATCGCCTATTCGATCGCCCATTCGCCACTGGTGAAAACGGCGTTCTTTGCGTCCGACCCGAACCTGGGCCGCATCCTGGCCGCTATCGGCTACGCGGGCGTGGATGACCTGGAAGTGGAAAAACTGAACCTGTACCTGGACGACGTGTGGGTGGCCAAGAATGGTGGCCGCAACCCGGACTACCAGGAGCAGGACGGCCAGCGCGTGATGCAGCAAAGCGAAATCACCATCCGTGTCAAACTGGCGCGCGGCGAAGCACAAGCGACCTTGTGGACCTGCGACCTGTCGCACGACTACGTGTCGATCAACGCCGACTACCGCTCATGAGCACCCTCGATCAATTCCTGCTGCGTGCCGAAGCCTTGCTGGCGCGCGTGGAAGCGATCTTGCCGCTGGCGGCGCCTGCGCCAGACTGGAGCAGCTTTGCGTTCCGCTGGCGCCGCCGTCAGGGCGCGGTCAGCCATCTGCAGGCAGTGGCCCACGTGTCGTCGATCGCGTTGGACGATTTGCACAATATCGGCACGCAAAAAGCGCAGATCGAACAAAATACGCGCCAGTTCGTCGCTGGCCGCCCGGCCAACAACGTGCTGCTGACGGGCGCGCGCGGCACCGGCAAGTCGTCGCTGATCAAGGCTTGTCTGAACCAGTTCGCCAGCCAGGGCTTGCGCCTGATCGAGGTGGACAAGGCTGACCTGGCCGACTTGCCCGACATCGTCGAGCTGGTGGCGGCGCGCCCCGAGCGCTTCATCATCTTTTGCGACGACTTGTCGTTCGAAGAAGGCGAGGGCGGCTACAAGGCGCTGAAAGTGGCGCTCGACGGCAGTATTGCCGCGCAATCGGACAATGTGCTGATCTACGCCACCTCGAACCGGCGCCATCTGATGCCGGAACGCATGTCCGACAATAGCAGCTACAAGACGGACGACGATGGCGATTTGCATCCGGGCGAGACGGTGGAAGAGAAAATCTCGCTGTCCGAGCGCTTCGGTTTGTGGCTGTCGTTTTACCCGTTCAAGCAGGATGATTATCTCGATATCGTGGCCCATTGGCTGTCCTCGTTCGGCTGCACCTCGGAACAGATCACCGAAGCGCGCGGCGACGCCCTGCGCTGGGCCTTGCAGCGCGGCTCGCGTTCGGGCCGGGTGGCCTGGCAATTTGCACGGGATTACGCAGGGAAATTGCCATAATGACTGACAAAGTGATCAAACCGGTCGACGTGGCCGTCGGTATCCTGATGAAGCCCAATGGCGACGTGCTGCTGGGCCAGCGCCCTGCCGGCAAGCCGTATGACGGGTATTGGGAGTTTCCTGGGGGAAAAGTCGAGCCCGACGAAACCATCCTCGATGCCTTGAAACGCGAGTTTGTCGAGGAACTGGGCTTGCAGATCGACAGCGCCGAAGCCTGGTGCGGGGTAGAATATGTGTATCCGCATGCCCATGTGCGCCTGCATTTCTACATCAGCCGCGACTGGCGCGGCGAGCCGCAAAGCCTGGAAGGGCAGGCGTTCGCCTGGCAGGGTACGGTAGGCGTGGAACCCTTGCTGCCAGCTACGATTCCTCTGCTGGAATGGCTGGACGAGGTGCGCCGGGAAACAGTCGCTGTTTAGCTGCGTTGCGTGGCCCGGCCCGGGCTGCGCAAGAGGCCGCTTGACGTATTAATGGGGCGAATGGGGCGTGACTTTGGCGTCATCGCCTTCGAGTCCGTCATCGAGCGGATTGGCGGCCGGGATCGTGTATTTTTCCTCGGCCCAGGCGCCCAGGTCGATCTGTTTGCAGCGCTCCGAGCAGAATGGGCGGAATTTGTTGGCTTCCGTCCATTCAACTTTGGCGGCGCAGGTAGGGCAATTAACGACGGTCATAAAAATGCAATAAAATCAATTAAAAATTACAGAGCGTCAGCTCGAAGGGGACATCCTCTTCCAGCGGCTTCGGTTTCAAGTCGCCGCCCTGGGTAGTGAAGCGTACCCACAACATGTATTTGTTGGCGGAGATTTCCGGGATGGCGCCGCTGTTTTCATCCAGGGTCAGCCGCAGCATCTGGTAAACCTTGCCTTGCAGCATTTGTTGGTAGCTGCCGGCGCTGGCGATCAGCTTGACGGGGCCGCCCGAGTCGCGCAGCAGGCGCAGCACCAGGGCCAATGCCGCAAACAGGGGCGCCAGCGGGGCAAACCAGGCATGGATATCGGCCAGCCGTTGTTCCGAGCTGCGTTGTTGCCACGCATAATAGGATGGCAAATCGAATTCACAGGCGCCGCCCGGGATGATGGTACGGCCCCGTATGCTCATCAGCCATTCATTGTCACGGATATTCTGGCCCGTCTTGCCCTGCGCCGATACCAAAGCACCGCTCACGCTGTCGAGTTCGCTCAGTATCGCGTCCAGCGTATGCGGTTCCACATTGGGATTGCTGCGATAGCCGAGCAGGCTTTGACGCTGGCGTTCGAGTTCTTGCAACAGGTCCGATTTCAGGTCGGCGCGGCCGGCCACTTCGAGCATGTCGAAGATTGTCGCCAAGGCAACATGGTGTTGCATGGCATGTTCTTGCTGGATAAAGAACTTGAATTTGTCGTACAGGTCTTCCAGCCGCAACAGCGTACGTATGCGTTCGTTGAAAGGGTATTCGTAGACAATCAAAATAACATCCCTTTGGTAACAGCC
Organism: Janthinobacterium sp. Mn2066; assembly: GCF_049319705.1. NCBI lineage: Bacteria > Pseudomonadati > Pseudomonadota > Betaproteobacteria > Burkholderiales > Oxalobacteraceae > Janthinobacterium > Janthinobacterium sp. Mn2066. Next base: position 18,233 of record NZ_JBMOUF010000010.1, on the reverse strand, counting down.
GGCAAAACGGTATCTTGCCCGTTGCTGTAAGTACGTCTGAAAACGCGGTGATTATGGACCCGCAAACAATTCCGTGATTTTGAACCAAGCGTCGACAAATTACAAACGTTGCGAGCCCATTCCAGTGATTCTTTTTGAAAATGCCATATATACATCGTGTAACTGGGCGATCTGCGGCTCCAGCGCTGCCAAATCGCCATTGTTATCGATCACATCATCGGCTGCCGCCAGCCGCATGGCACGCGTGGCTTGGGTCGCCATGATGGCGCGAACTTGTTCTTCTGGCAAATTATTGCGTGCCATCACGCGTGCCACTTGCAAGCTTTCCAGACAATCGATGACCAGCACGCGGTTGACCCGCTCGACCCAGCCGCCGGACTCGACCAGCAGGGGAACGGCAAAGATGACGTAACTGCCCGTCGCTTCGGCCGCCGCCGTCAAGGTGGCCTGACGTATGCGTGGATGCAATATCGCTTCCAGTCTGGCCTTGGCGCTGGCGTCGGAAAACACCAGCGCGCGCATCTTGGCCCGGTCCAGCGCGCCGTTTGCATCGGCGTACGAAGAGCCGAATTCAGCCACCAGGGCTGGCATGGCTGCGCCATCGGGCGCCGTCAGGCTGTGGGCGACCTGGTCGGTATCGACGATGGAGGCGCCGCGCGCGGCAAACATGTCGGCCACGGTGCTCTTGCCGCAACCGATGCCGCCCGTCAGGCCGACGCTGAAATAAGAGGACGTGATAGTCATATGTCTTAGCTGACCAGGGCCAGTGTAAAGTGCGACAACGGCGTACCGTACAAGAGCGCGATCAAGCCTGCCGCCGCCAGGTAAGGGCCGAACGGTATCGGCTTGTCGCGCCCGTGCCTGGCAGCCACGATCAGGGCGATGCCGACCACGGCGCCGACCAGGGACGACAATAATATGATGGTCGGCAACATCGTCCAGCCCAGCCAGGCGCCCAGCGCCGCCAGTAATTTGAAGTCACCATACCCCATCCCTTCCTTGCCTGTCGCCAACTTGAAGGCCCAGTACACGCTCCACAAGGCCAGGTAACCGGCGGCCGCGCCGATCACCGCGTCTTGCAGTGGTACAAAAGTGCTATTGATATTGACCAGCAAACCTGCCCACAGCAGGGGGAAGGTCAGGTCGTCGGGCAGCATTTGCGTATCGGCATCGATAAAGGTCATGGAGATCAGCAGCCACAGGAACACCAGGCTGGCCAGGCCTGTCCAGCCGCTGCCGAAATGCCAGATGAGTACGGCCGACAAGGCGGCTGTCAACAATTCCACCAGTGGATAGCGTATCGAAATGGGCGCCTGGCAGGCGCGGCATTTGCCTCGCAGCAGCAGATAGCTGATGACAGGTATATTTTCCATCGCCGTGATCTTGTGGCCGCAGGCGCCGCAATGCGAATGCGGCAGCATCAGGTTGTAGCGCCCCGTATGTGGCGGAGGCAAACCGCTTTCCAGCGCCACATAGTTATCGGACTCGCGCTGCATCATTTTTGGTATGCGGTGTATCACCACATTGAGGAAGCTGCCGACGATCAGGCCGAACAGGGCGGCGACAAGGGTGACGAACAGATTGCCGGGCGCGGCGAACAGCAGGGTGTCTGGGAGCATTATTTTTAATCGTAATCCGATATGGACTGTTTGATGGCCGCGCTATCAATGTTTAAGCATGTCGCTGAAGCGGCGTTGAGTGATGAGGCAGTATAGAGTATTTATCCTCCGGCGTGAGGTTAAGGCGGTATGTAAAAACGTCGCGATAACCATCATCGCGACATCTGTATTATTTTTCAGCCACGATAGTCGTGGCCGCGTATCCTTGATCACTGTGCTGCGATTTTTTATGACCGATCAGGAGTGTCAGCAATTTGTTACGTATGTATTCTGAAAGGGCTTTTTCCAGGTAGCGATGTACGACTGCTGCGACCGAAATTGCTGTTACGGTGGTGATGAAAATATAACCCCACGTGTGCATATGCGGCTCCATTCCCAGTTTGAGCATGATTACACCAAAATAGTGCTGGGTAATCGTATGGCTGAGGTAGAGGGAAAAAGAAATTGAACCCAACCACACCAATACTGGTGGAATATAAAACTTGATGGTTTTGCTGGCGATGGCGATGACCAGCACGGTCATTGCCAGTGCACTTCCCCATTTTGTGGGGCCGTGAAAATCAGATACCCGCGAGTAGCTGAACCAGATGGTAAACGCGATGCTCAGGCTCAGGAGGTGATAGGCAATGATAGGGTTCTTGATTTTGGCCCAATCCTGCAGATATAACAGACCGATGGCGACGCCTGCCAGGAACTCAAGAATAATCGGATTACTCATCAGATTCAAGTAGGTGAAAGAGAATGAAAAATTCTTGATGACATCAAAAGACTGGTTTGATTCTTGTAGCATGGGGAGCAACATGACTGTGGCGATCATCCATGTAAACAGTACCGGCCAGCGCCATTTCTTGAAAAACAGGGACAGGCAAAATATGGCATAAAAGTACATCTCGAATTCCAGTGTCCAGCCCAGGGGGAGTACCGCGCCGAAGTATGGTTGATTATTTATCGAGGTAGGAAAGAAAAAAATACTCTTCAAGAACAGGACGATATTTTCCGTGGAACTAAAATAAGTGAAAATATTTTGTTCTGCGCCTATCCAGCATACGGTCATGACGACGTAAACAGGCCAGATCCGTGCGAACCGTTTGATCGCAAATGTCTTGGCATAAGACGGGCTGCCATCCGAGTTTTTCGTCGAGTAAGCCATGATGAAGCCACTAATGATGAAGAACAAGTCCACACCCATGGCTCCTGGCCTGAGGAATTCTTCGGCCTTGTCCCAATTGACGGTGTTGAACATGAAGTATCTGGCGTGTGTCAAGACGACTAAAATGGCTGCAATCCCCCTGAGCGCTTCTAGCCAGTCCAGCTTATTATGAATTTTCATGTATAAAAAGTGATTATTTATAAGACGTTTTTTGTATCGCAGCAGTCTGCCCCTCTACAGAACGCATGTCAACGCGGTAAAGATACTTTTGATGATGTATTGGAGGGTGAAGTATTGCCTGCGGTCAAATGACCGCACCCAATTTAAAAATCGGCAAATACAGGGCAATCACCAGCCCGCCCACCAGCACGCCCAGCACCACCATCAGGGCCGGTTCCAGCAGCGAGGACAGGATGGTGACGGTGGCGGCGATTTCTGCTTCGATGATGTCGGCCGCGCGCGTCAGCATGGTGTCGAGCACACCCGATTCTTCGCCGATCAGGGCCAGTTGCGTCAGCAGTTCGGGAAATACGCCGCTGTGATCCATCGCCAGGGCCAGGCTGCCGCCGGCGCGGATTTCGCGCTCGATGCGCAAGGTGGCGTCCTGGTACAGCGGATGGTTGGAGGCGGCGCCGACCAGTGCCAGCGAGTCGAGCAGCGGTACCCCGGCGGCAAACATGGCAGCCAGGGTGCGCGTCCAGCGGGCGATGGCGGCGCAGCGCAGCAGCGGGCCGAACAGGGGCAAACGCAGCGCCTGCAATTGCACTTGCCTGCGTAGGGCGGGCGAACGCCGCCAGGCCAGGTGCAGCAGTAAAACAAGCGCCGCCAGCACGGCCAGCATGGCCAGCCAGTAACGGACGAAAAAAGCCGAGATGGCCATCACCATCAAGGTTGGCAGCGGCAAGGGGGCGCCAAAACTGTCGAACACCTGGCGAAACGCGGGCACGACCCAGCTCATGATGATGGCCGTGACGAAGACGGCAACGAGCACGATGGCCAGCGGATACATGATGGCGCCGCGTAACTGGCGGCGCAGGGCGATGGTTTTTTCCTGGTGCGTGGCCAGGCGCGCCAGCAATTCCTGCACGATGCCGGCTTGCTCGCCAGCCGCCACCAGGCTGCAATACAGGCTGTCGAACAGCCTGGGGAACTGGCGAAACGCTTGCTGCAGGCTGCTGCCTGCCTCGATATCGTGGCGCAAATCGGCCATCAGCTCGGTGATGGCCGGCTTGGCGTGGCCCTTGCCGGCGATGTCGAAAGCATGCAGCAGGGGCACGCCGGCCGCCATCATGGTCGACAGCTGGCGCGTGAAGAGGGCGATATCCTTGTGCGTGATGGCCTTGCCCGGTGCATGGCGGCGGGCGCGCACGCGGGTGGCGAGGATGCCCTGGCGGCGCAAGGCCAGGGTGACGGCGGCGGGATCGGCCGCGCGCAGCATGCCGTGCACGCGCTTGCCGTGGCGGTCAGTACCTACCCACGCAAATTGCCGTTCTCCCGTCATGTGCGCCCCCAGCGCTCACCTTAGCACCGGCGGGGTAACAGCCGCCAGCGCGTACGCCGGCGGGTTTGATGCGGCTCAGTTTGCGGTTTGATTCTTCGCTGTCTGCACTTCCGTTTGCACGACGGCCTGGGCCTTGACCTCGTCTGCATCGTCGTCGTCGCCCTCCGAACCCTTGCTGATGCTTTCGCCATCGTTGCGGCGCAGGGTCCAGAAGGTCAGCGAAGACAGGACGGTCAGCGCCGCCAGGGCCAGGAAGGCGTGGTGCAAGGCACTGGTCAGCTGCACCCGGTCCGATTGCGGCATGTCGCCCAGGAACCAGCCGGTGATCAGCGAACCGAAGGCCAGGCCAAAGCTCATCGACAGTTGCTGCATCGAACTGGCAATGGTGCTGGCCATGCTGGAATCGCTCTTGTCCACGTCCGCATAGGCGATGGTATTCATGCTGGAAAACTGCAGGGAATTGAAAAAGCCCAGGCACAGGCTGATGGCGACGATCACATAAATCGGCGTGTTGGCGCCCACTTGCGAAAACATGGCGATGGTGACGCCGATCAGTACCGTATTGATGACCAGTACCTGGCGGTAGCCGAAGCGGGCCAGCACGCGCGCGGAAATGAATTTCATGAACATGGCGGCGGCCGCCGACGGCATCATCAGCAAGCCTGATTGCCAGGCCGGCAAGCCCAGGCCCAGCTGATAAAGCAGCGGCAGCAGGAAGGGCAGGCCGCCCACGCCCAAACGCGTGACGAAGCCGCCCACCACCGACACGCGGAAGGTGCGGATCTTGAACAGGGCCAGGCGCAGCAGCGGGTGCAGTACTTCGCGCGAGTGCCAGGCATAGGCGGCCAGCAGGCTGATGGAGATGAACAGCAGCACGGCGGCCGAGGTGAGGTCCAGCTTGTGCTCGCCGAAAATTTCCAGCAGCCAGGAGAGCAAGGCGATACCGGTGCCGAACAGCACCAGGCCGATCAAGTCCAGCGGGCGCTGCTTGTCGCCGTAATAATCAGGCATGTAGCGGTGCGCCAGGTACAGCGCCGTCAGGCCGACCGGTACGTTGACGAAGAAAATTTCACGCCACGACAGCCAGTGCACGATCAGTCCGCCCACGGTCGGCCCCAGCAAGGGACCGATCAGGGCGGGGATAATCACGAAATTCATGGCCGCCAGCAATTGCGACTTGGGGAAGGTGCGGATGATCGCCAGCCGTCCTACCGGCATCATCATGGCCGCGCCCACCCCTTGCAGCAGCCGCGCCGCCACCAGCATCGGCGAATTGACGGACAGGCCGCACAGGATGGAAGCGATGGTAAAGATGGCGATGGCGGCGGAAAACACGCGCCGTGTACCGAAGCGGTCGGCCATCCAGCCGCTGATGGGGATGCACACGGCCAGGCTCAGGATGTAGCTGGTGACCACCGCCTTCAGGCTCAGCGGCGTCACGTTCAGGCTGGCGGCCATGGCGGGAATCGCGGTGTTGACGATGGTGGAGTCGAGCTGCTCCATGAAAAGGGCGGTGGCGACTACCCAGGGAAGGTAGCTTTTAACGGCAGAACTGGACATGGATGCGGAGCCTGAGAAGGTTGGAACGGAGCCAACAGTGCCCTGAATTGTTACACAAAAGGCGCTTGCGCGCCGCCATCCGTGCGCGTTTGATCATTAAACCTGGTTTAACTTGTCCAGTGCATCGAGCAAGGGTTGCGCCGCATCGGCGATGCGATCCAGGCTGGCTTCGCGCAAGGCGGCGGTATCGACCGTAAGGTCCGAGTCCAGCCCGGCCCAGCGCAGTAGCGCCGAACAGGCGCCGGGCGTATCGAACATGCCGTGCAAATAACTGCCGAGGATTTGCCCGTCCGGCGACACGGCGCCTTCCGGCCGGCCATCGATGACAAAGGCCGGTATCGACAGGGCCGGACCTTGCGACACGCCCATATGGATTTCATAGCCACCGACTTTTGCATCGGCAAACGCGCAGTGGCCGCTGACCTGCTCCAGCCGCTTTTCCGATGTCAGCTCCGTCGTCATGTCCAGCAAGCGCAGCCCTGGCGAGCTTCCGGCCATGCCTTCCACGCCCAGCGGATCGTGCACGGCGAGCCCCAGCATCTGGAAGCCGCCGCAAATGCCGATCACCTTGCCGCCGTAGCGCAAGTGTTTGGCCAGGTAGGCCGGCCAGCCTTGCTGCTGTAGCCAATCGAGGTCGCCGCGCGTGTTTTTACTGCCGGGCAGGATCACCAGGTCGGCCGGCGGCATGACTTGCCCTTGCTGGATGAATTGCAGGTCGATGCCCGGGTGGGCGCGCAAGGCGTCGAAATCCGTATGGTTGCTGATGCGCGGCAGTCGCGGCACCACCACCTTGAAAGCCCCCCGTTCCGTTTGCGTCGCTTCGACGGCGTCTTCCGCGTCAAGGAATAGCCCTTGCAGATACGGCAGCACGGCCAGCACCGGTTTGCCCGTCTGCTGTTCCAGCCATTCGATGCCGGGTGTCAGTAGCGAGATGTCGCCCCGAAAACGGTTGATGACGAAGCCGATGATGCGCGCCCGTTCGCTGTCGGACAAACACGCCAGGGTGCCGATGATATGGGCAAACACGCCGCCCCGGTCGATATCGGCCACCAGGATCACCGGGCAATCGACGGCTTCGGCAAACCCCATATTGGCGATATCGCGTGCCCGCAAATTGACTTCGGCCGGGCTGCCTGCGCCTTCGACGATGATAGCCTCGTACTGCGCGCGCAGGCGTCCATGCGATTCCAGCACGGCGCCCATCGCCACGGTTTTATATTGCTGGTAGTCGCGGGCGTTCATTTCCGCGCGCACCTTGCCATGGATGATCACTTGCGCACCCGTGTTCGACGACGGTTTTAATAGCACCGGGTTCATGTCCGTGTGCGGCGCGATGCCGGCCGCCAGCGCCTGCAATGCCTGGGCGCGGCCGATTTCTCCGCCATCTGCCGTGACGGCGCTGTTCAGGGCCATGTTCTGCGGCTTGAACGGCGCCACGGAAATGCCACGGCGTTTCAGCAAGCGGCACAGGGCGGCGACCACGGTGCTCTTGCCGGCATCCGAGGTGGTACCCTGCACCATCAGGGTGGAAAAGAGCGAGGGTGTGCTCATGGTGCTTATGGCGCGCTTTGTGCCGCTGGATTCGTGCGGTGCAAACGGGCCAGCTCGATTTTTTCGCACAGGGCGGCCGTGCCTTCGATCATGCGCGGGCCGGCGCGGTTGAGCAAATCGCCATTCAGGCGGAACAGGTTATTGCTGCGCACCGCCTTCATCGACGGGAAGGCACGCCACATGGCCAACCCGCCTTCGCTGCGCGGATCGCTCTTTTCACTGGTGCCGAAAATCGCTTCCGGATCTTCCTGCAGCACGCCTTCTTGTGTGACGACGGGCGCCACCACCTTCAAGGCTGCGAAGATATTCTGCGCGCCGCACACGCGCATGGCGTCGCTGACGATGCTCGCCCCGCTCAGGGTGTACAGCGGCTTGTCCCACACCTGGTAAAACATGCGCACGGGCGGGCGCTGCGCATAGCGCGCCGTCAGGCTGGCCAATTGGCCGCGCAGCTGGGCCGCAACGGGTTTGGCCACGCTTTCCGTGCCCATCAGCTGGCCCAGGCGCTCCAGGCTGTCGGGAATATCGGCCAGCTTGCGCGGTTCGCTATGAAAGATCGGCACTTTTAGCTGACGCAGCATGGCGATCTGGCGTTCGGCGCTGCCATGCATCCAGACCACGATCAGGTCGGGTTTCATGGCGATGATGCGTTCCATGTCGAACTGGCGGTTGTCGCCCACCTGCGGCAGTTTTTTTGCCGCTTCCGGATAATCGCTGTAGCTGACGACACCGGCGATCTTGTCGCCGCCGCCAGCGGCAAACAGCAATTCCGTGATGTGCGGCGCCAGCGCCAGGATGCGCTGCGCCGGCTTGTCGATGGTGACGAGATTGCCATCGTCATCGCGCACCGAGATGGCGGCGTGCGCGTTGAGGGAAGTGATGGTAGCGAAAGTGGCCAGCAGGGCGGCGATATGTGAGCGTTTCATGTGTTGTCCTTGTTCCATGCGGTGAGTGCCTGTGACAGGCTGTGCCAGGTGGCATCGTCGGGCGGCAGTCCCAGGCGGATGCCGCGCGCGGCCTGGCGGAATAATCGTACCCAGATACCGCGCTGCGCCATGTGCCGCCAGAAGTCTTCGGCACGTGCTTCGGGCCACCATTGAAATAAATCCGTGCCTTGACTGGCGATGCCATGCGCGGCCAGCAGTTGTCGCAGCCGCGCAGCTTCCTGCTGCAAGCGGCTGCGCATGGCCGTTTGCCATGGCGTATCCGTCAGCGCTGCCAGCGCCACCTGCTGCGCCGGGCCGCTGACGGTCCACGGCCCCAGCAAATCGGCCAGTTGTGCCAGCAAGCGAGGATGGGCGGCCACAAAACCCAGGCGCAGGCCGGCCAGGCCAAAGAATTTGCCGACCGAGCGCAGCACGATCAAGCCAGGCATGTGCGTATGCGGCCCAAGGCTGGCCTGCGTTTCCGTGTCGCCGAATGCTTCATCGACCACCAGCCAGCCGCCGCGCGCCGCCAGCCGGCTGGCCCATGCCAGCAGCAATTCGGGCGCGATGCGTTCTCCGGTGGGATTGTTCGGGTTGCAGATCACCAGTACCTCGCAGCTATCGACGGCGCCGGCCAATTGCGCATACGGCACTTGCGACAACTGGTGGCCGTGCTGTCCCCAGTGGTGCGCATGTTCGGCATACGACGGTGCGGCGACGACCACGCGCGATGGTGGCCGCAAGCGGGGCAGGGCCTGGATGGCGGCCTGCGTACCGGCCACCGGCAGCATGGCTGGCGCGCCATAATAGGTGCAAGCGGCGGCCGCCAGCGCGGGGTCGGCTTCTGGCAAACGGTGCCAGGCGTTGGCGTTCGGTGCTGGCGCTGCATACCAGTGCGGGTTGATGCCGGTCGACAGGTCGATCCAGTCTGCCAGCGGCCGGCCATATTCGCGCGCCGCGTCGCGCAGGTTGCCGCCATGTTCAAGCATGGAAGACCCCGCGCACATATACCAGGCCCGCCGCCAGCGCCATCCAGATCAGCCACAGCACGGCCGTTTCCGCCACCAGCCGCCAGGCGCGGTCGATGTCGCGTGCTTCGGCCGGGCGTCCGCTGCCCAGCGGCGGGCGGCTTTCCAGTACGCCGTCGTAGATGGCGTCGCCACCGAGCGCCAAGCCCAGGGCGCCGGCGCCGCTGGCCATCACGGGCCCTGCATTCGGGCTGCCCCAGGCGGGGGCTTGCGTGCGCCAGCAAAACCACGCGCGTTTTTTATCCGCCATGGTTTTACCCAGCAAGACATACGACAAAGCCGTCAGGCGCGCCGGCAGGTAGTTGAGGATATCGTCGATGCGTGCGGCGCAGCAGCCGAACCAGTCAAACCGCTCGTTGCGGTAGCCCCACATGGCGTCCAGCGTGTTCGCCAGGCGGAACAGCACGGCGCCGGGGCCGCCCGCCACTGCGAACCAGAACAGGGTGCCGAAGACGGCGTCGTTGCCGTTTTCCAGCAGGGATTCGGTGCTGGCCTTGGCCAGGCTGGCCGCGTCGGCGTTGGTAGTATCGCGGCTGACGATGCGCGCCGTCAGCAGGCGTGCGTTATCGAGATCATCGAGCGCCAGCGCATCGGCGATCGGCTGGTTATGGTCGCGCAGGCTGCGCAGCCCCAGGCACAGATACAGCAGAAATACGTGCAGCGCTGCGCCAGCCCAGCCGCATAGCCAGGCGGTGAGCACGGTGATCGGCAGCACGGCCAGCATCCACGCCAGCGCACCGCGCACAAAGCGTGCGCGGCCCCGGTTCAGCAATCGTTCGATAGCGTTGGCGAGGCGGCCAAAGCCGACCAGCGGATGCCAGCGCCGCGTTTCTCCGAGGATGATGTCGAGCAGTACGCCGGCCGTCATCAGCGCGGCCAGCATGGGCAGGGACAAGCCACTCAGCATGCGCCGCCCTTCAGGTGTAGCGGCAGACCGGCTGCGACAAATATGGCCTTGTCGCAGATGGCCGCCACTGCCTGGTTCAAACGTCCCGCTTCATCGGTGAAACAGCGCGAAATGGCGCCGTAAGGCACGATGCCCATGCCGACTTCATTCGATACCAGCACGATGTCGCAACCGCTGTCTTCCAGGTCGGCCAGCGCGTACAGCAGCAGCGCGCGTTCACTGTGAAACCGTTCGGGCAGGACGATATCGCCCACGTCCGGATACGTCTCGCCAGTGGAAAACAGCAGATTGGTCAGCCAGAGGGTCAGGCAATCGACCAGCAGCAGGCGATTGGGGCGCGCCTGCTGCAGGATGACTTCGCCCAGGCAGAGCGGTTCTTCCAAGGTGATCCAATCGGCCGGGCGCTGCAGGCGATGGTGGACGATGCGTGTGGCCATCTCGCCATCGCCGGCTTGCGCGGTAGCGATGTAGGTGACTTGCTTGCCCGAGCTGCGGGCCAGTTGTTCGGCGTAGGCGCTCTTGCCGGAACGGGCGCCGCCGAAGACCAGGGTGCGCGTCATGGCGCTGTTACCACTCGGTACCGGCCTGCGCGCCGATGCCGGCCGCATACGCGTGCTTGACGACCGCCATCTCGGTGACGGTGTCGGCAATCGCGATCAGTTCTTCCGGTGCGCCGCGGCCCGTGATGACGACGTGCTGCATGGCCGGGCGTTCCAGCAGGTCGGCAATCACCTTGTGTACATCCAGGTATTTGTATTTGAGGGCGATATTGAGTTCGTCGAACAGCACCAGGCCGTAGCTGGGATCAGCCAGGAAAGTCTTCGCCTGCTGCCACGCCAGTTCCGCTTTTTCGATGTCGCGCTCGCGGTTCTGGGTTTCCCAGGTATAGCCTTCGCCCATGGCGTGAAAACTGATTTCATCGGGGAAGCGGCGCAGGAATTTTTCTTCACCGGTCGACATGGCGCCCTTGATGAACTGCACCACGCCCACTTTCATGCCATGGCCCATGGCGCGTATCGCCATGCCGAAACCGCTGGAGCTTTTACCTTTGCCGTTGCCCGTGTTGACGATGATGATGCCGATTTCCTTGTCGGCCTTGGCGATGGCCGCATCGATGATGGCCTTCTTGCGCTCCATGCGCACGCGGTGGCGTTCGTTGATGGCGGCAGTTTCTGCATCGATGGTTTTGTTCTCGCTCATGCTATGTCCTCTTTCGGTATGAATATCTTGCGTTTGCCATGTTCGATGATCTCGATCGGGTGGCCCAGGTAGTGGCCCAGGATGGATGCCTGCATCATTTCGGTTACGGGGCCGGCCAGCCAGCCGCCGTCGCCCATCAGCAGCAGCGAGTGGGTCGAGACGCTATGCGCCAGGTTCAGGTCATGGCCCACCATCACCACGGTTTTATGCTGTTCGCGGCACAGTTTTGCCAATAGTCCCATCACGCTGACCTGGTGCGCCAGGTCCAGCGCATTGGCCGGTTCGTCGAGCAGCAGCAGCGGCGTATCCTGCGCCAGCATGGCGGCGATCGCCACGCGCTGGCGCTCGCCGCCCGACAGGCTGCGCACGTCGCGCGCGGCCAGGTGATCGACTTCCATCGATGCCAGTGCGGCGAGGGCAAGGTGCTGGTCGTCGCTGCCTTCCCAGTAATGGTTGTCGTGATACGGATGGCGCGCCGACAGCACTGTCTCGATCACGCTATACGAAAATGCATCGTGCCGCGCCTGCGCCAGAAAGGCCCGTTCGCGCGCCAGTTCCGTCAACGGCCAGTCGCCCAGGGCGCGGCCTTGAATAGTGACATGGCCCGTGTCCGGTTCGCGCAGGCCAGCCAGGGTGCGCAGCAGGGTGCTCTTGCCGGCGCCGTTGCGGCCGATCACGCTCCAGCATTCACCTGCGCTGATGCTCCAGTTTAAATTGTCCACCAGCGTGCGCGTGCCCGCTTTCAGATTCAGTTGGTCGGTACGTATCATATTCACCCCCGGCGCAAGCGGTGCAGCTGGTACAGGAAGACAGGCGCGCCTATCATTGCCGTGATGACGCCGACGGGCAGTTGCAGCGGCGCCAGCACGGTGCGCGCCAGGGTATCGGCCAGTACCAGGAAAGTGCCGCCCACCAGTGCTGCGGCCGGAATCAACAGCCGGTGGTCAGGGCCGCAGGCAAAGCGCAGCGCATGCGGCACGATCAGGCCGACGAAACCTATGCTGCCGGCGCTGGTGACGGCGCTGGCCGTCAGCAGGCCGGAACAAAAGAACAGGCCCTTGCGCAGTGCGCCCACGCGCACGCCCAGAGTACTTGCCGCTTCCGCATGCAGTGCCATTACATTCATGGCGCGCGCGCTGCGCAGCGCAAACACCAGGGCGGCGGCCAGTACCAGCCAGGGCATCAGCCGCGCGGGTGCGCCGGACAGGTCGCCTATCATCCAGAACACCATGCTGCGCAAACGGCTCTCGGGCGCGATCGACAGCATCAGGGTGACGATGGCCATGCAGGCCGACGACAGGATCACGCCCGTCAGCAACAACAGCGAAGCGCCGCCTTCTGCCGCGGTACCGCCGCGCAGGTCGCGCCGGGCAAACAGGTACAGCAGCATGGAGATGCCGACCGCGCCGGCAAAGGCAGCCGCATCGACCACCCACAGCGCGCACATGAACAGCAGGGCCGCCAAGGCGCCCACGGAAGCGCCGGCGGAAATGCCCAATACATAGGGGTCGGCGAGGGGGTTGCGCAGCAAGGCCTGCATCATCACGCCGGCCAGCGACAGCGCCGCGCCGGTGACGAAGGCGGTCAGTGCGCGGCCCAGGCGCAGGTCGAGCAGGGTGGCGGCGAGGGTATCGGTTTTGCCCTGGATCAGGTGGAGCAGGGCGGAAGGCAGGTCGGCGAGCGGAATCGCTACGGAGCCGGTCATGCCGGAGAAAATCAGGCTGGCAATCGCGCATACGATCAGCATCGTGAGGATCAGGATGGCGCGGTGGCGCAGATTGCGAAAAAATGGGTGCATGTACTGCCTTTAACTCGGGGACTGCAGAACTGCAGCTGCGGGCGATGGCGACATGCCACCGCCCGCAGCTTACCTCATTACAAGGTGTTTATTTCATGCCGTAGCGTACGCCGACGAACAAGTTGGAACGTGGCGTTGCGTAGAAGCGTGCCAGTTCGTAGTTCTTGTTGGTGATGTTGTTCCAGCGTGCCAGCACCGACCAGTCGCGTGTGAACTGGTAGGTGCTGTACAGGTTCAGCAAGCCATAGCCACCCAGGGTGTTTTTGTTGGCGGCATCGTCAAAGCGCTTGTCCGACAACTGCCATTCTGTACCCGCGGTCAGTGGACCGGCGGTATAGTCGGCGTTGAAAGTCGCGTGTTTCTTGGCGCGGCGTTGCAGCTGCTTGTCCTTGGTTTGATCGCGTGGGTCTTGCAGGTCGATGTTGCCGCTGATGTTGAACGCGCCGAACTTGCGGCTGCCGGCCAGGGTCAAGCCTTCCAGCAGCGCCTTGTTGACGTTGTAGGCGCAACCAAAAGTACCGTTGAAGGTCGGATCAGGGCATGGGGTGGTGTTGACGATCAGGTCGGTGACCTTGTTGTGGTAGTAGCTTGCGCTCAGCTGCGATACACCGTCGTTGTAGTGCAGGCCGATTTCCGCATTGCGGCCCGTTTCCGGCTTGTTCGACGCCAGGCCATAGCCTGGGTAGAACAGTTCATTGAACGTTGGGGCGCGGAAGCTGGTGCCATAGCTGGCGTTGGCGCGCAGGCTATTGCTGAAGCGGTAGCCGTAAGCGACGCTGCCCGTGTTGTGGGAGCCGAATTTCGAGTTGTCGTCGTTGCGTGCACTGATGCTGACCAGGTGCTCGCCGCGTACCATATTGTACGAAGCGGCGTAGGACTTGGTATTGCGTCCGCGGCTCACTTCTGGCGTGCTGCTCGACATCACGTCTTCGTTGCGATAGTCAGCCAGCAATTGCAGATTGTCGCTGCCGATACGGATATCGTGCTGCCAGGTGATATCGGTTTGCTTGGTGTCGATTTCGCTCTTGCCCCACGATGCCGCGCTGCTGTCGTCGCCCGACTTGTCGCGTGCTTCAGCGTAGCGCAGTTCGCTGGTCCAGTTCGGCAGGAATTGGTTTTTCGTGAAGACCGAAACGTTTTCCAGCTTCTGGTTGCTGCGCGCGTCGTAGCCTGGGCCTGCGTCGTACTGTGACTTCAGTTCCGAATTGAGGAAAACCAGGCCGACTTCGTGGCCTTTGGCCATTTGGTAGCTGAATTGGCCGCTGGCGCTTTGTTTGTCGTAGCCGTCCTTGTCCGGATTGTAGGTGAACGACGATGCGCCCAGCTTGGAAGCCGAGAAGCCGTCCGACTTTTCCTTGCCTGCGGTCAGCGAGTAGTTGAAATTGTTGATGCTACCAGCCACGCTGGCTTCGGCCTGGCGGGTGTTGTAGCTGCCGTAGCCGGCGAAAGCGGAGAAGCGCGCCGGGCCGTCGCCTTTTTTGGTGAAGATCTGGATTACGCCGCCGATTGCATCAGCGCCGTACATGGTGCTTGCAGGGCCGTAGACGATTTCAACGTGATCGATGCTCGACAGGGGCAGGGCGCTCCAGTTGGCGGTGCCCAGGGTGGACGAACCGATGCGCACGCCGTCGACCAGGACGATATTCTGGTTGCTGTTTGCACCGCGAATGAAGACGCTCGATGCCGTGCCTGGACCGCCGTTGCGGGCCACTTCGATGCCGCGTTGTTTTTGCAGCAGATCGACCAGCGAACCGGCGCCCGAGCGCGCGATTTCTTCGGAGCTGATGGTCACGGTATCGCTCAATACTTCGCTCAGGTGCTGCGGATAGCGGTTGGCGGTAACGACGACAGGATCGAAAGTGTCGGGCGTGGTCTGGGCGAAGGCGGCAGGCGCAGCAATGGCTAGCGCGAGCGACGTGAGCGCCGCATGGCGGGAAACAGCATGAGTCATGATAATTTTCAGTAAGTAATTTGCAACCGGCCTACGTCCCCGTTGGCCAGATTGAACAGAAGCGGGAAACTGAGGACGGCGATCGAAGATGGCCTTCGCCATTTGGATCGCAAACCTCCCCGTTCGCACACTTCCACCTGTCCTGGCCGGTATCCGGGCTGGCAAGTATGGCGATCCCACCTTCCCATGCCGTTATCGGCACAGTGGTTGTCAGGGATGGCTAGCCATTCGTATCTGCTTGAGATGAATGACACTTGCTTACCGTTGCGGGGGCAGCACACGTTCACCGCACTGCGGCATCGTGTTTCCCGTTTAACTGCGCTCATGGACATGGGCGCGGGCACCAAAACCCCTCCATTATACGTGCAGAGGGCCTGACCCGAAATGTCAGGATTGACATTCAATCATCAAAAGTTGATGACAGTTGTCGTGCCATAGTCGATTTTATGGGCAGAAGAGGCGGCCAGCAGGGCGGTTTCTTCCAATGATAAACGCGCCTGCAACGCTGTCAGCAGGCGGATGGTGCCCGCATGGCAGATGAGGATGGCTACACCGTGTTGTTCGCGCAACAGATCGTGTTGAAAGGCCTGCAGCCGGGTGGCCATGCCCAGCACATTTTCGCCGCCGCCCGGCCGGTAGTGCGCCAGATCGGCTGCCCAGGCATCGATTTCCGTACGGGGAATGGTGTGCCAGGGCCGCATTTCCCACGTGCCGAAATCCATCTCTGCCAGGCGGGTGTCAAGATGCAGGGCGCTGGCGGACAAGTCTTCAGCTAGTTGCTGTGCCAGATCCAGGCAGCGCAGCAGGGGGCTGGTGTAGACGGGTATATGGGGCGGCAAGCGGTGCCGCAGGCTGGTCCGTACTTTTTCTCTTTCGTGGTGAGCAACGGCCACATCGCTGCTGCCATAGCAAATACCGCTGGACACTTGCGGTGCAGGGTGGCGGACAAGAATCAAGCGCATGCTAATACAAGCGCACGGGCGGCTGGACGCTGGACAGGATAGCCAGGTAAATCAGCACTTCCGCCACTTGCTGCACGGCGCCCAGGCAATCGCCCGTATAGCCTTGGATGCGCCGCTGGCATGTGCGGCCCAGCCACCACGCGGCGCCCGCCGCTACCAGCGCGGCGATCAGCAGCGCACTCCAGGCGACGATCCCCAGAATGCCGCACACGATGGCGGGCAGCAAGCCGCAAACGGTGGCGATGGTAAATTCTCCCGTGCTCATCGATTGCGCCATTGGCTTGGCCTTGCCTTCATCGCGCGCGTAGTCCATGCACCATATCAGCGAGACGGCGGCCAGGCGTGACAGTGGATGGGCAATCAGCAGCGCTGCCACCACCGCGGCAGGCGGCAGCGAGGCCAGCGCCACGCATTTGATGGCCAGCAGGCACAGTATGCCGATGGCGCCATACGCGCCGATGCGCGAGTCTTTCATGATTTCCAGTACCCTCTCACGCGTATAACCGCCGCCGAAACCGTCGCACATGTCGGCGAAGCCGTCTTCATGGAAGGCGCCCGTCAGGTAGATGCCGGCGGCGACGGCCAGCAGCACGGCCACCGTCGATGGCAGGAAGCAGCTGGCCAGCAGATACACGGCGCTGGAAATCGCCGCCACTGCCAGGCCCACCAGCGGAAAATAGCGCGACGCGTGCTGCAGCCAGTCAGGCTCAAAACCTACCCAGCGCGGTATCGGCAAGCGCGTGAAGAACTGCAGCGCGATAAAAAACAATCGGCACTGGTGGATGAGAGCATGGACGGGCTTGATCATGGTTAATCTGGCGTGGATTTTTCGCTGACCTGGGCCGAGGCGAACGTCGCCATCTCGCGCATGAAATTGACAGCCGCGTGCAGCAGTGGCAAGGCCAGCGCGGCACCCGTGCCTTCACCCAGGCGTAAATCGAGCTGCAGCAGCGGGCGTGCGGCCAGGCTGGCCAGTAGCTGGCGGTGGCCGTGTTCATCGGAACAGTGCGAAAACACGCAGTAGTCGAGGATGGCAGGTTGCAGCCGGGCCGCAACCAATAATGCGCTGCTGACGATAAAGCCATCGATCAGCAAGATCATGCGCTGTTCGGCGGCCTTCAGCATGGCGCCAGCCATCATGGCGATCTCGAAGCCGCCAAAGGTGGCCAGCACGTCGAGCGGATCGGTAACACCCGCATGATGCGCGACGGCCGCCTCGATCACCTTCTGCTTGTGCAGGATGCCGTCGACAGACAGGCCCGTGCCGGCGCCCACGCAGTGCGCGACCGGCGTCTGCGTCAGCTTGTGCATCAGTGCCGCAGCGGCGGTCGTATTGCCGATACCCATTTCGCCGAAGCCCAGCACATTGCCATCCAACGTGGCAACCAGGTCCATGCCCGCCTGCAGGGCTGCCAGGCATTGTTCGCGGCTCATGGCCGGTTCCCTGGCAAAGTTGCGCGTGCCTGGGCCTTGCTTGCGGTCGATCAGCCCGTCGCGCGGGCCGAAGTCGTGCTTCACGCCCGCATCGACTATATACAAGGCGCTATTGTTCTGGCGGGCGAAGACATTGATGGCTGCGCCGTTGCCCAGGAAGTTTTCCACCATTTGCCAGGTCACGCTCTGCGGATAGGCAGAAATGCCTTCGTCCACCACGCCATGGTCCGCTGCAAATACGATGATGGCGGGATCTCGCAGGGTCAGTTGCGTACTTTGCTGTATCAATCCGATCTGGCGTGCCAGTGTTTCCAGCAGCCCCAGGCTGCCCAGGGGTTTGGTCTTGCTATTGAAGGCGTGTTCGAGTTTGCTGGACAGGGCGGAATTGGCGGTAGGGAGGATGTGTGGGATAGGCATGGGATCAAGATAAAGGAGGCGGCGCAGTTGCCAGCGCTACGATAGCACAAGGCAATATTGGCCAGTCCCTGAAATAGCCCTTGCGGGGCGAGCGTGCCTTGGCTATAATTCGCCCCCTCGCTGAACGACGCATGCAAATGCTGAACGAAGCGGAGAAAAAAGAAGGTTGACGAAATGTGCGAAACGCTTCATACTCTTCCTTCTTCGCAGCTGACAAACACAACGCTTT